>CAZEUR010000031.1:0-14836 GCA_964515175.1 uncultured Holosporaceae bacterium | reverse complement strand
AACGGATACTACCAACTTTCTTACTTCCCTCCTAAGAAATGTTCACAGAACCTAGCATCTCCTATTTTTGGAGCCACGGAAGAAGGGGAAGGGAGCTGTGCATTTCGCTCTGTGAGTCCTTCTTTGCTCCAACCAACAGCGTATAAGGTCCCCTACCTAGAGCAGTTACAGATCGCTCAAGACTTGAATGACCCTGTGAAAAAAATCGCCGCCGCCAAGGCTATTTTACACCCACAATCCACTGCTTCTGAACCTGATAAATTTAGGGCAAAAAATTGGTCGGAGAGGCCATTAAAGCTCTTTTAAGCAACCTAGCGACTATGAAAAAAAATCTGACTTCTATCAAGGACTCTCTAGATATTGATGCGTTTAGAAGATCCACAAGAGAGGCTCTGGAACTATCAAAAAAAATTCAAGAAGAAAGTCTTACACTAGAAAGCAAAAAAGAAGCGGAAACCCTCTTATCCAACTGCTATGAAATTGGCTTGGAAAGAGCTTGCGGTCTCATGGGCAAAAGAAATATTATCTTCCGGGAATTCCTCCTAGAGGTTCTAGGAAACGGAATCGGGGACCAGAGGTGCGATGCTAAAAGAATAGGTTCCGATTATTTTAAGTGCATACAAGAGAGATCTCTCCCCTCCGAAGAAGAAATGCAGATCAATAGGCAGCGAGCGGGCGATTGGTCTAATTCTCTCAACTACCAAGAGGAGTCGAAAAAATTCTGGCGCAAGAAAATAACTGATGTCTGCATTAAAGGAAGGCCTCAGTTCATTTCCATGGACGATAATATCGTGGAGTATTTCCATGCATATTATGCGATTGATTTTAAAGAAAAGCTGAAAATTTTTGAGGCAAAGTTCATACCGCCGCACTTTAGGGGCACGCCGACTCAAAGTGTAATACCTTTTATAGAAGCCATTGATAGTCTGCAGACTCTTTCTGAAAGTATTTTGAATGGAGAATCGGAGCCCGGTGATAAAGACCTTGAGAAAAGAGGCGTTCAGCTTGCCTATGACAAGATTTTGGCGGAGCGTCATAAATGTCTACAGTGCTCTGCATTGTCTAGAAAAGAGATTTCTTTACCCCCTGACGTGGCTCTACAGTACGCAACTTCTTTATGCAGGCCGATAAAAGTGGGCATTCGTACTGCCTATTTTGATGGTTGGGATGCTATTTTATTTTATCTAGAAAGAACCTGGTTAGAGGTGGATCAACGTCTTTCTTTCAAAGCTCTCGTGAACCGTAGGAGTGACAACTTACTGAAATTTTTAGCTCTAGAGCATAAGATTCCTCTTGGATGGTTTGAAGACTATCTGGCCCAAGACAGAGATTTTCTCAAATCCTGTGAAAACCCAGATGGAACTTACAATGAAGAGGCAGTAAATAAGCACCTTAGTTGTCTAGCAGGTCTTTCCCTCGAAAGTAGGGATTGGATACTCCGCTGTTTCACTCAAAATCGGGAAGTTATGCCCAGCCTCTCTGCAGTTACAATGGGCCTGCTTGGGTGGTCAAATACGGAGAAAAAAGCAGACACTACTTGGACAAACACTGCTCAAAAAGTTGAAAAAGAGTTAAAGGAAGCCCCTCTCTTTTTACCTCTTTGGACGCAGACGCTATACCGCTATTTGAATCAAACTGATAAGGACTATCTTCCCGTATGGTATGAAAACTTTCTGGATCCAAAATCTTCTGCCACTACAATAGAGGAGCGTTTCTTTGGAAGCTTGAAATATATAATGGAATTTGTCGATCAAAACCCTCCCAAGAAATAAGGGGTGATTTAACAAAGCCGTTGACAATGGGCGCGATACATGCGAATAAGAATAAACGTCCAGTGAGCTTCAGGAAGCTTCTGGCGTTTGTTCGTTTTTTAAAAAAGAAAAAGGATTAAAAATGTCTACAAAAACTGCTGAAAAGCCAGAATTTAAAGGATGGAGAGCGGCCCTTTGGCCTATCCATAACTACGAGCTTAAAAAGTTCCTACCAATGGGGCTTATGATGTTCTGTACGTTGTTCATTTACACCGTACTTCGGGACACAAAAGACGCCATCGTTGTGAATGCGCCTGGATCCGGTGCGGAAGCCTTATCCTTCATCAAGGGTATTGGGGTTACCTTCTCGGCCATTGTATTCATGATTCTCTACACAAAAGGCGCCAACATCTTCAATCGGGAAGGTTTGTTCTATGCAACAGCTTTGCCCTTCTTGGTGTACTTTGGAGCCTTTGCCTTTGTGATCTATCCTAACAAGGATGCCCTTCACATGAGCATCGAGACCATTTACCAATATCAAGCGGCGTATCCTTACTTGACGTGGATCATTCCGCTCATCGGAAACTGGACGTATAGCTTGTTCTATATCCTGTCTGAGCTGTGGGGAAGTGCTGTTTTGTCCCTACTCTTCTGGCAGTTTGCCAACGCCATTACCCCTGTAAAAGAAGCTAAACGTTTCTATGGAATGTTTGGATTCTTGGGTAACTTTGGATTGCTCTTTTCTGGTCCGTCTATCATCTATTTCTCTCGGATCACTCAGGGCATGGGCTTGTCTCAAACGGATGCTTGGGGACTCAGCTTAAAGTACCTGATGGGTCTTGTGATCGTTGCAGGAGCTCTTCTCCTCTACACCTTCTACTGGATCAACCGGAATGTTCTGACAGACAAAAGGTATTATGACCCGGAAGCTATGGGCGAAAAGAAAGGGAAGAAAGCGAAACTTTCTGTGATGGAAAGCTTCAAAGAAATCCTGAAGTCTCCTTACCTTGGACTCATTGCCTGTTTGGTTCTTGCCTACGGCGTTTCCATTAACCTTTTCGAAGGCGTATGGAAAGGTCAGATCAAGATAGCCTATCCAAATGAGAACGACTACAACGCTGTCATGGGAGGCCTTTCAACCGTAACTGGATTGATCGCTATCTTCTTGATGTTGGCTGGAAGTAACATTCTCCGTCGATTCTCCTGGAGAACAGCAGCTCTCATTACCCCTGCGGTTCTGTTAGTTGGAATCTTGGGTTTCTTCAGTGTGATCTTCTACAACAACACCCTTCTTCCTGATGGTATGAAGATTGTGGATGCCATCTCTCAAGGTGTTATTAAGCGGGAACTGATCGTATTCGTGGTGGGGCTTGGTCTCTTCGTGAATGCCTTTGGTAAGGCTGTGAAGTATTCCTTGTTCGATCCAACAAAGGAAATGGCCTACATTCCTCTTGACCCAGAACTCAAGGTTAAAGGAAAAGCTGCTGTTGACGTGATCGGTGGACGAGGCGGTAAATCAGGTGGTGCCTACATCCAGATGGGTCTTTTGACCGCTTTCGCTGGAAGCGCCTTGTACCAACTCGTGCCGATCATTGCCCCCATCGTTTTGGGTGTGGTGGTCCTTTGGATCCTCTCTGTCTTCGGATTGAGCACAAAGTTCAAAGCGTTAACACACGATAAGAACAGTTAAACGAAGTATTCTGTAAAAAGAAAAACCCTCTGGAAGAAATTCCAGGGGGTTTTTTGTTGTCTCGGCTCGTCTCTCAGAGGAAGCGTGAAACGCCGACGTGAAGCCCATCTTTTTTAAACCTAATTCACAATGGGTTCCTTCAAAATATAATCCACCGCCTCACTCAAATCCTTATGAACAACCACTGGCTCGAAACTCTGAAGCTCTAGATTCTGAAGAGTTCTGTCACCGTGTCCTGTTAACACAAGATGACGGGCACATCCCGCTGCATAAGCCGCCCTCATGTCCGTCATCTGATCACCAATCATATAGGTGTCTTTTGGCTTGGCTGCAAAATGCGTCATTGCCTCCTCCAGCATCCCCGGATTTGGCTTCATGCGGCGTGTAGGCCGATCCGGATGATCCGTGCAGGCAAAAATCATTTCAAGAATGACGCCTTCTTTTGCTAATGCTTGCCTCATGTGCGCATGAATCTCTTCTAATCCCTCTGGAGACAAATCCCCTCGGCCCACACACCGTTGATTCGTAATAACGGCCATTTTAAATCCTGCCTTTTGGAGTTTTTTCATGGCCTCTATGCTGCCTGGAATGAATTCAAATTCCGCAAGAGATTTCACGGATTTTGGACGATCCACATTGATAACGCCATCTCGATCTAGAAGAACAAGCTTAACGCCGTTTGATTTCATATCTTCAACGCCCCCATTTCCAGTCTCTTAATCTCATCACGCAAACGGGCGGCCGTTTCGAAATCCAGATCAGACGCTGCCTTTAACATATTTTTCTCGAGCTTCTTCACGTGAGCCTTCAGGGCTTTTCCCTCCAGAAGAGGTGCATCCATATCAACGGTCACATGGTCTTTTTCATAAACACTTCCCATAATATTGGTAATGTTTTTCTTGATGCTTTCTGGGGTAATCCCATGAAGGAGATTATACTGCTGTTGTCGTTCGCGCCGGCGTTCATTTTCCTGGATGGCTGCTTCCATGGATCCCGTTATGCGATCCGCATACAGAATAGCTCGGCCTCCCACATGGCGCGCGGCGCGTCCAATGGTTTGGATCAAAGATGTTTTAGAGCGCAAAAATCCTTCTTTATCAGCGTCTAGAATCGCCACCAGAGAGCATTCCGGGATATCAAGTCCTTCCCGGAGAAGGTTAATCCCCACAAGCACATCAAAGATCCCCAACCGTAAATCCCGGATAATCTCAATGCGTTCCATTGTATCCACATCGGAGTGGATATATCTCACCTTCAGCCCCACTTCTGACAAATAAGTGGTTAAAGCCTCCGCCATCTTTTTTGTAAGCGTAGTAACCAACACTCGTTCATTCCGTTTTGCTGCGGCTAGGCATTCTGCAATCAAATCATCCACTTGCGTTTCCGTAGGTCTTACAATACACACGGGATCCAAGAGCCCCGTAGGCCTGATCACCTGCTCCGTATAGACACCTCCCGCTTGATCCAACTCCCAAGGAGCCGGGGTTGCGGATACAAACACCGTCTGAGGGCGAATTTCATCCCATTCCTCAAACTTGAGGGGCCTATTGTCCAAACACGCCGGCAACCGAAACCCATATTCAGACAGGTTAATTTTTCGGGCCTGATCGCCTCGATACATGCCTTGAAGCTGTGGAATGCTGATGTGGCTTTCATCCACAATCAGCAGCCCATCTGAAGGCAAATACTCAAAAAGTGTAGGGGGTGGCTGACCTGGCGCCCGTCCTGTCAAATACCGGGAATAGTTTTCAATTCCTGGACACATGCCAGTGGTTTCTAGGAGCTCTATATCAAAAGTCACCCGCTCCCGAATCCGTTGGGCTTCCAACAGTTTTCCCATGCCCTCAAACTCAAGGATCCGTGCCTGCAGGTCTGATTTAATTTTCTTCAGCGCTTGCTGAATGGTGGGCTTGGGCGTCACATAATGGCTATTGGGGTAAATGGTCACGGAAGGCAAGGTGGTTGTTTTTTTGCCCGTGAGAGGATCCACTTCAAAAATCTCTTCCACCACATCGTCAAAGAAAGAAAATCTCCAAGCCCGATCTTCATAGTGGGAGGGAAATACCTCCACCGTATCCCCCCGCACTCGGAAAGCACCTCTGGAAAAATCCACATCATTCCGTTTATATTGAAGCTCCACTAAACTCCGCAAAAACTCTTGCCGATCCAGCGTCATGGCTGCTTTGACCGTAAGCGCCATCTGGCTATAGGTTTCTACGTCTCCTAGCCCATAGATACAGGAAACGCTCGCCACGATAATCACATCTTTTCGCTCGAGCAACGCCCGTGTAGCGCTATGCCGCATGCGGTCGATCTGCTCATTGATGGTAGCTTCTTTTTCAATATAAAGATCCCGCCTTGGCACATAGGCTTCCGGTTGATAGTAATCGTAATAGGAAACGAAATATTCAACAGCATTATCAGGGAAAAATTCTTTCATTTCCCCATACAATTGAGCTGCCAAGGTTTTATTTGGCGCAAGAACGAGGGTTGGTTGTTGAACTCTCTGAATAACGGTAGCCATAGTAAAGGTCTTGCCCGACCCTGTCACCCCCAGCAATACCTGGTTTTGGACCCCCTCCTCCAGTCGTGTGACAATTTTCTCGATGGCAGCAGGTTGATCTCCCGCCGGTTGAAACTCAGACTGCAGGCGAAACTCCGACACCTAGCCTTGAATCCACAAAAGGATCCCAACAACGGTGCCACTAAGGCAAGAAGAAAGGGTTCCCACCACAAGGGCCTTCCAGCTGAGGGATATAATTTCCTCTCGCTTCTCTGGGACCAGACCTCCCAATCCTCCGATCATAATACCAATACTACTGATGTTGGCAAAGCCGCAGATGGCATAGGTCATGATGATCCGAGAATGAACGCTTAGTCCAGTGTCTCCCACCGTTGCAAGTTCTGTAAAGGCAAAGAACTCATTGAGGACCGTTTTAATCCCAAGCAGACTTCCTGCCAGATTCGCTTCATGCCAAGGAATTCCCATGAGCCAGGCCACGGGGGACATAAACACCCCCAAGACCCGTTGCAACGTAATGGCGCTCCCCATAAAGTCCGGGAAGAGTCCCAAGATCTTATTCACAAGGGCCACAAGGGCCACGAAGACGATCAACATGGCGATAATATTAATGAAAAGTCGCGTGCCATCGGCAGTCCCCTTCGCCACCGCATCCATAGATCCTGAAAACTCATAAGGCATAATAAGGTTACCTTCTGTTTTTTGATTCGCAGGGACCACAATCCGAGACAACGTCAAAGCCGCCGGCACACTGATGAGAGAAGCTGTCAAAATATGGATCATGGAGTGGGGAACCACTTTTTCAAGAACCAGAGCATAAAGACCAATAATGGTGGCGGACGTGGTTGCAAATCCCATACACATGATGGAAAAAATCTCACTTCGTTCCATGTTCTTTAAATAGGGCCGCACAACCAAAGGCGCATCCGTTTGGCCTAAGAAGACTTTGGCCGCGCTGCACACTCCCAAAGCACCCCCAATACCCAGAGTTTTTCGGAAAGCCCAAGAGATCCCCTTCACCAAACGTGGCAAAATCCCCCAATGGAAAAGTAACATGGACAAAGCACTGATAACAATCAGCATGGGGAGGGCTTGAAAGGCAAAAATAAAAGTATTTCCTTTGGCCTCAAAAGGAATGGAAGCACCTCCCAAGTACCCAAAAACAAAGGTTGTTCCTTGCAAGGTGGCCTCTTTCAGGGCTGTTACCCCTTCGCTAATATAAGAAAATATACCCCTCACAAAAGGCACACGGAGGATAATCACCGCCAATAACGCTTGGATCAGAAGCCCCCCTCCAACCTGCTTAAATTTCACAGATTTTCGGTTCTCACTCAGCGCCCAGCACACAGACACAAAAAAACAAATACCTAAAGTAGCCTGGATGATGGATTGACTCATGATACCCCTCTGAAAATGTACGCTTAAAATCTCATATTAGGGTATACTTTTTCTGTATAGAGTACAAGCAAGGAAAACACACATGATAATGATTTTTTTAGGTCTTATGGCCGCCATTGCGGGAATATCTTTTCTCCTTCTTTTTCAATGGGGCAAGAAGGAGACGATTGTTCAACGGACATTGGCCGAAGAAAAGGCCAAACGAGTCTTGGAGTTAGAAAGGGATCTTCTCGCCCAACATCAAATGAATCTGGCCTTAGAGAGGGAAAATTCCCATCTGAAAACGGCCCTGATCCAAGCGGAAAAAGAAATCCACGAAAGAGCGAAGCTTGAGGAAAATCTTAAAGTCTCTTTTAAGGCGCTCTCCGCCGAAGCCCTCCACATGAACAATAGTTCTTTCCTACAACTCGCAGAAACCACTTTAGGCAAATTCCAAGAAGTGGCAAAAGGGGACATGGAGGGGCGACACAAAGCCATTCAAGAACTACTAACGCCCGTTAAAGAAGTTCTCTCAGGCGTTGATAAAAAGATCCACGAATTGGAAAAAGTCCGTGTGGGAGCATATGAATCCCTTAAGCAACAAGTGACAGATCTCATTTCCACCCAAAAAGAATTACGCACGGAAACATCCAATCTGGTGAATGCCTTAAAAACACCCAATGTACGAGGCCGATGGGGAGAAATCCAGCTGCGCCGTGTGGTGGAGATGGCAGGCATGCTCCCGCACTGTGATTTTACGGAACAAGTGGAAACCACCTCCGATGAAACGCGTTTTCGCCCAGATATCGTCGTCTCTTTACCGGGAGGTAAGAAAATTGTGGTGGATGCAAAAGCTCCTCTGAATGCTTATTTAGAATCTTTGGAAACCGATGATAAGACCTTGAGAACCGTAAAACTCCAACAACATGCAAAACAAGTAAGAACCCATATTATGAAATTATCCTCCAAGGCGTATTGGGATAAATTCCAGCCTTCTCCCGAATTTGTGGTCTTGTTCTTGCCCGGCGAAACCTTCTTTAGTGCCGCTCTCGAACAGGATCCCTCGCTCATTGAGCTGGGGGCTGAACAAAAGGTTATTTTGGCCACACCAACCACTTTAATCGCTCTTTTACGGGCTGTCTCTTATGGGTGGCGTCAAGAAAGACTGGCCCAAAACGCCAAAGAAATCAGCGACTTAGGGCAGGAACTGCATAAACGTATTGGGGACATGAGTGATCACTTTAGTAAAGTTGGAAAACATCTCAGTGGTGCGGTGGACTGCTACAATCAGACGCTGGGAACCTTAGAGCGTCGAGTCCTCGTTACTGCCCGAAAGTTCAAAGACTTAGGGGCGGCATCTTCCGCAGAAGAAATCGAGTTACTGGAACTAGTGGATTCCCAACCACGAGAGACAAAGTAGGCTCTAAAGAGGAAATTTTCCCGTGACCGCTCCACGGGGCAAGCCCCGTAGTTTTACGGGCACGTATAAAGTCAATGATATTTTTCTCCCCTTTTGGGCACCCAATACTTGTTTCCAAACCACTCAAAAAAAACAGCAAAGGCCCGAATTTCAGAAATTCTTTTTTAACCCGTCATTCCATTTCAGAGGGTCGAGATAAAAGCGTATCGATAGCCTCAGTCACAGGCATTTTCGTGCAAAGAATTTTATAAACCATTTCAGAGATGGGCATCTCTACTTTGAGCCTTTGCGCTAATTCATGGAGGGCCTCAGCGGTGGGAACTCCCTCCACTGTGGTGGCGAAAGAAGAAGGTTCTGTGCTTTTACCGATCTGAAGGCCAAACTTAAAATTCCGAGAGTGTGTCCCTCCACAGGTAAGCATCACATCCCCCACACCAGACAGGCCTAGGAATGTTTTTAAATGGGCCCCTTTGGCAATCCCTAACCGTGCAATCTCTTGAAGCCCCCGAGAAATAAGGGATGCCAATGCATTTTCTCCAAGGCCCTGAGCACGCACAATCCCACAGGCGATGGCCAATACATTTTTGATGGCCCCGGCGGTTTGAACCCCAATAATATCGTCATTGGGATAAATCCGAAAATTCTTTTGGGATAATCCTGTGAGTACTGTCTTCATATCAACATCCCCTCTGTATCCCATTGTGGTAGCTGTGGGCAAATTTTCTGCCACTTCGTGGGCAAAGTTAGGACCCGAAAGCACACACAAAGGACGGCCCCCCAAAACCTCATCCACCACCTCACTCATGAGGAACCCTGTTCCTTGCTCAATACCCTTGGAGGCAATTACCAAAATAGTCTTGTGAGAAAGAATCAGCTTTAATGTCTCCAAAAGCCCTCTTATCTTTTGGGCAGGCGTAGCAATGATTAAGATATCAGCCGTCTTTACACTATCCAAAGAAAGGCTAAGACCTATATCCTTTGGAATGCTGACATGAGGAAACGCCTTTATATGACGATGCTTTTCTAGAGACGCGATTGTTTCTGGGCGATGGCCTATAAGAGTCACAGAAGAACCCGCACGATACGCCACCATGCTGAGGGCGGTGCCCCATGCCCCTGTTCCAATAATTGAGATCTTTAACATAAAAACTTCTCTTTCTGTTCTGAGCCAAGTATACTGAGGAGATTCCGTTTTATGAACAAAAAATTTCAGGAACCCTATTAATTTATGACTTTTTTTCTTTGGATTTCCCTTTTTTTAGCCATTTCTCTCTTTCTTCTTTCTTCTTTTTTATCAGCAGCAGAGACCGCTTTAACCGCATTTTCACGCCCCCGAATCTATCGTCTCGCCAAAAAAGGTAACATGCGGGCAAAATCTATTGAACAGCTCACGCACAAAATGAACCATGTGATTGGAAGCATTTTAATTGGGAACAATGCCACCAACATGCTAGCAACAGCCCTTGCCACCGCCATTTTTACCAAACTTTTTGACGAAGTAGGCGTGGCCATTGCCTCTGGCATCATGACGCTACTTCTGATTATTTTTCTAGAAGTCATGCCAAAGATGTACACCATAACCCACGCTGAGTCTTTAATCCTTAAAATTGCACCGGCCATCAAATTTTGTCTGAAAATTCTCAGCCCTCTCATGAGCATCGTGAGCATCATCTCGGAAAGGGCCCTCGCTTTGTTTGGATCTCCCACCCCTCAACCAGAGGGATGGTCTTCAACGCTAGAGGAACTCCGCAGCGCCATTGACCTGCATGGCAAAGAAAAGCTCCAAAAAGAAAGTGTCATGCTCCATAGCATCCTGGACTTATCTTCTGTTTTGGTGAAAGAAATCATGATCCATAGATCCGATGTAGAAATGATCGATGCGGATCAATCCATTGAGAAAGTTTATCAGCAGGTTTTAAAAAGCCCTTACAGCCGTCTGCCCGTTTGGAAAGGGAGCCCTGAAAATATCGTGGGCGTTATCCACATTAAAACATTCCTCAAAGAATTTGTGAAAGCCTCCCATAGCCAGAAAAAACTGGATATCAAAAAAGCATGTGTGTCACCTTGGTTTATTCCCGAGACTACCCCCCTTCTGTACCAAATGCAGGCCTTTCGTCAAAAGCGGCACCATTTGGCCTTGGTGGTAGATGAATATGGGGCTTTCTGTGGCATCGTAACTCTCGAAGATATCTTGGAAGAAATTGTGGGTGAAATTGATGATGAACACGATTTAAAAAACAGCGACATCCGCCGCACCAAAGAGCATGCGTATCTTGTGGATGGCTCCGTCACGGTCCGAGACTTTAACCGTCAATTTGGCCTAGAAGTGCCCGATGAAGAGGCCTCCACGCTCGCAGGCCTTGTGATTAATGAAAGCCGGGCTATCCCAAAGGTGGGGCAGTCTTTCAAGTTTTACGGCATTGAATTCAAAGTTCTCCGCCGAGAAGACAACCAATTGACGCTTCTCCGAGTAAAGATCCCGGAGATGGAAGACGTGTGATCTATGGCTTTTTTCCTTGGCCAAAAACTCCTCAATTTTGTTCTTCCTCCCGTTTGTCCTTTTTGCCGCACCCTAGTGTCCGAGAATAAAACAGCCTGTGGTCCGTGTTGGTCTCAAATCCAGTTCATTTCCGCCCCCTATTGCCCCCAATGCGCGAAGCCTTTTGAGTTTGGATCTGCCGTCAATGACTTGAAATGTGCTAAATGCCTCTCTAACCCCCCTGCCTTTAAGGCCACCCGGGCCGTATTTAGATATGATGACTTTTCTCGGAAACTTATCCTTTCCTTCAAACATCATAATGCCATCCACATGGGCCCCCTCTTGGCTCAATGGATGTACACACACAGCGAAGATATTTTGAGAAATGTAGATTTTCTGATCCCCATTCCCCTCCATTGGACCAGACTTTTGAAGCGAGGATATAATCAAGCGGCCATTCTTTCTAAAGAAATCAGCAAACTCAGCAACGTGCCCACAAAGCTCAAAGTTTTAGAACGCGTGAGGCGCACACCCACTCAAGGATCCCTTACCCCAAAGCAACGGCAAGACAATGTACGCGGGGCCTTTCACGTGCCCGCCTCTGCCATTCCCATAATCCAAGGAAAAACTCTTGTGCTCATAGATGATGTCATCACCACCGGCGCCACCCTTGACGCTTGCGCCAAGACTCTGATAAAAGCGGGAGTGAAAGAGGTCAGAGTTATCTCTGCAGCAAGAGTCGTATGAAATGAAAAAAATCACTATTTACACCACCAATTACTGTCCCTACTGCGTCAAGGCAAAGAAGCTTCTGGACCGCAAAGGCCTCAAGTATGAGGAAATCGATGTGACGGATAAACCGGACCTCCGGGAAATGTTGGTCGCAAAATCCGGCGGTCGCAAGACAGTGCCCCAAATATTTATCGGCGATCACCCCATAGGCGGGTGCGATGATTTACATGAGGCAGAGGCATCGGGAGCTTTAGATACACTTCTTCGCAGTTAAAAAAGATGACTTTAGCCCTCATTTCCGCTATAAACCTCTGGAAGGCCGGGTGGCAGAGTGGTTATGCAGAGGACTGCAAATCCTTGTACGTCGGTTCGATTCCGGTCCCGGCCTCCACTTAGTTGTGGATTTTTCCTCTAATTTTTGTTAATTAAGGGAAAGACAAAGTGGTCTGTTCCTCGATAGCTCAGTTGGTAGAGCAAATGACTGTTAATCATTGGGTCACTGGTTCGAGTCCAGTTCGAGGAGCCACTTTTCTTATAGGGTTTCAGAAGTTTTTGAAATCTTCCATTTTTTCTCCGTGCTACCCTGGTGCTACTTTTGGAGGAAGAAAGTCAAGCGATTCTTAAATATCTTACAAACTTACTTAAGGACGATAGTTGATTTGGTTCCTAATATTTAAAAAGATGTGGTAAAAGATGCAATGCCCATATCAATTTGCAAAAAATCATCTCGACCCATCCGCTTCGCATATCTGGTAGAAAACTCCAAAGATTCTTTGGTTATTTTGGATGAAATTTTTCGAAACTGCTATGAAAGATGGGGCGGGTTAAGATCTTTAATAGTCCCAGTTCATGGTGGTAACATTAATGAGGATTATATGTTATGGCTTTGCTATTATGATCCTGATATTATCTATTCATATGCACAATTAAATCCCAAGACCAGAAAAAAGCTTTTAAGCCAAACAAGTCCTTTTAAATTTTATATTCACGAGCAATCGGGAATTTCCTCTCCACACCCTCACCAGCCACGCTATTCAAGAGAAACTGGCATGAGCGCCCTAAACTCTCTGACAACAATATCTTCTTCATCAGTCTATAAATCTTTAGAACCTCTTATTCTTTCTGATTCAGATCCCATCAAAAAAGAACTCCTTTGGAAAGATAGAATAAGCTTTGTTGATAGCGGGTTTGTAACTGACAACTTTGGATGTTTTTCAGAAAACACCTTGGATCACGTAACAAAGGCTGAAAATGGATTTGGGTGCATTGGATTACAATCTTTAAAGCCTCTGTCGAAAACAAAAAATAGAGGGAGAATCCTGTCAGATGAGATTTCTCTTCTTAATGAAATAGCAAAATATCCTACAGATACTCGGATTTATACCCCTGCATATTTTTCAGGTAAATATATTCCTTACTCTTCTATACAACTCTCTAGCTCTTTCAGAGAGATCAAGCTATTTATAGGAGATAGCTTTGAAGACCGATTGAATTTTTGGAATTCTCGTTTTGATTATTCGGAGATCCAAGACTACGATCCTGCCCATAAAGCTCTTCGAATCCCCATGTCAATCATAAAAAATCCGCTTTTTGTGCCCTCTTTGAAAAAATTTCTAGCTCAGCTTCAACAAAGACATCAGTTTCTTCGCACCTCACTAATCTCCTATTCTCTATCGACTGAAGAACTTAGAAAAATTAAATCAGAACTAGACTTAAATAAAGTAATATCTTGTGAGATTATTTCAGAGCCAGAGAACATTTTCCCTAAACAATTTGAAGGATCTTCTGAAGCAGCTTCAGACTATGGAAAACCAGTCCATCTTGAAGCCTTACATAAAAATCTATTTTTTTTAAAGAAAGGAGAAGTTTGGGTCACTGAAATAGAGATTAAAATCTCTGACGCTCCTCACAAAGGTATCTGGAAATTACCCCGTAGAAATTCTATTTGCGAAGCCTTCTTTAGAGAGAAGAAAAAACTCAAAGAAATTTCCAGAATCGGCCTAAGCGGAAATATAAGTTTTATAAATTATGAAAAAGATAGTAAAACTGCACTAGAAAATTTCTCTCTTACTAATCCAGAAGATAAGGAAATTTTTACACGTCTTTGCCCAACACCTATTGGAATTTCAGACAAAGGAAGACTGTTTCAAGAGACAATCAAGATGTTTGGAGACTTAAGGACAGCTTTTTTCTATCTAGAGGACCCGTTTTGGCAACCAATTCTGGAAGGAAAAAGTACCATCTCAAAACAGAAAATAGAAGAGAAAATCCGGGAAAAACTAATAAAGGATAAAAGAACAATAGGTTCAAAGAGAAAAAGCAAGAATGAATTTAATTGGGAGAAATCATCTTTAGAAAGAGGTTTAGAATTTCTGATAAAGAAGAATCTTTTAATTAGCAAGCAAGGATCTGAAGAATTCACAACTACTATTTCCAAACAATTAGCCGAGTCTCTTCAAGAAATTTTAATTCTTGGAAGATTGGAGAAGAAAAGTTCAGGATATTTTCCATATTTACCCCAAACAAACATTTATTTGGATAAAAAAGATCAGAGAGAAATGGACTTTTTATGCATTCTAAATGGTCAGTTTATCATTGGAGAAGCTAAAACTCGCTCTAGTGGATTTGAGAGTGAGGTTGTTAAAAAGATAATCAAAGTTTCTAATGTTCTTCATCCCGATAAAATTCTTTTAACTTATTTAGAGAAGGCTCTTGAAGGAGAATCTGCCATTGAATGTGCTAAAAAAGAGATAGAATCCGCGGGGTTTTCTGTTGAAATTATTCAACTAAGCTAGCTCCTCTTAATCAACAAAAGAGGCTGTCAGAAGGTCTGTGTAAGTTTGAAGAAAAGTTGTAAATAAGAAGG
>CAZEUR010000030.1:0-14888 GCA_964515175.1 uncultured Holosporaceae bacterium | reverse complement strand
AAGAAACTTTTAATTGCCTATATATTCTGTCAGGAGATTTTGATGAATTTAAAATTTGTACTTTTATGGTTGTTTTTTGCTTTTTCTAGCATAGCGGCAGTTCAGGAAGTAGAACGGGAATTGCCACGAGATCGTGTTTTGCCTTTGAAGGCACAAGAAGAGCTCTTTGTGAGAGCTTATGAAGAAATCGACCTTACGACTATTCATCCAACCAAAACAATAGTTCCAGGACTTGCCCCTATGGTTCGTATGCATTATAGCTATGTGAGAGCGTTTCTTGAAACAAATGCCCCCGATCATCTGCCCGCTCTAAGACACCTGTGGGTCCAAACTTCTAAAGCTATTGAAGAAAATCAACTGACCATTGGGCTTATGAGGGTTATGGCGGTCCAGCTAGCCATTCTTCTATCGGAAGCCCAAGGAACTGAGGAAGAGGGTCGATATCAAGACCTCCGGGAAAATGGGAGATGGAAAGATTTAAGTGTTCTTGATGATAGAATTGAGGGACTGTACATGAATGGGTTCCCTGCGTTATTTGTAGTTAATGAATCTAATTATGAGACGTTTGGGCTTTCCTGGAATGATTTTCAAAAACAACCACGGCAATTCCGTCAAGGAGCTGGATTTTGTGAAGCTATTTTATGCAATCCCACAGGGGGATTTTCTTATGATCGCTATGTGAGAAACTTCCTAAGTAGATCCTTTCCTCTCAAAATATCCGCATTACCTTTTAATATGAAAAAAGGCGGTGTTCATGGAGGCAATATATGGGAATCTACTGACTTTTTAGGACATGAGTTTACTCATACACACGAATTCGCTTCCTCTATTTTTGATGAAGAAGATCGTCTCAAGAAACATCCAGAAGTTTTAGAACAATATCCTCCTATTAAGGAATATGGGCCGTGGGTTGTTAAACGTAATATTCTTCGGAAGCTATATGATTCTTCTCACAATCCTCCTCGCAATAAAGCAGCCATCTTCTTAATGCTCCATGAAAATCATCCTTCTCTCCTCAATTTTCGTCCATGGCTTGGAGAAGAGAGCCTTCCTTTTTGTGAACGACGTCTTTTTTGGAATTTAGTTGCTAATGCTATCAATTGGCCTGCTCACTTAGAAGATTTCTTTCTACAGTGGCCTCATATGACAATTCTATCCGTCCCTGAGTCTCCTTTGTCTCTCTCGTTAAAAGTAGAAAATGTAAAGGTTGAATCAGATCACACACGCCTTGAAGTGCGCTTAGATTGTCAAAAAGGTTCTTATGAAGATGCCCATGTTGGCAAACCTTCTCTAAAACAAGGGATTGGAACCCTGACGTTTAGCGTAGCCTATCCTCAAAGTATGGTGAAAGTTCCTTATGATGCAGAGGGTCATTTTCGTGAAGAGATGGGAGAGTTGGAGATTATCTCTAACATTTCAGACATTGCTTGGAACGATCCTGAAGGTATTCTAAGAAGCTCTCAAAAAGAAGAATTTTTGAAAAAAATGAAGACAGAATATGCCCAACAAGGAAGTCGAACCTATAACACTAGAGATCGGGATTACCGTCAGTTTATGATGGATGATGAAAGAAAAATCAGAGGAATCTATGGAGATGCTTTGCTTCCTCCAGAAACAGATACCTTAGAAGAAAGGGCTTTAGCTATGGATAAAGCCATGAAAAAATTTTGGACAGATTTTTATCTGGAAAATAAAGAACTGTTTTCTGCAGAGTCTTACATCTCTTCATAAAACTTATGCGTTTCAGTGCGTGGTAATTGCTCTACCCCTGGAACCTCAATGAAGGCAACAACAGACCACCTGGCAAAAGGTTTGCCGATCACTTCTTCATTAACTTGAATCACGTCATGCCAAGCAGGTGAGTAGTCTGGCGCATTAATTACCCTATCAAAGACTGAAGATAGAAAGAAAAGAGCTTGTCCTTTTTTATGGGAAACAAGTGCTAAATTCTCGGGATGACTGCCAATTCTAAGGCCTTCATCACTTTCCGCAATGGCCAACGTAAAAGAGCCTGCATCAAAAAGATTTTGAGAAAAAATGCATCTACAGTGAAAACATCCTCCGTATCTCTGCTATCCGTTTAACGTTGCGGCAAACCCATTAAGACAGGTTCTAAACAATTTAGGAGTGAGGGAGGGCCGCCTATATGTGAATAGGCAACCGACTGAATGACGCGTGAGCCAGCTTATAAGATGCCGACTATGAGAGAGCCCGTAGTTTCGCGACGTAATAGGGGTTTTATGGGAGTGGACGCATCCGATTCACCGTATTCGTCGTGCTATGTCCCGCTTCCAAGTCCACCAACACCACACGGCCGCCGCCCTTCAAGACGAGGTCTGCACCCACCACCTTATCCACCGTATAATCCGCACCTTTCACCAAGATATCTGGCTCCAAAGCCTTGATGAGGTTATACGGTGTATCTTCGGAAAAGATCACAACAAGATCCACAAATTCCAAAGCGGCTAGAATCTCTGTGCGCGTCTCTTCATTCTGAACGGGCCGCGTTTCTCCCTTCAGTTTCTTCACCGAGCTATCTGCATTCACCGCCACAATCAGACGGTCACATTCTTGGCGGGCTTTCCGCAGAATCGCCAAATGTCCTAAGTGCAATAAATCAAAACACCCATTGGTGAACCCAACTTTTAAACCTTTTTTATGCCATTTCTTTACTTGGTCCTGAGCCCCCGATAAAGTCATGATCTTAGAATATCCTGAATCCAAATCCTCTTGACGCAGAGCCTCTTCCAATTCTTCGGTGCTCACAGTTGCCGTCCCAATCTTCCCCACCACAATGGTTCCCGCTAGATTTGCCAAATGTACCGCTTGCTCCAGGGGCAATCCATACCCGAGCGCCACCGCAAGGGTTGCCACTACTGTGTCTCCTGCTCCAGACACATCGTATACTTCCCGTGGGGCTGTGCGGAAATGGGCTACCTTGCCATCGGCATCCACGAGGGTCATCCCTTCTTCGCTACGGGTTGCCAACACATTTTGAATATGGGCATTCTTTTGCAGAGATTTTGCCGCTGCAATTACATCTTCATCTGTTTTGGTAGCCATTTTTGTGGCCTCTTGAAGCTCTTTTCGATTGGGGGTAATAACTGTTGCGCCTTTATAAATTTTATAGTCTGATCCTTTGGGATCCACAATCACAGGAATCCCCTGTTTCAAGGCCACTTCCATCAAGGGCTTGATCACATGTTCCGGATGCAGAAGTCCCTTCCCATAGTCAGACAAAATCATCACCTGAACTGTTGGGAGGGCAGCCAGTGCCTGATCCACAATTTTTTTATAAACATCCCCAGAGAAATCCCCCACCTGTTCATAGTCCACCCGCAAGAGCTGTTGTTCCTTGGCAGAGTAGCGATACTTCACCATTGTCGGTCTATCTGAAACTTTCAAAATACCCTTGGGAGACACGCCCTTTTCTTTCAAAAGATCTAACGCTTGTCCACCAGACATATCATTTCCAATGACAGACACTATCTGAGGCTTTCCTTGAAGCTCCAAGATATTGTTCATCACATTTCCCACCATGCCAAGGGTATAAAACTCCCGATTCGCATGAAGCACAGGAATGGGCGCTTCTGGTGAGATACGAGAAACATCCCCATAAACAAAATGGTCCAAGACCAAATCTCCCACACAGAGGACGGATACTTTTTTAAATTTCTGAATGTGGGTAAAAAGATGATCCAATTTTTAAGACCACGTTTCAAGTTTCAATTCTTTTTCCAATGCATCACAGATCATCTGACCGATCATGATATGCATTTCCTGGATTCGGGCTGTCGTTTGAGAGGGCACAATAATCATAGGCTCTGCAACACCGTGAAGATCTCCTCCACCCTTGCCCGTGAGCGCAGCCGGCACCAATCCCTTTTTCTTGGCCATCTGAAGTCCCAGAGTCACGTTGGGACTCTTCCCCGAGGTGGTGATGGCGATGGCCACATCTCCTGCCTTTCCAAGCGCCTCAATTTGTCGCGCAAAGAGCTGGTCAAAACCTAAATCATTTCCAATGGCAGTCAAAGCTGATGTATCTGTAGTCAACGCCAACGCCGCAATGGGAATGCGATTGTGGCGATATCGCACCACCAATTCTGTGGCTAAATGCTGTGCATCCCCAGCACTGCCTCCATTTCCAAAAAACAAAATTTTGTTGCCATTTTGAATAGCCTTCACACAATGATTGAGGAGTGCCACAAAAGGCTCATAAATTGCCTCTTCTGTTTTCTTAACTAATTCCAAATGTTCCTGAAATTCGCTTTTGTAAAATTCTTTAACGTTGAACATAACTAACTCCTAACTCCCATTGGATGGTTTAAATTTCAGAAGAATCTCTGTAACTTTGTTGTCTTCATCTGAGGGATATCCTGCCTCGAAGGGAATCACCTGTCCTGGCAGCACCCTCGTTTTACCCACCTCTAAGGTACGTTTATCCAGCGTGCAGATTCCATTGACAGATTTCTTTTTAAAAAGTTTCTCCATCATATTTAGGGGCATACATTTTCCTGTCCCCCTCATGGTCATTTGCACAAGAGGTAGCTTTAAAACACGATTAGAGGCATTAACCATTTCTCCCTGAACCAGAACCATCTGACTCCCATCTTCACTTTTTTGGAGCCGCCACCGCGTGGCACGCAGCTCAAAGCCCTCAACAACTTGGATCGGAATACCCACCTTCTCATAAAAAGGTCTCGCTTTTGGGATTATTTGAACGATGGTATTCCTGAGGAAGAAAAGAGTCGCCAGAAGCGCACTCACGAGAAGAAGAAAGAATACAAATTTACTGGGGGAAGCCGCCTCATTTTCCGCAGCCTCATTCTCAAGAGCTGCCTCAATTTTAAAAGCCTCATTTTCTTGAAAAAGAGGGGGCCTTTCAATGGCTGGAACCTCACTCCTTCCCAACGTTCTCAGGGACTTCTCCGAGAAATTCTCGGGCACATTTTTGAGAAAGTTGATGGAGTCTTCTGTGTCATCTGGGGACTGAAACCATTTACAGCCGCACTCAGAACATCTTACTTTTTTTCCAGAGGGACCAAGCGCCTTAGATTCTATTTCAAACTTACATTGACAGTCAGGACACTTCAAAATGACAAGCGGATGATGTTTCATGACTTCTCTTATAAAAGGTTGAGGAAAAAATGGCAAGAACTTCTGTTTTTGGCACTTACTTTCAAACACAATAGCATGGACTTCTTAAGAAGAGTTTCTTGACAAAAAATCAATTTCTGTCTAATCTTACAGTGAGATGTAGGATTTTACGAAATGTATATCAAACGCACAATGGAAGCCTCTCTAAAGCAAGCCTCCTCCACTTTTCCCGTGGTCATGATAACAGGACCAAGGCAAGTGGGGAAAACAACCCTCCTTCAGCATTGTGCCTCGCCAGACAGACGCTATGTTACCTTGGACGATCTTAATGAGAGAGCTCTAGCACAGAAAGACCCTGAGTTGTTCTTTAAAAGAAATCCCCCTCCCATCCTGATTGATGAGGTTCAATACGCTCCTAACCTGTTTTCCTATATAAAAATAATCTGTGATCATGAACGAAAGCCTGGTTTGTTCTGGTTAACGGGGTCACAAAAATTCCATTTGATGAAAAACATCTCAGAATCTTTGGCCGGGAGAATTGCTATACTAAACTTGCTTGGACTATCTCAGGCAGAAATTTTCCATCACGCCCAAGAGAATAACCCCTTACTTCCCACACCCGAATGGCTTAATAATGCCAGGAAGCATGCTGTCACAAGCATGTCCCTGATGGACACTTACAAAAGGATATGGTTAGGCTCTTTTCCCCAACTCATCCATCGTTCAGATACGGATCGTGATCTATTTTATGGTTCCTATGTTCAAACTTATATTCAAAGGGACGTGAGAGAAATTACAAATATTACAAATGAAACTGGATTTTACAATTTTTTGCGAGCCTTAGCTGCAAGGTCTGGGCACCTCCTAAATTATGCAGATCTCGCAAGAGATGCGGAAATAGATCACAGAACCGTTAAAGATTGGCTTACCATACTCGAAACATCTGGCATCATTTATCTGTTGCGCCCCTATCATAATAATGTAGTAAATCGCCTTACAAAAACGCCAAAGATATATTTCCTAGATACCGGGCTATGTTCTTATCTCTGTCGCTGGCAATCCGTTGAGTCTTTAGAAGCGGGGGCCCAATCTGGAAACATTTTAGAAACTTACATGTTCTCAGAGATTCTCAAAAGTTATTGGAATAACGGCAAGGAAGCGTACTTTCATTTTTATCGAGACAAAGATCAGAAAGAAATTGATTTAATTATTGATCAGAATAACACCCTCTACCCCATTGAAATGAAAAAAACAGCAAACCCGCTTAATAATGCGCCTTCAAATTTTAACTTTCTATCCCGTCTCCAAAAACCCATGGGCCATGGGATGGTATTGTGCCTCACAGAAAAAGACTTTCCCCTATCTCCCTCGGTAGATGCAGTGCCTTTAAGGTACCTGTAGTTCACCGTCTTCCTAACCCGCTTAAAACTGTCTCGCTATATTTGACATTTTTTTATAAACCCGGTACCGTTAAAAGAAAGCCAACAGGGGTCAAAAATGAACATGAAAAAAATATTGGGAATCGTTTTGTTTTTGGGATGCATATTGGCACAAAGTGGCATAGCTTCTGAAGCTGCTTACGCCCCCACAAAATCCTGGGCCAACCCATTGTGTCTTCGCACTGCCGCCTGTAAAACACTAAAAGGATATGTAGAATATAAAGGCAAAGGATGTCTTCAAAATAAATCCGACAGCAGTTGTGCAACCGCTCTCTGTAAAGGTCAGTGCATGACGGATGTGAAGGAGGGAGAGTCTAATATAACCTATACTAACAAAAGTGATGTCACATACAGGTTAGGCGATACTTGTATAGAGATCTGTAAATATGTGCGGCTAGATAATGAATTTCAAATTCAAACTTTAGAGAAAAATGGAGTTTTAAAAAAAGGATCCACCTCTATCTCTCATGCTGAAACCGTTGCTGCAGGAGAGAGGCTAGAAAGACAGCGCCAACACCAAGCAAAAACTGAAGGAGGAAACGCAAAACTTTTTGAAAAAGACCTAGGAACTTTTGGCCTCTCAGGCCTTGCTAAATTAGATGCCAAAAGAAAATGGGAACAAAAATGGCTGAACGCCTACATTGATATGTACAACAAGCATATTCAATATGCGACCAATTTCTATAATCAGCGCATAGGAAAGCTCCGCAATGCCCTTGAAGCTCAAGAACAGCAAGTGAAAGAGAGAGCCACTCAAATAGAAACAAAGTACATAAATATTACTCTTTCTAGTAATTTGAAAGAGAAACTAAATTACTATAAAACTCCGCTTGCAGTTCGCAAAGCTCTCTGCCCACCTCCTTGTAAATGCACGGGCAATTCTTGTTCTATGGCACGCCCAAGTACAGAGCCCCTTCCAAGCAACGAGTTGACCGGAGGGGAAAGTATGGCCTAACCTCATTTGACATCTGTCCGCAGGCTAGATACTCTGGTCCTAAGGGAGGTATAAAATGAAAAGTTTCTGGATCATAATTTTATTAACAATCTTTTGCATTCAGGACAACCACGCCCTCCTTCCTGTCCACACGGGATGCGTTAACCACTCCTCCCAAGACTGCACCACGTGGGAGGGGTACCAAAAATACAAGGCCGCCGGATGTCTTTATGCGGGCAATAAAAACAGTAAATGCAAAAAGATCTTTTGTGAAAGCAATTGCCTGCCCAAAGCGGGCACCGAAAAAAATCCTGTGTGTCCCCCGAAAAAAATCTTAGACCTTTGTCGAAAAATCCGACCCGGCATTCCTTTCAACCCTGTGGCAAGTTATGAGTTTTCTCTGTGTCAGATTTTTAGCGACACAAAAGAATTGAAAAAATCAGAGCGCCACCAGCTCATTCATTTCCGACAGAAACTGCTAGAACGCAACACTAAAAAACTCTACAAACAAGGGCTTGCGTTCCACAAGAAGCTCGTGCATCGCCACAAATGCACGAAACCTATTTTCCGTGACTCAAAAGCATGCTACCGACTCGAACAATGGCTCAAAAGATTTCAAAATATCCACGCAGGAAAAGAATCTCTCCCTACAGAATCCCAATCTCCTGAAGCCTCTGAAGCAGAAACTCTCCCGCCGTCAGATTCTCTGCCACAGGAAGATCTTCCCTTGCTCCAATGAAGCAAGGGATGGAATACCGATGCCCCTGAAACCCTTCAGGACACACCACACGATGGGGCGTAGACTTTAAATAGCCTTGCGTCACAAACTGCAGACAATCTGCCACGTTTACAATCACTGATTCGCGGTCATACCCCACGCGATGCCAATGGCCATCCAGATCTTTCACCTCAAGCCCAGGAGCTGTGGATCCACACAGCAAAGTAATTAAATTCAGATCTTCATGTTCTGCGTTCAAAACGCGCGTATAATTTTCCACCGTTTCCAAGGGCGGATAATGAATAACCCTCATCATGTTGGGCCACGCCTCTGGCAGCATCTCCGTTACTCGGCAAGGAAGCCTCCGTCTAACCTCCTCCGGTAATGTTTGATCGAGCCATCCAAGGATCTCTCTGCCCAACCCTATCAACTGATTAAAAAGATCCCCTGTTTTAGGACTCACCAGGGACGGAAGGGAATGCCCAACGGTATATTGGTAAAACTCCATATGATTTTTTTGCGAGTATCCTTTCCCATTCTCACTCCCAAGCTCATAATAACCAAGGCGTGTTTTTTTCAGATCAACCTTAGAGTCAACTTTTAAAGGCGACTCAAAAAAAACTTTCCATTCCTGCAAAACACTTGCCACCAGATCCCAGGAAATATCATGATTCCTTAAAACAGCGAACCCAGTTTCGCGAAGACTTTTTAGGAAAATGGCCGGGGCTCCCTTCGTTTTACAATCCACTATTTGTATTTTAAAATCAGTTGTTAGCATGTATATCCCTCCATATTATTCCCACCGGATTATACTCGTTTCAGAAAAAAAATCTAAGGGTGTTTTGAGGAGAAATAACAGAAAAAAGAGGCACTCTGGAAAACTCTAAACCTCCTCTCAAATGAAGGCAAGCAAGATCTAAAGCCCCCTTATTTTGGAAGATTTTTTATACTAAGACACTACTTAATCTGTTCTTTTTATTTTTACTTAAAAATCCCAGCAATAGAAATTTGTATATTTTCTATTACATAAATTTTCTCTGTTTTTTGCAATATAGTTAAAAAAATATATTATTTTCCCATTGACTCCCATCTCATCCCATGGTATCCCATAAGTAAGGGTATAAGCGTGAACCAGAGAAGTGCTATGTCATTATTTTTATCGACATTTGTGAACAAGATTGATCGAAAAGGACGAATTTCCATTCCTTCTTCCTTTCGCGCAGCTTTGGAAACAACGCCTTCCTTTCAAGGAGTCATCCTTTTCCGATCCTATACGTTACCGGCCATTGAGGGCTGCGCCATCAACCGCATGCAACTCATCAGTGACAGTATTGATCGGCTCGAGCTGTTTTCAGAAGGCCAAGAAGATTTAGCCTCCACAATCTTCGCGGATTCACATCAGCTTGCCTGGGACTCCGAAGGGCGAATCATGCTCCCCAAGACCATACAAGAGTACGCCGAAATTAGGGAGAGTGCGACTTTTGTAGGGCGGGGAGCAACTTTTCAAATTTGGAACCCCGAGAAATTCGAAGCCTATCAGCAACAAGCCCGCGCCAGAATTAAAGAACGTGGGGCAACCCTTACTTTGAACCGTACCCCTGCTCTTGTGGAGGGATCATGATCTCCCCCGCCCTCACGACTCCCGAGCACACCCCGGTGATGCTCAGAGAAGTTTTGGAAAGTCTCTCACCCCAAATGGGCAAGACTTATGTAGATGGAACATTTGGAGCGGGTGGCTACAGTCGTGCCATTTTGAACCAGGCCAATTGCGCTGTCTATGGCATTGACCGGGATCCGGACGCTGTCAAAATTGGAAAAAAACTTGCCCAAGAGAATCCTCGTTTTCATATTCTTCAGGGAAATTTCTCTGACATGGATAAATTGCTTGAGTCTCAAAGCATTACCCATGTGGATGGTATCGTTCTAGATTTGGGCGTTTCTTCCATGCAGCTGGATCAAGCAGAGCGTGGGTTCTCCTTCCAAAAAGAAGGCCCTCTGGATATGCGTATGGAGCAACAAGGAGAAACCGCGGCACACCTTCTCAATACCCTCTCTGAAAAAGAAATCGCTCATATCATTTGGTATTATGGAGATGAGCCCAAATCCAGATCTATTGCTCGCGCCATCGTTAATCATCGTCAAAAAGCTCTTTTTAAAAATACCTTAGACCTAACCCAAATTATTCATTCCATTTGCAAACGCCATCCGGGACAAAAGATTGACCCTGCCACAAAAACTTTCCAAGCCATCCGCATTTATATCAACAAAGAAATTGAATCTTTAGAACAGGGATTAATTGCGGCAGAAAGACTCTTAAAGGAAGGGGGTCACCTTGTGGTTGTTTCCTTCCATTCCTTAGAGGATCGTCCCGTGAAAGCTTTTCTCCAACTCAGAAGCGGTAAAAACCCAGGAACCTCTCGGCACCAGCTCTCCGTCAAACAGGAAGAGAAATCTCCCACCTTTCAATTAATTGAGAAAAAAGCCTTAGCCCCAACAGATGAGGAGATCCGATCAAATCCTCGCGCTCGTTCTGCCAAACTACGGTGGGCCATCCGCACCGCTGCACAAACCTGGGGACCTCTCTCATGCAAATAAATTATCTTCTTTTGCGCCGCTCTTCCTTGTTTGCTTTAATGATAAGCTTTTTGCTTGGTATCGGTCTTTACCATCTCAAACACAAGGTAGCCAACATTGAGAAAGACCTCCGTTATACCCGAAGCCGTATCTTAGAGGTCAAAGAATCCCTTCATATCCTAAGAGCCGAGTGGGGATTCCTTAACAGTCCCCAGCGACTTCAAAAGTTAAACGAAAAATACCTTCATTTAAAGCCTGTCAACGCCAAACAGATCAGCTCTCTGGATGGCATAAGTGCTGACAGAATGCAGGGAGGGAAAAAATAATGTACCAAGCTGCCATCCTTCCCAACTCTTCAAGTCGTCTCCAGGCTTTTTTGCAAAAGCGTCAGCAACCCTCTGAGAACCCCATGCCACGCTTCACTTTGGTGGTCGTATTATTCATGGCGGCGTTTGCTGCCATTGGGTTTCGTTTGTTTTGGGTTATGGTTCTTTCTCATAATGCCCACAATACAGACAATAAGGGAGTATACTCTCTCTTAGAACGAGCCGATATTGTGGACAGAAATGGAGAGGTGATTGCCACAAATCTCATTACATTTTCTCTCTATGCCCGCCCCCATCAATTAATTGATGGAGAAAAAGCGGCCGAAAAGCTTTCGAAATTATTTCCGGATCTTAACAAACAGGTTCTCCAGAAGAAGCTATCTTCCAAGAAACCTTTCGTTTGGCTAAAACGCAATCTAACCCCTAGGCAACAGGAACGCATTAATGCACTTGGTCTGGTGGGAATCCACTTTCAAAAAGAACAAAAACGCATTTATCCCCATGAAAAACTCATGGCCCATGTGGTGGGATATACAAATGTGGATGGCGTTGGTCTTTCTGGTATTGAACGTAAATTTCAAGATGTTCTTCAGGAAAAAAAAGACCCTCTTCGTCTTTCTTTAGATCTTCGGGTTCAACACATTGTTCGAGATGCCCTCATTAAAGGCATGCAAGAATTTCGAGCAAAAAAGGCCAGCGGAATGGTGATGGATGTGAATACGGGAGAAATGATTGCCATGGTGTCATTGCCAGATTTTGATCCTCACAAACCCTCCAATAACGACGCCATCTTCAACACCAACACCCTTGGCATCTATGAAATGGGCTCTATCTTCAAGATTTTTGCCTTCGCCATGGCTCTAGACTCAAAGAAAGTGACCCTAGAGCAAGGCTTTGATGCCTCTCAACCCATGAGCTTTGGCAAGTTTACCATCAAAGACTACCAAGGCAAGAATCGATGGCTTTCAGTACCAGAAGTCTTTATGTACTCTTCCAACATTGGGACTGTCAAAATGGCCATGAAAGTGGGCACAGAGGGACAAAAAAAATTCTTTGATAAGTTAGGATTCTTAAAACCTCTGAAGACAGAAATAGGAGAAAATGGCGTGCCCATGGCACCCCGTGAATGGCATGACATCAACACAGCCACTATTTCTTATGGATATGGCATGGCCGTCAGCCCGCTTCAAGTTCTAAATGGAGTCGCCGCTATGGTCAATGGAGGGATCCTACGTTCCCCTACCCTTCTTCTCAATAATAATAAAAACAAAGAAGAAACCCGCGTCATTTCAGAGGCCACTTCCGAAAAACTTCGTCGTCTGCTCCATCTCACCGTAAAATACGGATCCGGCACAAAAGGAAATGCCCCAGGCTATTTGGTGGGAGGCAAAACCGGATCTGCCAATAAAAAAGATGATCATAGCAACAAGTATGTAGCAAAAGATAAACATCGCTCCATCTTTGTGGCTGCATTTCCTATGCACGACCCTAAGTACATCAGCTTTGTTATGCTGGATGAGCCTCACGGGACCGCTAAGACCTGTGGTTTCTCCACAGGAGGATGGACGTCCGGACCCATCACCAAAGAAATCATAGAAAAAGCTGCCCCTCTTTTGGGTGTTTTGCCGGTGGATGAATCTTCTCCAAAAATCCAAGCAGCCATGCGGTTAAACATATCTCCTGAAGGTTCAGCTCATGCGCTTCGGTAGTCTTCTAGAAACTATTGATTCTAAACTCTGGACATGTTCTGGCAAACTTACCGACGCTTCCCTAACAGGACTTACACTCACCTCTAAAGATATTCAGCCAGGGAACTTATTTATTGCCATCAAAGGCACTTCCCATAATGGCGAAGACTTTATTCCCGATGCCATAAAGGCCGGAGCTATTGCTGTTTTGTGCTCAAAAGAAGGAAGCGCTAAGTACACTTCTCTTTATCCCCACATATGTTTTGTAGAAACAAACAATATTCGACATCTCGTACCTCTTCTGGCGGCCCGTTTTTATCAAAGTCACCCAAAGGTAATCGTTGGCATCACCGGAACCAACGGAAAAACCTCCACGGCCGAATTCACCCGTCAACTGTGGGAAAAATTGGGTTACAAAAGCGCCAGTCTCGGCACTCTTGGTATTCGAAGTTCTTATTTTGAAGCGCCTAAATACTTAACAACCCCTGATGCTATTTACCTTCACAAAATGCTAGGCGAAATGGCCAAGGCTGGCATTACCCATTTGGCCATGGAAACCTCTAGCCATGGACTAGATCAACATCGGGTGGATGGCGTTCCCTTCCTGGCTGCTGCGTTCACTAATCTTAGTCGCGATCATTTAGAGTATCATCACACCATGGAGAACTATCTTAAAGCCAAAGCACGGCTTTTTGAAGAACTCCTCCCTCCCTCTCAAACAGCTGTCCTTAATGCGGATATTCCTGAATTTGATTATTTGAAAAAATGCGATCGCCCCCTCCTTACGTATGGAAATAACGCAACAGATATAAAACTTGTTCGCTTGATCCCCCAAAAAACTGGCCAAGAGCTTCATCTTTCCGTATTTAATACTTCTTATAAAGTTTTCTTACCTCTCTTAGGAGAATTTCAGGCCTATAATGCCCTTTGTGCTTTGGGGTTAGTTTTAGCCACAGATCCTGCTTCCCAAGAAAAAGCTGTATCGGCTCTTGAATCCCTCACTGGTGTTCCCGGGCGCATTGAACTTGCAGGAACTCTGCCCAATGGGGCTGTGGCCTATGTAGACTATGCTCATGCTTCCGGCGGTATCGAAACCCTCTTAAGATCCCTACGCCCTCATAGCAAAGGAGCTATTTGGATCGTCATGGGTGGGGGCGGTGGTCGTGATCCCAGCACTCGAGGGCCTATGGGGAAAGCCGCTTATGAGTTTGCAGATCATATCATTATTACCGATGACAACCCTCGTTTTGAAGACCCATCCCACATTCGAGCTCAAATTAAAGCCGAATGTCCCAATGCTTTAGAGATTGGAGATCGTCGAGTCGCCATCTCTTTGGCCCTCCACAAACTTCATCCAGAGGATATTCTCGTTGTTGCCGGGAAAGGTCCTGAAGACGGTCAAATTATTCAAGGAATCACCTACCCATTTTTAGACAAACAGGTTATACAATCTCTTATAAAGGAAATAACCCCATGAAAAACCTCTGGACAAGTATTGATGTTGAGAAAGCCACAAAAGGTGAACTTTTAGGAAAAAAAGATTGGGAATCCTGTGGCCCTTCCATGGATACCAGAACTCTTGTTCCAGGAGAATTTTATATTGCTATCCGAGGAGAATCCTTAGATGGTCATGCGTTCGTAGCTGATGCCCTCAAACGCGGCGCAGTCGCTGCCCTTGTCGATCATATTCCAGAAGGCCTTCCCAAGGATGCCCCTCTTGTTCTTGTGGCAAATACGGATGAGGCTCTTTTGAATCTTGGATCTTATGCCCGAGACCGCCTCAGGGGCCAAGTTATCGGGGTCACGGGAAGTGCAGGAAAGACTTCCACTAAGGATATGTTAAAGCTTTGCCTTTCGGATCAAGGAACAACACATGCCAGCGGTAAAAGCTTTAACAACAAATGGGGGGTTCCCTTCACATTGGCTCAATGTGATCCCGACTCCAAATATGTAATTCTTGAGATGGGCATGAGTCATGGGGGAGAACTCTCTCAACTCACTCAAATAGCCAGACCTCATGTGGCTATTATCACCACCATTGCCCCGGCTCATATGGCCTTTTTTTCGTCGCTAGATGACATTGCCCGCGCAAAAGCAGAAATCTTTGAAGGT
>CAZEUR010000029.1:0-15722 GCA_964515175.1 uncultured Holosporaceae bacterium | reverse complement strand
TTCACTTCGTTTCCACTTTTATCTGGCTCAGGTAGAAATGTTCACAGAACCTAGATAGGTTTTTAGAGATCTGGTCAATTATCTTCGCGTCCCAGCCTTCCTTTCCTTGCATCTGAAGGATTTGACACCCTATCTTCCAGTAGAGGTGGATCAGCTCTTTATTAACAGCCAAGTGAGCTTTGATGCGGGCTTGGGCAATCTCTTTCTTTAAGGTTTCAATATAGTTTTTATAAGATGCGCCTGTGGTCATGGTTGATCCCCCTTTCGTTTTTGAAAGTATAGGGAGGTTGTTTCAGAAAATGAAGATGTCTAGCTATCTGGGGAAATTTCTTTAGAAAATAGGGGTCCTGACGGGGCCTTGCGGCCCCTCAGGATGACGTTAAAACTTAAGCGCCAGACGCTTCTGATTTGCCTTCTTCTGCCGGGATCAGAGCTTTCATGCTGAGGCGCACTTTGCCGCGGTCATCAATGTCGAGTACTTTGACTTGGACCTTGTCACCTACAGTGAGGACTTCTTCCACCTTATTCAGGCGACGATGCACGATCTCACTGATGTGCACGAGGCCAGAGGTGTTCAAGAAATCAACAAACGCGCCGAATTCCATGATCTTCACCACAGTTCCAGAGTAGGTTTGACCCACTTCTGCTTCGGCGATGATGCTGCGAATACGGTCTAATGCGGCTTCGATGGACCGAGAGTCAACGGCAGCCACTTTTACAGTACCGTCATCTTCAATCTCTACCTTAGCGCCGGTGGTTTCACAGATCTCGCGAATGACTTTTCCGCCTGTTCCGATAATTTCACGGATCTTATCCTTGGGGACCTTGATCACTTCGATACGAGGGGCATTTTCATTGACCCCTGAACGGGATCCTTGAATGGCTTTTTCCATCTGACTAATGATATGAAGACGGCCTGTAAGCGCCTGATCAAGAGCGATCTTCATGATGTCTGGCGTAATGCTGGTGATTTTAAGGTCCATCTGAAGTGCGGTTACACCATTCCGAGTTCCGGCCACTTTGAAATCCATATCACCCAAGTGATCTTCGTCTCCAAGAATGTCTGTGAGGACCGCAAAGTCCTCTCCTTCCTTGATGAGACCCATGGCAATACCCGCAATGTGGTCCTTGAGAGGAACGCCGGCATCCATGAGAGCCAAGGAAGAGCTACAAACGGTTGCCATGGAAGACGATCCGTTACATTCAAGAATTTCCACAACCGTACGTAGAGTATAGGGAAATTCATCCTTTGAAGGGAGTAGAGGGTTGATGGCGCGCCAGGCAAGTTTTCCATGCCCAATTTCACGACGTCCCACAGATCCCATGCGACCCACTTCCCCAACGGAGAAAGAAGGGAAATTGTAATGCAACATAAAATGTTGCTTAGATTCGCCTTCGAGTCCATCAATTAACTGTTCATCATCACCTGTTCCGAGAGTGGCAACAGCAAGGGCTTGTGTTTCACCCCGTGTGAAGAGCCCACTTCCATGAACGCGGGGAAGAACGGATACTTCAGCGGTGATGGGACGAACGGTCTTTGTATCTCGTCCATCAATACGGGTTCCGCTCTTAAGAATGTTCCCACGCACCAAATTACTTTCCACCATTTTGAACACTTTGTCGAAAAGAGAGGCATGCTCCCCAAACTCTTGTGCTAATTGCTCTTTGGTGGCTTTTTTTACGGCACCAATGGCCGCATAACGATCTTGCTTCTTCTTGATGGTATAGGCATCTCGCAAACCCTTGAGCGCCAAATCTTCAACGCTCTTGTAAAGATCGGCTTCTGCCAATACGCCTGCTGGAAGATCCCATGGCTCCTTGGCGGCTTCTTCCGCAAGGTCAATGATCATCTTGATAACAGGCTGGAAGGATTCATGGCCAAAGGTCACGGCTTTCAACATAGTGTCTTCGGGTAACTCTTTCGCTTCGGATTCAACCATGAGAACACCTGCGGATGTTCCGGCTACCACGAGATCCAGTTCTGACTCTGCCACATCTCCCACGAAAGGGTTGAGGAGGAATTCACCGTCCTTGTACCCAACACGAGCCGCAGCTACCGGTCCTTGGAACGGAATTCCAGAGATGGTGAGGGCCGCAGAGGCGCCAATGAGAGCGACGATATCAGGATCATTGTCCAGATCATGACTGAGAACCGTACAGATAATCTGTGTTTCGTTATTGAATCCTTCGATGAAGAGAGGGCGAAGAGGGCGATCAATGAGACGAGATGTCAGAGTCTCTTTCTCAGAGGGGCGGCCTTCGCGCTTGAGGAATCCACCGGGAATGCGTCCCGCGGCATAAAATTTTTCTTGATAATGCACACTTAAAGGAAAGAAACCTGCTTCAGGGTTTGCTTCTTTCTGAGCCACTACTGTACAGAGAACCACGGTATCTCCGTACCGGGCAACAACAGCCCCATCTGCTTGCTTGGCCAATTTTCCAGTTTCTAAACTGAGGGTACGACCGCCCCATTGAATTTCTTTTCTAAAAATTGTTTGCATTAATTATGTCCTAATAAAATAACAGAGCTTATCGGCGCAGCTCAAGACGCTTTAAAATATCTTGGTAACGTTCGACAGCCGTGGTCTTTAGATAATCTAAAAGACGACGACGACGTCCCACCATGATCAAGAGTCCCCGCTGAGAATGCTTATCCTTGGGGTTCAGTTTCATGTGAGCACTGAGGGTGAGAATACGGTTTGTAAGAACGGCAATCTGCACGTCCGCGGATCCTGTATCATTCTTGTTGATAGCAAAATCCTTAATAATAGTCTTCTTTGTCTTCGACATCAGCTTACTCCTTATATTAAAAGTTAAACACACGCTTGGGATGTAACACGCCTTCTTTCCACTGGGACAAAGCCCCAATCTGGCCATTGGAATCATAACACACCAAGATATCTCCCATAGAAACACCGACGGGCACTTCTGGAAAGGGAAGCCGTTGACCAAGTCGTAAACGTTCCATTTCTTTTGTATTCAAAGTAACCACCGGGATGTCGTCCAGCACGGTGTCTACAGGATTTACACACCTCTCTATACCAGATTTTCCTTGAAATTCAAGCAATTTCGTGAGCGTTACAGCATTTTTTTCCAAAAAAGGGCCCACTTTGGTACGCCGGAGGGCCGAAATGTATCCAACGGTGCCCAACGCGTGGGCCAAGTCACGAGCCAAGCTGCGCACATAGGTGCCCTTGCTGCAGGCGACTTCAAACTGGACCTCTGAGGCAGAAGCCTCTAGAAGGGTGAGGGTATGAATGGTCACAGGGCGGGCTTTGAGGGGAACGTCTTTCCCTTTGCGCGCGAGATCATAGGACCGTCGTCCCTCTACTTTGATGGCAGAATAAATGGGGGGGATTTGTTCGATTGGGCCGGTGAATTGAGGAAGGATCTTCAGGATTTCAGTCTTGGTGGGGCGCTTGTCGGATGTTTTGAGGATGTCACCTTCCGCATCATCTGTTGTGCGCTCTTCCCCCCAAGTGATAGTGAACTCATAGGTTTTGTCTTTGTCCATGATGTAGGGGATGAGTTTGGTGGCCTCCCCCAACGCAATGGGGAGAAGCCCTGTGGCTAAGGGATCGAGGGTTCCCGCATGCCCGGCTTTCGCGCGGCCAAAAAGATGACGGACCTTTGTGACCGCTTGCTGGGAGGAAAAGGTTAAGGGCTTGTCCAGGAGGACCCAGCCGTGATAGGGGGTGGGTGTATGTTTCATGGGGGGAGTTTAGCCGAATGATGCGGGCTCTGTCTAGAACCTAGCTCCTCACAAAATTCATAAGAGGATCAAAATTGTTTTTATCAGCAGCCTTTAGGGCGTTTATATATTCCTGTCGGATAGACCCTTGTTCGTTTAGATTATGTCGTCCCCATGTGAATAAGGGATGTCCGTGAGTATATAATAGAAGGTCCGTCATCAATCTTGCATGGCGCCCATTCCCGTTCGTGAAAGGGTGAATCCAGACCAATTTATGATGGAATCGAGCAGCAATCTCATCCATGGTATAGGTATTGCTGTGCGATTGAAACACCACTTCCTCCAAAAGCTGTCCAGTCTCCGAAGGAATCCTGAAAGGCTCAACGCCTATGTTAGTTTGAGAGCGCCTATATTTTCCTGCCCAAGACCAAACTTCTCCGAACATATGTTTGTGGAGTTTAAGGAGGAAAGGAATGCTCAAGATGGTTTTCCTTTTTTGAGAGAAGGCCCATAGTTGCCCCTGGATGATATTGGCAGCTTCAAGTTCATCTAAGTCTTTTTGGGTGCTTATATGCTTTAAGCGAAGATTATGAATTTCATCGGGATCAAGAGGGGTTGCCCCCTTTTTATATTCAAGCTTCATATCAGTCCCAGATCTTGCTTAAGTTTCCTCTTTTCATTTCATCTTTAAGGGATTTAATCTGAATTTCAATTTCCTTTTTATCCAAAGATTGATCTTCTAAAGACATGGAATGAGCAACTTTTTCAATGAGTCCCCGGGCTTTCTTCTCTGCCTGTTCGTCTATCATTTTTTCTAAAGGTCTCCTCGGGATAAAAGCATAAACAAAATCGCATTCCAGAGCGTTTGCCACAGAGCGCATGGTTTTTAAAGTGGGAGACCCTTGAATTTCCGCATTCTCAAGTTTTTGAATGGACTGATAAGGCGCATTCATTCGGGCCCCCAACTGCTCTAGAGTCATTCCTAATGCTGATCGCATAGAATAAATCCATCCTTTTATAGGTAGGGGTTCCTGAAACGCTTTTCTAAGCTTTTCAGTCCGTCTAGAGACTTGGCGCGTTAAAAGATTCTTCATAGCGTGGTTCCTTATCATGTGTTCTGCCTCTATAATATTACACATTATATTGTGTTATATCAATGTATTTTTACAACTTATATTGTGTATATAAAAGGAGTGGGCTAGGACCCAGCCGTGATAGGGGTGGGCGTATGTTTCGTGGGGGGAGTTTAGCGGAAAGGGGCGGAATTGGCAAATTGGGGGTGTATTACATGTAATTCGGGGGAGGGAGTTGCTTCTGTAGGACAATCCTCCTCAATCGTCTTTGCGAGGAGACTCAAAGAGTCGACGTGGCAATCCAGCTTTTTTCACCGTAATCTAGTCAATGGTTTTTGTTGGAAAGGCTCAAGAAGAAACTGGGCCCCCACGTCGATCTTTCAGACCTCCTCGGGGTGACAGAAAGGAAAAAAGCGGGTTCCTAACGTCGGCGCGTTGCACCAATCAGCAGGAGGTAAGTACAATCAAGTTGGACCCCACGCCCCGTTTCACGGGGCTCTGGATGATGGTTTCATTCTTGATTGAAGACACAAAATGACGCAGCTAATAAAATTTAAAGACATTCTTCTAAAGGATCTGAAGGATTCTGAATATGCGAGGGAATACCTTTCTGTGGCTTTTTTAGCGACCCTGAGAGATGTGGTAGAGGCGCGGGGGCATCTTGAAAAACACAGAGGATGTTTGCAGAATGTTCAAAATTAATTGAGGGGGGTATAAAGAGCATGAGAGCAGATATTAGAGAGGTGGGGTTGGAGGGGGAAACTCTTCCTTCAAACATAGTCGATATGGGAGTTATTTCTCACTACGGGAATAGGCTCTATCAGGATAATGCACCCCTTATCAGAAAAGAGATTCCTGGTGATTGGTTTGCTGTCATAGAACCTGTTTCAGGAACGTTGATTGCGTCGTTATCTTTGGACGATCTTTGTCATTACACTATTAAGAAATATAAAGGGAGATTGTTTTACGTTCTTGGCTTAATGAGAAAGAAATATATCTGTTGATGCAAGTTCGGTCGTTATTTTGGAATACTCTTTGACGCGGAGTTATTCTCCCGTTATTCCCATTCAGATTATGACGGCATCGGGACATCCCATGAAGCAATCCGCGATTCTGGATACTGGATTTACGGGATTCTTGCATATCCCTTTAACCACAGGGATTGGGTGCAATCTGAGGCTTTGGGGGACCTGTGAAAGCACATTAGCTGACGGAAGGGTTTTTGATAACCTGGAGTGTCTTGGTGAAATAAAAATAGAGGGACAAATCTTATCTGGGGTTATTACCCTGTCTTCAACTGGAAGCGATTGTTTGCTTGGAATGGCCTTCTTGGAAAAACTGAGAGGGTCCTTTACTCTGTCCAGTCGAGAACAAAAAGCAATACTTGCTTTTGAAAGAAGAAATCAGGCTCTCTAACTGAGTTGGGATTTCGTCTGGATGTGCGGTCTATCAAGAAGAAAGCGGGTTTGGTTGTTTATTACATTTAATATGGGGGATATATGCTTCATGTTATGCCGCCACACTAATCTTCTGAGGGTTCCACGGGGAGAGGAGAGAGGTTTTCTCGGCGCATTTTATGGGCATCAAGGCCTCCGCATAATAGGGTATGGTGGGTGTATACGAAGGGCATTCTGTCGATCCACGATTTTTTAGCTTCCTCATCGGCATGGGGGTAAAGCATTCTTGAAATTTCTAGAATTAGATTCCTTTTATCTAGAGGAACTTTCCGAAAATTGAGGAGATCTTTAGGCGTACAGACATGACCGTGGCTCTTGAAAAAGGATGTCATATCCACAAACCATTTCGCGCCGTTAGTGGTTGCTATCTCACCCAGAGTTTCGAGAACAGAGGTACGATCAGATGATGGAATTGCCCCTTTGTTGCGAGTATAGGTGCGCATTTCGTCTTCTACCCAGGTCCGTAACCCGGCCGGCACTTTATCAAGAACTTCTTCGAAAGCGCGCGGCGCACAGGGTGCGTAGTACCTGCGCATTTCTCCGGACCAAGAGTGAGAAAATTCATCAGCACCGGCAAAACCATCAAGACAGAAAAATATAATAATTATTTGTAAGTATTTGTTTTTCATATTTCTCCTATTAAGAAAATATTAATATATTATTTGAAATATCCCATCAGATATTCCTCCCTCTAAATATTCACAGAATCCTTATACCCTAAATCGGTGATTATGAGTTTTTGCAACAGAGCCGGGGTCAGGGCTAAACCAACCTTTCTGGAATCTTCTCAATTTTCTTGGGATCAATCTTTTGGCCTTTTGATTGAAGATCCTTCAGGCGGACAAAGGTTGCTTTTTTCTGCATCTTTTTGATCCAGGGCCCCAGGATTTTGCAAGACTTTTTGGGGACTTGGAGAATTACATAAGGGGTCTTTTTTAGGATTTTCTCGGCCTTCTTAAGGTCTTTAAGAGTTTTGATGAAGAGCGCTTCTTTGTGCCTTTTCAAAATTGTCACAGGAACCTTGATCTGTCTGTCAGAGCCTTCTAACAGTAAAACTATTTTAGGTAAATCTGTGCTCTTAAAGATGGTGACAAGATCAGAGTTCTTATAGGTTTCCTCCACAAGGGTCTCTTCTGCATGAGAATCTTCTATGATGACTTGGGGAGCTTCTTTAAAGTCCTCATATTGAGGTTCGGCAGGCGTTATGACCACGGGAATAGGGAGGGGCAGCAGGGGCTCTGGTTTTTTGAGATGCCAAAATATACCACCGAGCAGAGTACAAAAAACAATGAGTCCCGTCAGAATATAGGTGGGGTTCCAGACACGCTTTTTTGAGGGTCGGAAGTTTTTATAAGGGAGCACGCTTTATCCTCTGATCCGACTCTTAAGCGCTTTAACGCGCGCAAAAGCTTCATCGATTTGAGATTCGGGAAGCTCTCCTTGAGAGAGGGCGCTTTTCACAGCCTTAATAATTTTTTCAGGCAGATCAGGGTCTGGAATGAACCCTTCAACACCAGCCGCCGCCATGGGATTATTGGAAAAAATCACCATATCATTGCCGGTTTTGAGCGCCTTTATCATGGCAGTTTCTGCATCATATTCCTTATGGATCGCTGTCATGTGAAGATCATCGCTCATGATAACGCCTTCGTATCCCACTTCTCGCAGCATCTGGAGCATGGAGGGCGAAAAGGTGGCTTGATATTTTTTGTCCCAATGTTTGTTGAACACGTGAGCGGTCATGATGGTGTCCACGTGACCTTGTTTGATGAGCTCAAAGAAGGGCAGGAGCTCTTGGGTGCGCCAATCTTGGGTCACATCCACAAAACCCTTATGGGTATCGCCTCGGGCGCTACCATGTCCTGGAAAGTGTTTGATGGAATTGAGAATCCCTTTTTGATGGAGGGCATCGATCATAAGGGAGGCATATTTTACGACGATCTCAACTTGAGACGAATAGCTGCGGTCCAATTCCCCGATGATGGGAGAAAGGTAGGATTCAGGATTTAAATCCACACAGGGCGCAAAGTCTAGATTAAAGCCATTTTTGGCCAGTTCTGTGGCCATCTCTAAATAGATTTTATGAGCCTCTTCCGAGGAAAGAGACGCCACTTTTTCGGCCGTGGGGAACCCCTTGAACCCTTTTTCAGCTTTGAGGCGTTGAACTTTACCACCCTCTTGATCGACGGAAATGATGAGGGGAAGATCAGGTGATTGATCTTGCAGAAAGGCATTGAGACGGGTGATTTGTGCGGAATCCGTAATGTTATAACCGTAAGGAATCACACCGCCTATTTGATGATCGCGAACTTGGCGGCCAAGTTTTTGGATGCTTTCATCATCTGGCGTTAACCCTTGAAATCCAAGGATCATGAGCTGGCCAATTTTTTCGTCCAGTGTCCAGTTTCGTGTGCTCATGGGTATCCTTTCTGTTCCTAGTCTCAAGTTTACCTGAAGAAAGAGTTGGGGGGAAGGGGGAATTGAGAATGCAAAAAAGGTCGTCATTCTGAGGGGCGCAGCGACGTCAGAATCCCGCTTAAATCCTGAAGGAAGACTCAAAAAGTGGGGTCCTGCCCCCCCCTAAAGGGACTAAACACCTAGTCACTATTTTTTGGTAAGAAGATCTAAAAAGAAGCTGGGTCACCATGTGGCGCCGAGGGCGCTCCTCGTGGTAATGGCGGAGAGTCCGGAACGGCCTACTGATGCTTTGAAATTTCGCGATAAATGGAGTCTCGCAATTTTTTGAAGGCGAGGAGCTCTATTTGTCTGACGCGCTCTTTGGAGACGCTTAAAGATTTTGCTACTTGATCAAGGGTTTGGCAGGGGTCGCTCATTTGACGGGCTTCCAAAATCATTCTTTCCCGGGGGGTGAGGTATTGGAATCCTTTTTTCAAAAGTTCAATACGCTTTCTATACTCATCTTTGGAGATGGTTTGTTCTTCTTGATTGGGAGCGGGATTTTCCAGCCAATCTTGCCATTCGGCAGTGCCCTCTTCGCCAGATACCGTGGCATTGAGGGAGGAGTCTGTAAAGCTCATACGCTCTTCCATTTCGCGAACTTCTTTTTCCGTTACATCTAAGTCTTTGGCCATCTTTCCAACGGATTCATCGGAAAGGAAAACTTCTCCTTGGGCTGACTGAAGCTGTTGTTTGAGACGCCTTAAATTGAAGAATAGTTTCTTTTGAGAGGCAGTGGTCCCCACTTTTACAAGAGACCAGGATTTGAGGACGTATTCTTGGATGGCGGCTTTGATCCACCACATGGCGTAGGTGGAAAAGCGAAAACCTTTTTGGGGATCAAACTTTTTCATGGCCTGCAGAATGCCCACATTGCCTTCCGAGATAAGATCGGCCATGGGAAGGCCATAACCCCTGTATCCATTGGCAATTTTTGTCACCAATCGTAAGTGGCTGGTGATAAGTTTTTTGGCAGCGTTTAAATCTTGTTTTTCAAACCACTGCTTGGCCAGCTCATATTCTTCGTCCGGTTCTAGCAGGGGAAATTGTCGGATCTGCCTATAATAGGCTTGAAGGTCACCTTCCCCGTCTTGGGGGGCGTAGGGAATAATCGGCTCATCGGGAGTGTGATGATCATCCACAGTGAATCACTTTTTGGCTGCTATGGTGGGAGACAATGCGGGGAAACCCACCGCGAATTTTGGCCTCAATCTGTTGGCTTAAATCAGAAATAATTTCCCCTACGAGACGTGTCCAGAGTTCTCTTCTTGCTTTTTCCCCCAGATCTTCTTTCGTAAGAGGAATTTCTTGAGAGATGCGGATTTGAATATGTTTATGGTTGTAAAGTTTGCCCTCGAACTGGAGATTTACAATGACATTAACACCCAGGGCTCGTTTTTCTTTTACATCCTCGTTGGAAAATATATCAAGCCCCACTTCAGAGACACGGGCGTCAATAATGCGGAAGAGGAGCCTGCCCTCCGATCCTTCGGGGATAAATTTGTCAGATGCCCACTTTGATAGTTCAGGGACGAGGGAAGCGGGAAATAGACGGGCCCTTTGTTGATCAACAGCCGCAAAGGAGTTGATCACCCCAAAATCTTTCACTTTTAACAGAATAGGATGATCCACAAATCTTGAAGGCTCTTTATAGAGACCATCCAGATCCAAGAGACCGCCCTGGTGATGGCAACCGCTCAGAAATAGACTGGATATAAGTGCCAATAGGGAAAAACTTCGCTTCATATGAGCCCTTTATTTCTTGAATTTTAGTATAACCCGAATTTAGGATTAATTCCATCCTTTCTGATCTTCGAGGGTGGAGAGAGGCTGGCTCTCTGAAGGAGATTTGTTTTTTTTGCACTAAAAAAATAAAAATATATTTAAAATTTCAAATTTTGTTAATTTAAAAGAGGAAATTGAAAAGGCTGAGAGGGAGAGAAACATTTTCTTGGAAAAGTTCGTTTGCTCGTCTGTTTTCGATGAGACTACGCTTGTTCCTTTAAATCGTCTCTAAATTTTTGGGCGCGGGGGTAGGGGCACATTGAGAGGCTTAAGTATTGGAGAAAAATTTCGCCTAAGTCGATGGTGCCGTCGTTGTTAATGGCAATGGTTTCAGAGAGGCCATGCTCATCATAAGAGACCGTTGAGTCCTCTGGCATTAGATGGGAAGGGCACAAGAAAAGCTTTATTGTTTCATTCACCTCTTCGGGGACATCTTCAAGACTAACGCCGCAAGTTTGGACAAGAGAGGCCCTAAGCTTTGCCACAACTTCGATGGAGGTGGTGGACGGAAGCTGACGGAGCCGGCAGTCTACTTTAAAACTTTTTACAGACGGGATGCCGAGGCGCTTTGCCATTAGGGTGCATTCTTCGGGGGTTGCGGCGAAGGTTAAGGTCTGTTCTTTATTAGTAAAGGTCCGTGCCTCAAAAATACGGGAAAATTCCTTTTGTACAGCTGATTCCATTATTTTTTCCTTCCGCATTTTCATCCCCTTCCTTGCAACAACTCACAAGTATGAGTATAGCGTGTGAGAAAATTTCTGGCTAGGGGGTTAGGGTTTGTAAATGAAATGGTGTCCCCAACGAGATTCGAACTCGTGTTCCCGCCATGAGAGGGCGGTGTCCTGGGCCCCTAGACGATGGGGACATCCCTCAAGATACCTATTAAATAAAGGAAAAGGCTAATTTTATCAAGAATTTTCTTGACCTTCTCTGAAAGTTTTGTAAAAACAGAAGAACTCTGATGGATGGGTGGCCGAGTGGTTGAAGGCAACGGTCTTGAAAACCGTCGAGGGTGTGAGCCCTTCGTGAGTTCGAATCTCACCCCATCCGCCATTGCCCCGCTCAGAAAACGCCTATTACGTCGCAAAACTGCAGGAATCTCGGCCTCCTTATGTACGTCTATGTACACGTCGTCGGCCTCGACCTTTGTTTCGCTCGTACTAGACCTTTCCTGAGCGCGGCATTATCTATTCTCAGAAAACGCCTATTACGTCGCGAAACTTCAGGGATCTCTCATAGCCGACATCTTATAAGCTGGGTCGCCACAAAAATCCGCTCCAGATTTTTTCGCGATGACGTTTGTTAAATTTTCGTGAGGTGACCATGCGGGCTCACCAGGTCGGATCTCCGATCCTCCTCGTGAAGACCATTCCCAATTTTGAGAATTCTCCTCCAAGACGACGAGGAAAATGTATTTGACATAGTTTTTCTTTTTAGTTTACATTTAATAAATAAGCTAATATTCTAAATTATAAGAATAAAAAAATAAGGCTACGGGAGGTTATCATGGCCACAGAAATACAGCATGAGATAAGTAGAGTTCGTCCGCCGCGCGTTCAAATTACCTACGACGTGGAAATAGGCAACGCCATAGAAGTGAAAGAGCTTCCTTTTGTTGTGGGAGTACTGGCGGATCTCTCTGGTCTTCGTGATCCAAATCGGACAATGGCTCCTGTTAAAGAAAGAAAATTTGTTGAAATTGATCGAGACAATTTCAACAGTATTATGAATGAGATCGCGCCCAGAGTTGCTTTCCAAGTTCCTAATACTTTAAATCCACAAGCGGCACCTGCTGAGCTTGAGGTTCTTTTGACTTTTAAGAGTATGGATGACTTTGGTCCTTTGAGTATTATTAGTCAGATTCCAGCTTTGAATGCTCTTTATCAGTCTCGTCAAAAACTTAAGGATTTAACGTCAAAGCTTGATGGAAATGATGCTTTGGAAGCCTTGCTGACAAACCTTTTGACAAACAAAGCAACGCAAACACAGCTTCAAAATAATATTAATCAAGCGAAGCCGGCGGCACCTAGTGCTCCAGCTGCGCCTGCTAAGTAATGGGGGAGGAATATAATGGCCGTTAGTAAACAACCACCAGCGGGAGGAAGTTCTGGAGCAAGCACACCTTTGGCGCAGTTTTTAACGCAAGGGAAGCTTTCCTTAAACCCTGAGCAGACGCCTTATGCCATTGCCATGGTGAATGAGCTCTTGTCGCAGATTACAGCTGCAGGCGCAAATGTTGGTAAAGATCCTTTAGCTTTTATTCAGTCTCGGATTAACCAAATTGACCAGCTCATTGCGGCTCAATTGGATCCCATTTTGCACAATCCCAGTTTGCAAAAACTGGAAGCTTCTTGGCGGGGCCTCGACTATCTTGTCATGAATACGGAAACATCTGTGACCCTCAAAATACGTCTTTTGAATCTGTCACGGGAGGAGCTCCAGGATGATCTTGATAAAGCTGTTGAGTTTGACCAAAGTGCTTTGTTCAAGAAAGTTTATGAAGAGGAATATGGTACTTTTGGGGGAAATCCATACTCTTGTTTAGTGGCGGATTTTGCCTTTGATAGCACGTCCCCTGACATGGACTTGTTAACAAAATTGTCTGGAGTGGCTGCGGCTTCTCTGGCTCCTCTTATCGCAGAGGCGTCTCCGGCACTTTTCAACCTGGATAGCTTTGCCGGCTTGGGTAAACCTCGGGATTTGGCCATGATTTTCGAATCGGCAGACAAAATAAAGTGGCAATCGTTCCGGGAAACGGAAGATTCTCGCTATGTGGCCCTTGTTTTGCCCAAGGTTTTGATGAGACTTCCTTATGGGCCCAACACGCTGCCTGTGGAAGGGCTTAACTATACAGAGACCGTGGATGCAAAAGGACTCACAACCTTCGTTTGGGGAAATGCGGCCTATATGTTGGCGCAACGGATCACCAATGCCTTTTCTTTGTATGGATGGACAGCGGCCATTCGAGGGGTTGAAGGTGGTGGGCTTGTGGAAGATCTTCCAACCTATACCTTCAAAACAACAGATGGGGATATCGCTTTGAAGTGTCCCACTCAGATCGCCATTACGGATCGCCGGGAAAAGGAGCTTAGTGACCTTGGGTTCATCGCCCTCTGCGATTGTAAGGGAACAGATAAGGCGGCCTTCTTCGGAGGACAAACGACTCAGGAACCAAAGAAGTACAATTTGGCCGATGCGACCGCCAATGCAAATCTTTCCGCACGGCTGCCCTACATCTTGGCAGCTTCTCGCTTTGGACACTATATCAAGGTGATGATGCGGGATAAGATTGGAAGCTTTATGAGCAAAGAAAATGTTCAGAAGTATTTGCAAACTTGGATTGCGCAGTATGTGTTGTTGACAGACAATGCGTCTCAGACCCTGAAGGCAAAATTCCCTCTTCGGGAAGCGCGTGTGGATGTGTTTGACGTCCCAGGTAGCCCAGGTAAGTATCGGGCTACCGTCTTCTTGCGTCCCCACTTCCAGTTGGAAGAATTGACAGCGTCACTCAGATTGGTGACGGATTTGCCGCCACCAGCGAAGTAAGGGATTAGGGAGAGAGAACCATGTCAAATAAACCTCTGATTTCAGCCGGCGAGATTGTGGTTTTAAAACCAGATTCGTCAACGGGACTCTCCGCTCTTTCAGGAAGTGGCCAGATTAATATTCCGGGCGCTGATTTGACGCAAGGGATTCGTTTGCTGGGGATGCCCACGTACACAATTAATGTGCCTTACGACATATCCCGACCTTCAACGCCGGGAATTGGAAACGCGGTTATTCAGCCTGTGGTTTGTACATTGGCGGTGGATCAAAGTGCGGTGGCAGCCTTTAAATGTGTATGCGCGGGCACAAACTTGGGGAATGTTTCCATATTTCAATTAACCACGACAGGGTCTGCTTTGCAGGTTTTGACCCATGTGGTTCTTTCCAACACATTTGTTGGAGAAATTGATATTTCTTTTGATTTGAATCGAGATAAGGAAACAGGAGAAGGGTTGGAAGCCTCTTACACCTTAATTTGCAACGTGATTACGCAGCTGACCAATGCCACAGACCAAGATGGAAACCGTACAGGTGTGACAGGGGCCCAAATTACGGCGGCGACGCCTGAAGCAGATCAGACTGCATAGAAAAGGGAGAAAATTATGTCATCACAATACAACGATGTTAACGCTACATCTGGATTATGTTACCTCGTGTGCCCTCAGATCCCCGGCATTGAAAATGTGGGGAAGACCGTACAGAATGGACATCAAGTTTACCGATATCATTTAGGGGCTGCCAAAGAAGTAAAGATAGGCTACAATGGGAACTTGAATACCAGTGCTCAGGTTCGCATCACAAACCTAGATTTGGTTATGGATATGAGCAAGACACCTCTGTTTACGGATGCGGCAGGACAAGGAACAGTTTTCCCCACCCTCACCATCGTGAATCTTAAGAACTATGGAGACTCTACCATGGCCATGATCAGCTTTCAGATCACCCTGACAAATGCAAAGCTTGTGCAAACAGTGGCAAATGCTACCTATGGGTTGGATCGTGGTATTGAGGTTAATGAACCAGATTTTTTCAATGCCGGCCGAAGCGGTTATGAGAACAGCAAACAAATACCAGCTTTGGGGCTCAGTTTTGTGGCGCAACAATATCAATTCTCTTACTTTCCCGTGGATGCGGCAGGGACAGCTAAGGGAACATTTTCGGGGGGCTTTAACGTCTCTACAAATCAATTGATCTAAGATTCATGACCAAGAAGTGGACAAGCCTGGGGAATCTGGTGCCGCTTTTTGATCGCCTGACGGACTTAAATCTGGATGAAAAATCTGAACCTGTTCCTCTTGTGAATTACGATCGAGAACAGTTTTTTGAGTCTATTGCTCGGGAATGTAGTTATCTCCTCAATACCCGGTGTAAAATTCCTTATAAGCAGTACAAAGAAATGGAAGCAAGTGCTTTGAGTTATGGAGTGCCGGAACTGTATGGCTTCATGGATGATTTTTATGGAGATCCTTCGAGCCTTAAAGGCGCGCACCTTCTGGTAAAGGCGATGGAAGAAGCACTTCTGCGGTTTGAAACGCGTCTCCATAAAGTAGTTGTCACGCTGGATGGCTATGATCAACCCACCCAAACGGCCAATCTTACTATCAAAGCAACCATTCAAATAGATGCCGTTGTGGAGTCATTTTCTTTTCCATTACGAGTAGGTTCTGTGAACATTTCTTAGGAGGGAAGTAAGAAAGTTGGTAGTATCCGTTT
>CAZEUR010000028.1:0-15799 GCA_964515175.1 uncultured Holosporaceae bacterium | reverse complement strand
TTCACTTCGTTTCCACTTTTATCTGGCTCAGGTAGAAATGTTCACAGAACCTAGAATCAAAAAATGTCACTTAACTTGACGCTTTTTTGTCCAGCCCATGGGGGTCAGTTCAAAACTGCGACCTTATCTCCGCAAAAATGAAACGATCCAGCAGCGCCTCCAATGGATTGTGGGATCTATCTTTGCTATTCTTGTAGTGAGTTTGATTTGGGAAGATTTAAGAGAGGTTCTATCTTAAACCCTCAACAGGTGCTGCATCCGCAAGTGCTTTAAGGTCTGTTACAACAAAATGTGTTATCCCAGCTGGCTGGAAGGGATTCATAAATAACCATTTATAGTGAGGGTTCCCTTTTTCAATTGAAAGCCAAATACGATCAGAAATTGGGCCTTCGTAAATTATCATCTTTTTTTCCAGAAACTTTCCTTGATCCACAGATAAAATAGGTGGATGTTTTTTCATAAATTCTAAAAACACTTGTGAATTTCTCTCTCCATTGGGAGCTTCATATGGATTTTTAAAACGGCTGTAATCATCTCTCATAGATTCTTGTACCACTTGTTTTACTCCTACATCAGAAATAATGAATTCCTTTGCAGGACCCATTTTAAGGTAGGAACTTGATAAGCTTTCAATCGCATTTTGAATTATTTGTTCTTCTGATGTTGACTCTCTATCTGAAAGATCTTCTTTGAGAACTCGATTTTCTCTTCTAAGCTCTTTTTCCGCACTTTTTAACTTTTTCTTTAAAGTTTCCTGTTCAAGATGAGGATTTTCTCTCAAAAATTCCTCAAGCGAACTATGAAGAGATTTTTCCATTTGATGGCGCATCTCACGAGTCCCTATAAATACAGAATGAGGAAGAGCTTTTAATAAAATTCTTTCCATCGCAAGGGCGGGCGCATTAATCATATAACGTCGATGAGGATTACGACACAACATAACTTGCGCTGCAAAAGAATGTAGAGGAACTGAAATGCCCGATGGTCTTCCCAACAACAAACTTTCAACTGAAAAAGCCACCCCCATATGGGAAGTAACTAGAGCTTCTGGAGAAGAGGTTACACTCACATACATCTTAATATTTTTCGAGAACTCCTCCCCTCCTGATGTATCATCAGCACTGTAATGTTTCATGGAATAAGGAATATGCTGAGGAACCGGATTACTTGTAATATAGGCAACCCATACATCCGCATGAGATGGAATTTCTGAAAGAACTTTTTTAAAATGAGCTGACCCATCAGTAGGAGGATTTTTTGCGAGCTTCCCACCTCCAACAGAAACATTCGTGGCCCAAGAAATGACTCGATCATTACTCTGAATTGAGGCGTATTGCTTCCATTGCTCAATATTATGTCCTGTGACTTGCTCCATAACAAAATAAAGATCATGCCCCGGTATTTTTGCAAAATAGAGCCCGTTATCAATTTTGCGTATATGAGGATACAGATGTTCGCCTGGATCTCGGTCAATGGATGCATTTGCCCCAAAAACAAGGAGACTGAAAATTAAGTAAAAATATTTGTGCATTTAAACCCTCTTTTCTAGAGTATCAAATTCAGGTATATTTTTCCAATCATTAGAAACTTTTGAAAATATGATGTCTTTAACCTTCACCACCAACTTCCTCGACCTTTGGCAACAATTGAAAAAATCCAAAGCCCCGGGCTCAGGCCTTGTTCAGGCGCCAGAATGATGTCTCAAGAAACTTTTACCGGAGAGGAGGTAAGAGAATTTACCACTATTAAAATCCTAAAACCTTGACGCCAGTCCTATAAACAGGTAGAAAGTCAACTCATGTGGCGGGTGTAGCTCAGTTGGTTAGAGCGCCAGTTTGTGGTATTGGATGCCGTGGGTTCGAATCCCATCACTCGCCCCAGTTTTACTAGGAACCACTTTTATTCATGACTGATAAGAATAGCAATAAAGTCATCACCTTTGGGTGTCGTCTCAACATTTATGAATCTCAAGTCATAACTGACCTTCTCAAACAATCACGCACAGAAAATACCATTGTTATGAATACCTGTGCAGTAACAGCGGAAGCCGAGCGACAAGCGTTCCAAACTATCCGTCGTGCGCGGCGAGAAAATCCCAACCATAAAATTATCGTGACAGGATGCGCAGCTCAGATTAATCCTGAAAAATTCTCAGGCCTGCCTGAAGTGGACAAAGTCATCGGAAACCAGGAGAAAATGAAGCTGCAAAGCTTTTTACCCGACGAAACTTCCCGGATTCTCGTGCAGGACATTATGACCTCCACCCAAACGAATACTCCCGTTGTAAGCACTTTTGACGGAAAAACCCGCGCTTTCATTGAAATTCAAAATGGCTGCAACCACCGCTGCACCTTTTGCCGTATTCCCTATGGCCGGGGCAATAGCCGCAGCGTACCCCTCAGAGACATTATGTCCCAGATCCAGCATTTGGTTGACCAAGGCATTCCAGAAGTCATCCTAACAGGTGTGGACATTACCTCTTACGGGGAGGATTTCACGCCCAAACTCACACTGGGCCTTTGCGTCCAAGAAATTTTAGATCATATACCGAATTTGAAAAGACTGCGCTTATCTTCCGTGGATCCCGTTGAGTTTGACGAATCTTTGTGGGAGGCTTTTGCCACCAATCCCCGTCTTATGCCCCATGTGCATATCAGCCTGCAGGCAGGAGACGACCTTATCCTCAAAAGAATGAAGCGACGTCATCTCAGACAAGATGTGATAGATTTTTGCATCCGCATGCGGTCTCTTCGCCCTGACGTCGTATTTGGAGCCGATATCATTGCAGGATTTCCCACAGAAACAGAGGAGATGTTTCAAAATTCTCTGAACCTTATTGAAGAGTGCAACATCTCTTATCTTCATGTTTTTCCCTTCTCTCCTCATAAAGAAACCCCCGCCTCTCGCATGCCACAGGTAAATCGTGATATCATAAAGGAGCGGGCTGCAAGATTGCGGCAAAAAGGGAAAGACATGAAAGAAAAATTGTTTGCATCCATGATCGGCAACCAGGCTGAGATTGTCATAGAGAAAGATCATACGGGACTCACGGAGCATTTTGCATCCGTCCTCCCCGACAAAACCTTGGAACCCGGAACCTTGGTGCGTATTAAAATTACGGGACACACCTCACACCATCTCTTGGGAACAGCACTTCCATGTTAAAAAAAGGATGGCTCTCCAGATTAAAAGATGGTTTGCAAAAAAGCTCTGAAAAGCTTACCCAAAATATCGCGCAGGTTTTTACCCATACAAAAATTGATGAAGCCGGCCTAGAGGCTCTCGAAGATATCTTGATCCAGGCAGATATGGGCACAGATGTTGCTGCAAGGATTATTCAAAAAATTAAAAAAACCTCCTTTGAAAAAGAATATTCTCGAGAAACAGTTCTTGAAACCATTGCGGAGGAAATTGAAAGCATCCTCCGCCCCTACGCATACCCTCTCGAAATATCTAAAAAACATCCTCATGTTATCGTGATGGTTGGCGTCAATGGGGCTGGCAAAACCACCACCACCGCAAAACTCGCCCACCATTTTCAAAAACAGGGTCATTCGGTGGCTGTTGTGGCGGCAGATACCTTTCGGGCAGCCGCCGTTGAGCAATTGCAAGTCTGGGCAAACCGTTTGAATATACCGGTCATGAGTCGTCCCATGGGGGCAGATCCAGCGGGACTCGCCTATGACGCTTATGAAGAAGCTGTCAAAGTGGGACATCATGTTCTCCTCATTGATACCGCAGGACGTCTTCATACGAATGAAGCTCTCATGTCCCAACTTGAAAAGATTAATCGTGTTTTGAAAAAGATCTCGCCAGAGCTCCCCCAAAGCTGTCTTCTCGTTTTAGATGCCATGATTGGTCAAAACACTTACGCTCAAGTAGAATTCTTCCAGAAATATCTACCCGTTACGGGGTTAATCATGACTAAATTAGATGGCACCGCCCGAGGGGGTGTTGTGGCCGGCATTACAGAACGGTTTAAGCTCCCCATTCATGCCATTGGAGTTGGGGAAGATGCGGAAGACCTTCATCCCTTCCACCCCAAAGACTTTGCCCGGAGTCTGGTGGGATTAAAAGATCCCGTTTCCTCCTAAATCTGTCATCCTGCAGGCTCGCGAAGCAATGGGAGTTTTATAGGCCTGGGATCAAGTCAGAGAATTCAACTGATTCAGCGCCGATTGCACTGTATTCGTTAACACATGCACCTCTTGCGGTGTCAGTCTTTGAACGTTTACAGAAAGATATTGAACAACTGACGCTGCATAAGACGCCTGGAGGCGAATAAAGGCCGTTAGAAGCTGAGGATAAATGAGTCCATCCCAAACACTGGGGTTATTCCCTTGCTGGATAAAGAGACCTGATAAATAAACATTGTTTGTTATATTGCCCTTAACCGCTTCCGCCGCATTTACTGTAGACGAGACAGAAGACCCCGTAATCATATTCAAAATTGAGTCAATGGCCGCGGACACACTCTGGGCTTTTGCCTTATCTGTGAATTGACTGGGAGACGCCCCTCCAAAACTAATGAGCTTAGCTGACAGAGACATCAAGTTTGTCCTAAGCTGCATATCTTCCCTTGTGGATCCTTCCACAAGACGGGTAAGACCTTGAGCCTCACCATAAACCCCAGCCGCAGGATTCGTTCCGGCACCAGGCGTCCCGGACATGGAAACAGCCTGAAAAGAAGACAAGAGAACAGATCCCCCAAGTATCAATGATAGGACTTTCATACGACCTCCTTTAATTGTTTTTTCTAAACTTTTAGATAGCGAAGTCATTTTAATTTGAGCATAGGCACGACACAGCGATGTGTAATAAAAACATACACGAGCGAGGAGTAACGTGCGCTCAGACTATAAAGGACGAGCTATATTATGATTCTAGAGTTCTCATGGCCAGTTTACAAGCAAAATATAGCATGAAAATCCCCATCGTCCGATTGACCCATTTTCCTCCCTTATAAATAAGCTTTCTGAAAAAGGGATGAGAGAAAAACATGGCAGATCCACTATACCAAAGAAGAGACGTACACATAAGAAGTGTTACATAAATAACCAGAACACTGAGAGGAGTCTCTTTGCTTACAGTTGCTGTCAATATAGAAATGAACCCAAGAGAAGATCCAGGATGGACGATATCAATTAAAAATCCCATTTTAAAAGCTTTTTTGGGGGTAAGTTTTTTCAGGTGCGTAATATATTTACTGTCTTCCTTATTCGGTTCAGTCACCGGTGAAAAAAACATCCGGACAGCCAAATAGGCCAAATACCCACTGGCTACATACTTAAGAATATTCAGCCAAAACAAAGAGCTTTGAGTCAACACCACATGAAAAATAAGGATGCTGTAAATACGATGGATAATGGTACTACAAAGAATACCAAACCCCGTAAACAACCCCACCTTGCGGGAATAATAGCTGCTATTGTGCATCATGAGCGCAGTCTCGGGCCCAGGACTTGCCAGATTGCCAAAATTCATGGCGAATAAATCTAAAAATTGAGGTATAAACATATGCATGATGGGCTTATTTCTATCGGGTTTTGCAAAGAAATTCAAGAGAGAACTTTTAAAAAGGTTCTTGAAAATTCAAAAAGGCTTCTTATATGATTTTCAGAGTTATTGAATGGAGTTTTTTATGTTAAAAAAAGTTTATGCCCCTTTTCTATTAGTTTGCGTCTTGCTGACATCCACTGCCTTTTCTGTCATTGATGATGGCATACAGATTGGACAACAATTTCGCAAAAAAGGAGCTCCCATTTATCTGGAATGCTGCTGGAGACATCCGGATGATTCCGCCGTATTCAAAAGAAGTTTTCAGATAAAACTTATGAATGACTCCGAAGTCGCCAAAGGCACAGATACAGTTGTTGGATCCATGGGAATCACCAACTAAGAAACGCCTGGCTACCTCTCCATAGGCCAAATAGACGTTTATGAGGGCCACCGAAGAAAAGGGTACGCCGCATGGGCCATACACACATTTCTAAGCGTCTACAAGTCTGACAAGAGGGCCTCTGTTCCCTTTACAAAATTTGGCCTCAGCGTTGCCCTTAGAAATAAAGGCGCCATTGCTCTATATGAGAAAGTTGGATTCACACGGGATACAAATCCAAAGATCTTTTCTCCCCCCGGTTGGCAATCCATGGTTCTTCAAAAATAGCCTCTTTTCAATGCTTCTTTATTCAGCTATCTTAAGCTTATGAAGATTGAAACCACACAGTTGATCCAAGAAATTCAAGAAACTCTCGCGCTTTTGCGGAGGTTTCTTTGACATTGAGGCCATCCAAAAACGTCTAGACGAAATAGAGATTATTTCCCAGGCCCCCACTTTTTGGGATGATTCCAAAAAGGCTCAAGCTCTTATGGAAGAACGCACAGGCCTCACAGCTCAAAGAGAAAAAATTTCTTCTCTGGAACAAAGTTTGGAAGAAGCCTTGCTGCTTTTAGAGTTGGGAGACTCCGAACAAGATGAACCCACAATCTTAGACGCTGAAAAACTTCTCGAAAATCTCATGAGGCGCGCGAATACTCTGCGTGTAGAAAGCCTCCTGTCAGGAGAGGCAGATAAATGCAACGCCTTTTTTGAAATCCACGCGGGTGCTGGCGGCACAGAGGCTCAAGACTGGGCAGAGATTCTCTTGCGTATGTATAGCCGATGGGCGGAAGATCATTCTTATAAACTTGAAGTCCTGGAAGAAACGCCTGGCGAAGAAGCCGGCATCAAATCTATTACACTGCAGATCTCAGGACATAATGCCTATGGGTGGCTCAAAACAGAAAGCGGGGTTCATAGACTAGTCCGCATTTCGCCCTTTGATGCAAACTCCAAACGCCATACCAGCTTTGCCTCCGTTTGGGTCTATCCTGTCCTAAACGATGACATCAAAATTGAAATCTTAGATAAAGATCTCCGCATTGATACCTACCGAGCCTCCGGTGCAGGCGGTCAGCACGTGAACAAGACCGACAGCGCCATTCGTATCACCCATCTTCCCACAGGCATCGTGGTCCAATGTCAGAATGATCGGTCTCAACACCGAAACCGCGCCCAAGCTTTTGATATGCTTCGGTCCCGTCTCTATGAGCTCGAAATGCGGAAGCGTGAGGAAGAGGCACAAGCCGCCTCCTCTAGCAAGACAGACATTGGATGGGGCAATCAGATTCGCTCTTACGTGCTCCAACCCTATCAGATGGTCAAAGACACCCGCACAGGCGTTGAAAAAGGGAACACTCAGGCTGTTCTAGATGGCAAGATCGATGAGTTCATTGAGGCCGCCTTGATGCAGAGGATTGGATCTCAAAATATAAGAAAGTAAAGCTGTTAAAGACGAAGAAGCCTTCTTAAAATCTCTTTCCGATACGGAATGCTCCTTCATGGGCTTGGTAGCGTAATGCAAACTCTCCGGCATAATAAAAATTGGCAAACCAGCTGCTATCAAACATCATCTCACTTGAAAGCCTTAATACTCCTCCCCACTCCTTTTTAGAAACATCGCGAACTCCAAAGGCATTACCCGCCTCTACTGTTCCGTTAGTAGGGCTTTTTTTCACGGGATCATTTAAAACCGCCGAGACTCCCAATCCATACACCACTTTAACATCCTCATATTTGCTGTCTAAAGTCATATCTATCCCAGCTTCCGTCCTTAGAGTGGCGGAATCTCTTGCCTTGACCGTTTGATTGGCCAACCCCGCCCCTTTTTCAGTATATTTATTTTCATGACCATACAATAAGGTAGTATGAGCGAATGGGATAATTCCATATCCATTCCAATCTAATCTATGCCCAAATCCTAGAGAAGGAACCACCTGATATCCTTCATGTTGGTTAGAAGCCACGGTTAAATCATTCACCACTCGACCTTCCTTGAATCGCTCGGTACTTATACTTAAAAATCCCTCCACAAACCATTTGTTCTTAAACCAGTTTCCAAATAAGGTCACAAAGTAATCTTTAATTTGTGTCTTTCCTGCATTATTCTTAAAATTGGAATTGCTTTGTGCCGTTCCTAGCGCTCCCCCTACCAAAAGCTCAGAGCTCACCTTATGATCCACCCCAAACACGATACCGGTTGTTCTGCTATTATAGCCAGTTTGTGTCGTTGATGATCCTTGTTCTACAACTTGGCCAAAAGGTTGAGCCCAAATCCCCGTTCTATCTGTTCGAAAAGGGGCAAATCGATCAACCGTCTCTTCTGCCATCACCCCCATCATCGAGTCTGTCAGACTTAAAAAGGAGGTAGAAGCAGTAGGAGTTTGGAATGACATCTCTTGCAATCTTGGCATAGCACGGGACTCTTTCGATGCCCACTCAGATCCTCTTACTCCCGACACTCGCTCTACTATATGTCGAGCTACGTTCTGAACCCCTACCCGAAGTTTGTTTAACGTACTTGTATGTCCCGCTCTCATACTTTGTACTTGTTCCTTCACACTCTCTTGTACCGGAACTCCTCCGTTTAACACCACACGCAAAATAGGCAAGAGATCGTTAGCCAACGATGTGTTGTCTAGTCCATCAGGGATCGCCACCCCCGCAGGCAGGGCTTGAAGAGCATCCCCCTCTCCTCCCGCTACTAATGTTGCCGTAACACTCGTAAGAGGAGTACCGCTAGCATCCAATAACAGAAGGGCCTCTTCACTCCAGGAAACGCTTCCCCCTTGATTATTTCCACTTCCCAAAAACAACCATCTGGGTGTGTTATTAAAAAAACTTCCTGGTTCTAAATACAAAACTAAACTAGAGGGGTCTGTCATAGTGACTGAGGCACCATCCTTTAGAATAACAAACCCATTTGTGTGAGCATTAATATCTATTCCTAAAGGAGCCGCCGTTGTAAAAGGCACAGAGCTCCCACCATTTCCTTGCACTCCTAAATAACCGGGCACATTGTTATTGATTTGATTGCGCAGGGTTACGTTATCAAAAGAAGTAGCATCTGAGAGCCAGGTAGCCCCTCCCTTATTCGTAATCACCCCATGAGACACATTTCTTCCCGCAAAAAACACAGCAGTCCCCCGATCAGCAGCATTAGTTCCAATATTATTAATTGTATTATTTGAAATTGTATAATTTGACGAACTTGCAAAGCTTCGAACTAGGCCTCTATTGTTAATGGTCATACCGGAAAGATTCACGTAATCTAAAGAATAGCCCTTCGAAATATTAATAGTTTGAGAAACGTTAGAAGTATTAGAGATGTTATCATAAACCTCCATATTAGATCCCAAGAGATTTAAGGTAAAAGAAGTACTTCCACTAAATTCCAAAGAGGAAATTTGAATGCTATTAATATTTGGATCATCTTGTCCCGGGCTATTATCGCCAGTCATTAAATTGACTGTTGGTTGCCCCCTTCCTAAATCTGTAAAGTAGACCTGTGGAGTCACAAAATTACATTGATCCGGCACAAAGAAGGCTGCATACACCCCCCCCACATCTCCCTTCCAGTTGGCCAGTGTACTCCATGCGTTGTCTATTCGGCCCTCCCAATACGCAGGGATTAGCGTCCCATTTGCTTTATTGGAACAAAGGATCGTGAAAAAAGACAGAACCACAAAAGACCGAAAAAATTTTAAATTCCCCATGCTATACCCTTCCCTGTTTCTTTTCATGGTAACTTAGTTCATAATCAAAAAAAAGATAATTATCCAGGAGGACGTCATGTATTTTATAAAAATCTCTTTTCTCATTGTTTCTGCTGCTTTTTTATTTCCCTCTGCCCAAGCGGCAGCCGCCGCAGAAGACGCACCTCATTATTTGGCTCTCGTTTTAGGACCGGCCCGTTCAGGTACTAGCACCATCGCGAGGGCTGTTAATGCATGCGGATATGCCTTCACGCCGAAAGTTTTAGACCAACAACAAGAAATTTCCCGAGGAAGAGAAACAGCCCAACCTCGGCTTAATCCTAAAGGAACGTTTGAAGACAGTCTTTTTTTAAAAATAGGCGAACAATTTTTAAATCGCACTAGAAACAATACGACCCCCCTCTCTCCTACTCATCCTTTAGCTAAAAAAGGACGCGAAAACATTGGAAAGTTTTTTAATAACATTTTTAGCGAGGATACTACCCATGTTGTCTTAAAACATCCCCTCCTTTCCGAACATGCCTCCGTATTAGAGGAACGCGCTCAACAACAAGATGTAGGGGCTCAACATTTGAACATCCAATTCTTGTATGTCATTGCTCTTCGCAATCCGGTAGATACTGCTCTTTCGATGTTCAACGCGTATCATGCACGCAATCCAAATATCTCTACAGAAGGCATGTTAGGGGTGTGGCAGAAAAATTTAACGACTGCTTTACAAACCACTACAGGTAAAAGACGGTTTTTTATAAAATATGAAGACGTAATGGACAATACAGATGAAACTCTGTCACAACTTTCCACCTTTTTAGGTACCCCTCTTACAGCACCCGCTTTAGCGGCATTTAAAGAGGAGTTCTTGACAGACAGTCTGCGACATGGACGTACTCCATTCATGGAAATTCCTTCAGGCTATAGCCTGACAGCAGACCAACTTTCTTTACGAGACAACCTGGAAGCTTTATATCAAGCTCAGTCAACTGGCCCCCTATAAGAAGTTTTATTATTTAGGGATTTGCGGCTACATGAGCACTTCGAGTCCGATGCCTGACACAGTAATGGAGGGTCAAAGTGCATTTCTCCTATACGGACCCACTTTCCTTTCAGTACGAGGAAGGCGAGGCGAGAAGCGCGGAATGTACTTGTGTGCTACATGAGCACTTCGAGTCCGATGCCTGACACAGTAATGGAGGGTCAAAGTGCATTTCTCCTATACGGACCCACTTTCCTTTCAGTACGAGGAAGGCGAGGCGAGAAGCGCGGAATGTACTTGTGTGCTACATGAGCACTTCGAGTCCGATGCCTGACACAGTAATGGAGGGTCAAAGTGGGTTCGTATACCACCAAGACTCAATTCGAGACTCTATATTTGGCGTCAATTTTGGATGATGAAATCCTTTCCAATAGGCAATCATATCTTTCTTCAAGTGATACAGAGGCACCACATAATTCCCCGCCATCAAAATCCGATCCAATGCCTTCGTATTCGCCACCAAAGATGAACGTTCCTTTGAGGTCACAATATTTTTAATAATCTCGTCAATTACAGGATCTACGATGCCTGGATAATTACGGCTTCCCTTTGTGGTGGCAGCTTTTGTGGATACGTAATTCCACAACTCATTTCCAGGAGACCGCGTTCCCGCCCAAAAGACCCAAATCATATCATAATCAAAATCCACTTTGCGGCGTTCATATTGAGCTGCATCAGCAAATCTAATGGTCACCAAGATTCCCAAAGCATTACAGTTTCTAGCAAATGCCAAAGCTGCCTTTTCATAATCCGTAGAATCAAGCAGAATCTCAAAAGCAAAAGGCCTCCTTGTTTCCTTATGTACCAAAGATCCGTCTTGGAAGATCCACCCCGCTTCTTTTAAAAGCTTTTGCGCTGCCTGTAGATTATGGCGCACCTCTGCTGGTGTTCCGTTAAAAGGTGCTTTATAGGCCGCTCCAAAAACAGACGGGTCCACTTTCCCTTTAAACTTCCTCAAGATCTTCAACTCTTCTCCCTTTGGATGCCCCTTTGGCTCAAGTTCTGTATTATTAAAGAATCCATTGGTACGGCTATAAGCTCCATGATAGAGGCTTGCATTCAGTGTTTCAAAATTGAAAACGAGATTCAATGCTTGACGGACGCGTCTATCCCTAAAGATTTCTCGGCGTGTGTTGAAGACAAAAGAATGCATGCCAACCGGACGGTTATGAGTAACTTCTTCCTTAATAATCTCTTTCGATTTTGGGAAATTATAGTCCACAAACCATGCTTGGGGGTTCTCTTCTTCCATCAAGTCTATTTTTCCAGCTTTAAAGGCCTCAAACATCACAGAGTTTGTTCGGTAATATTCTACTTTTATCTCATCAAAGTTAAATCGCCCCACATAGGTTGGTAACTTCGCTCCCCAAAAATCCTTAACCCGCTCATAGGTAATAGATCTTCCAAAATCCACTTTTTTAATCCGATAAGGGCCGTTAGAAACCAAAGGCTCCGTGGTGATTTTGCTCAAATCTTTACCCTCATAAACATCCTTCGGGATCAAGGGCATAATCCCCATAATCAAGGGCAGTTCCCGATCAATTGTATCGGCTTTCTTAAACGTAAACTTAACTCTTCTATCTTTTAACTTTTCTACTTTTTCAACTTTTTTGTAAAAAGTTTTCATGAAAGGTTGCCCATCTTTCAACCAAGTGTAAAAACTAAACACAACATCATCGGCTGTAATCGGCTTCCCATTATGCCATCGTGCTTGAGGCCGTATATTAAAAATAATCCAGCTCCGATCTTCAGGCATTTCTAGGCTTTCTGCAACAACACAGTATTCTGCCCAAGGCTCTTCCGGGGAACGCCCCATAAGAGTTGCCCGCGACAGAGGAAGTCTTGACGCTGCCACTCCTTTCAAGACAAAGGGGTTCAAACTATCAAATGTGCCAACTTTTCCCAAAACAATTTTTCCCCCTTTTGGGGCTTTGGGATTCACAAAACTATAATGCTTAAAGTTTTTGGGATAAAGAAGAGCCCCGTGCATAGCCATACCATGAGCCAGACGACCTGAGTCATTTGCCCACCCTTGGCAGAACAACAAAAGGGCCAAAAAAAAGGATTTCATTTTCACAGTCTTTTCTCCTCATTACGAAAAACCATTGATAAAAACTCACCAAATCTTTTGACAGGCATGGCATTGGCATGAATGGTTGGGTAGATGTAAAATAAATCCATAACGCTTTGGTCTCTGGGAAGGACTTGTACCAACTCTGGCGTCTCTCCAACCAACTCCTCAGGTAACAGTGCCACACCCATCCCAGCCTTGGCAAGTTCCATTTGTGTTTTAAAACAATTTGTTTCCACATAGGGATCCCGGGGCTTTCCATCTCTCCGGCTCGATTTCAGCGTTAAATGCCAGCTCATGGAGGAATAGGCATTCGTCTCTTGGCCGCAAGCAATCAATTGGTGATGATCTAAATCCATGGGCACCTTGAGAGGTGGAAATTTCTTCAGATAATCTAAAGATGTATATAATTTCATTTGAAATTTCTTTAGAAAAAATTGCGTCACATTATCTTCATTTGAAAAAAGATAGGGCCCCACCATCACAGACATTTTTGTGGGATCCACACTCAGTGCCCAGCCATCTCCCTTATTAATCGACACTTGAATCCCGGGGTATTTCGTCAAAAACTGGTCTAGATAGGGGAATATATAGCGCTCATAAACTCCACTCATAACCTGAATGCTCAAGAGCCCCTTCTCCTCCTTGTTCACATTCTTAATAAGATTTTTCATCCCATCGATCCGCGTCAGAATATCTTCCGCTTCCTGCAAAAGAATTCGGCCCTCTGGTGTTAGAATCAGGCCCCGGGACTGACGTGTGAACAACTTTGCCCGGAACCTTATTTCCATGGAAATAATCTTTCGACTCACATTTGATTGATCCATATTAAGTTGAGCTGCGGCGTTTGTGAAACTACCTGCCCTTGCCACAACATAAAATGTTTTCAATTGATCTAAAGTCATCCCGTTCCCCTTTAGCTTTTATAGCTACAAAGTCATTACATGTATACTAGCCCCTTATGCTCAATTGCAAGTTTTTTCAACTTTCTGTTCAGAAGTTTGTTTTAAGGATCAAACTAGGGTAAGCTTAATAGGTAGAATGAGTGAGCAGCCTTTGAAAATTCTGAGAGACCATTTAAAACGTGCTGGCTATGATGGGCTTTTTTTACCCATGGCGGATGCCTTTCAAACTGAATTTTTGGACCCCTCTCAACAACGCATTGAATATCTGACAGGTTTTAAGGGGTCTTATGGATTTTTCCTAATTTTACCAAATACTGCGGCTCTTTTCTTAGATGGTCGCTATACTCTCCAAGCCCAAAACCAAGTAGATACAAAAGAAATAGAACTTCGGCCATATGGATTTGCCGCCATAAAAGAATGGCTTTCCTCACAAAAAACAAATACCTTAAGAATTGCTTATGATCCTTGGATACAAACCGTTGAAGAGGTGACCCTTCTTGAAGCCACAGGGAAAAACCTTGGCATCTCTTTTGTTCCCCATCTCGCAGAAAACATTGTGGATCATATTTGGTCTGATCGGCCTCTTCCAAAAGAAGGACCTGTTGAAATTTATCCAGTTTCTTATGCGGCAGCAGATATTTCGTCCAAACTGAAGGGAATTACAGATCATTTTTCAACGCATAAGATAGATTCTCTTTTTTTGGGCAATCCTGAATCCATCTGTTGGCTTTTAAATTTTAGAGGGCGCGACTGCGCTTATACACCCATTTCCTACTGCTATGCTTTGGTACACAAAGATGCCTCTGTTGATCTTTTTATAGACCCTTCAAAAATAGGCAAAGAAATTGCGACTCATTTTGGTCCCAAAGTGCGGATTCATGCTTTAAAAGAAATTCAAGCTATCCTTTCTTCTCTGCAAGAGAAGAAGTCGAAAGTCGCCCTTGACCCAAAAACAACCCCCTCAACTATCTTCAAGTTTTTAGAGCAACTTAACCTTTCTGTTCTTTTCTTAGAAGATCCCTGTCTTCTGGCAAAAGCTTGCAAAAGCTCTCAAGAAATCACTCACATAAAACAAGCTCATTTATGGGATGGTGTCGCGCTCGTCAAATTTATGGCCTGGCTTGAAGAGGAAGTTCCAAAAAATTCCGTCACCGAAGTTTCTGCCGCTGAAAAACTTGATGGATTTCGGTGGGAAAATCCTCATTTAAAAAGCTTAAGCTTTCCCACAATTTCCGCCGTTGGCGCGAATGGTGCCATGACTCATTACCGCGCCTCCAAAGATCATCCTCATTCCTTAAAAATAGGAAACATCTATCTTTTTGATTCGGGAGGACAATATCTTGAAGGCACCACAGATGTGACCCGCACAGTGGCTTTAGGACACAAACCCTCTGCAAAGCAGAAAGAAATCTTTACGCGCGTCTTAAAAGGTCAGATTGCCCTTATGCAAGTTAAGTTCCCAAAGGGCACCACAGGCGCTCAGCTCGATGTTTTGGCCCGTCAATACTTATGGAAAATTGGCCAAGATTACTCCCATGGAACAGGGCATGGGGTAGGCTTCTACTTAAATGTTCATGAAGGCCCTCAAAATATCTCCCCTCGATCCATCGTTCCTCTCCGTCCTGGCATGATTCTATCCAATGAGCCCGGGTGCTATTTAGAAGATGAGTTTGGGGTGCGCATCGAAAACCTTATGGTGGTCAAACCTTTAGACAAAGAGGGATCTCTTCTAGGCTTCGAGAATCTCACACTGGCACCCCTTGATGCGTCTTTAATTGATAAGAAGCTTTTAAGTTCAGAGGAAATTCTGTGGATTAATACCTATCATGCAGAAGTTTATAAAAAATTAAGCCCTCTTTTAGAGACGGAAGTAAAAAATTGGCTCAAAAAGGCAACAGAGAAGATATACTTTTGTGGGGAAGCGATTGCCTGAGAAAAGCTAGGTCCTCAGCTCCAAGGCGATTACACCAAATATTAGGGTTCTCAGCTCAAGTAGTCGCACCAGGCAGACCGCGCCCGCAGCCCCAATGTTATTTGTGTTAATGTTTAGGATTCTCAGATTACTAAATATCTAAGAAACTATGAATATGTGGGGAATCGATTACCTGAGCAAATCTCTGCCCGCAGCGTTAGTACCTATATTCAGGTTTGTCAGATTACGAAGTCGTGCCAGGGAGGCCACACCCGCAGCTCCAA
>CAZEUR010000027.1:0-15918 GCA_964515175.1 uncultured Holosporaceae bacterium | reverse complement strand
CATTTAGTCTCTTCCCTCAACTACGAACACCACCCTCACTTATGCAACAAGGCCTAATTATGTTATTTAATAAACTAAAGATTTTATGTTTTCTGGCGGCTGGTCTGTTCCTTGCGGTTGATGGGAGGTCGGCAGCTCAGGAAGATATGTATACATTAACGCTAAAGGGCTATAAAACCCCCAAAACAACGGCACAACTTCAGCAGGAGGCTGGGTCACGGGGAACCTCTTTTACAGGAGGTCGATTTGACTTTAAGCCAGAAAGCGCTGATTTGTATTTTCCTGCTCGCCCCCATATCGTTGGCGGAGAGTACCATCTGACCATCCCTAAGTCTTGGGTGCAAAGGGCTATCTGCTCCGCACGCGTCTTTCTGTTGTTCTCTATGAAACGGGAAAAAGGGCTCTGTTGCAAAAACTCATAACCACCGATTTATGGTATAAGGATTCTGTGAATATTTAGGGGGAGGAATAGCTGATGGGAGATTTCAAATGGAAGCATTTCCGGGGAGAGATCATTCTTGGAGGTGTGCGGTGGTACTGTAAGTACGGGATCAGCTATCGAGATTTAGAAGAAATGATGCTGGAAAGAGGGATTACCGTGGATCACTCGACCCTCTATCGATGGGTCCAGGAGTATGCCCCTGAAATTGAGAAAAGACTGAGATGGTACTGGAAGCCGGTAATGGGAGACAGTTGGAGAGTTGATGAGACTTACGTAAAGGTCAAAGGGAAATGGGTCTACCTTTATAGAGCCATTGATAAACGAGGCCGGACTATCGACTTTTACCTTTCTCCTACTCGAAATACTGAAGCGGCTAAACGATTCTTGGGTAAGGCTCTGAAGAGCATAAAATCTTGGGCTCATCCTCATACCCTCAACACAGACAAAGCCCCTGCCTATGGAGCGGCGATTGCTCAATTAAAAGCCGAGGGAAAGTGTCGTCCTGATATGGTTCATAGGCAAGTCAAATATTTAAACAACCGAATTGAATCAGATCATGGGAAGCTCAAACGATTGATCAAACCCACTCTCGGTTTTAAATCCATGAAAACGGCCTATGCAACTCTCAAAGGATTCGAGGTAATGAGGATGTTTAAGAAGGGACAATTCAGTGCTTGGCTTCCTGAAAAAACCGTCCTGGACGAAGCACGTCTTGTGTATAGAAATTTTGGAGTTTACGTCCTCTAAACCCTCAAAATTGAGGGGATTTTTACTCTTCCTAAGTTTTTGCAACAGAGCCAAAAATACAAAGCTCAGTATGAGTCTCAGCAAGCGAACAAGCACGGTCACCTGGATAATCGAAGAATTCAGTATATTGATCAAGCCGCTTTCTACAAAGCCTACCATGAAACAAAAGAGATGCTTGTCCAGAGCCTCAGTAAATCAAGTTCAGTGCTCTCTGATGGCAAAGACCTATCCAGAATCGAAAAAAAGGTAGAGAAAGAATTTAGAGCTGATAAAAACAACTATGACAGCACTCATAGAGAACAACAAACACAGATTGAGCAGAAACAAATCCAAACTCAACAGCAGGAAGACAGAAATAGAGATATGTCATTATAGAATTAGGCTAATTTCTCCAAGACTTATTTTGTAGAAATTCAGAATAATTTTCTCCTTCCTTTTTTATAAATAAGGTGATACAAGACCCTTGAGATACAAAGATTTAAGGTCTTGTGTCTCAGGAGGGTAGAATGAAAAAATTCCTTATTTGTATTGCTGTTGCAGCGTCTTTTTTATCCCTATTTGGAAGTGTTTCAGAGAGTGATTTTGGTAAGGAATTACAGACTAAGGCCAAACCTATTGTAGATACTATTTATCACCATCCATTTGTCGTGAGCCTTATAGATGGGTCTTTGGAAAAAGAAAGATTTTCTTTCTACGTTCAACAAGACTGGCGTTATCTGAACGAGTTTTCGGCTGTTTTAGAAGGAGCTTCTTTTTTAGCTCCTACTGCAACAGAGAAAGAAACTTTGAAGAAGTTTGCAACTGATGTCCGCTTGGCTGAGCACGCGCTTCATGAGTCTTTCTTCAAGGAGTATGGAATAGACAAAGTTTCAGAGGAGCTTAGCCCGGCTTGTTTTCATTATACAAACTTTTTACGTGCAACTTTACATCGAGGGAATTATGTTGCAACTATTACTGCTCTGTGGCCCTGTTTTTGGATATATGAAGATGTGGGGAAATACATTTTAACCAATGGATCTATGGTAAATAATCCTTATAGAAAATGGATAGAAACTTACTCAGGGGAAGATTTTTCTACTAGCGTTCGCTCTATGATGCATTTAGTTGATAGAAACACAGTCGGAGTTGGAGAAAAGGAAAAAACAGCTCTGGAAAAAATTCATAAGGCTAGTTCGCAATTTGAATATGATTTTTGGGATGATGCTTATAATTTACGAGTTTTTGGAGTTAGAGAGGAAGCATGAGACTCACACAAAAGTTTCGCTCAGTTTCAAAGAACAGTCTTTTTAGAAATCTAACTCTTCTTTTATTTTTTTCGCTATCCTCTTTCGCTGCTATGGAAGATTTTTCAAAAGAGACCTATAGACGTGTTTTGTCTATAGGGGGTTCTGATTCAGGAGGAGGGGCAGGAATTCAAGCTGATCTGAAAACATTTTCTGCGCTGGGATGTTTTGGAACAACTGCTTTAACCTTAATTACTGTTCAAAATACACAAGGCGTCTCAGATGTTGTTCCTGTAGATAGCAAAATAATTAATGGACAAATAAACGCTGTAATGGATGATATTGGAACGGATGTCATTAAAATTGGAGCTTTGGGAACAACTGAGAATGTGAGTATGGTTGCAAAAACATTGCGTGCTCAAAAAGAAAAGGGATTTATAGGAAAAATAGTTTTAGATCCTGTGCTTATTTCTAAAGGTGGGAATAGTTTAGTTGTACATGATGAAGCTCGTTTTGTGGAAACTATGGTAAGGGAATTGTTTCCTTTGGTAGATGTTATTACCCCCAATCGTCATGAAGCTTCGCGGTTTTTACAAGGCAGAGAGTTTAGGAATAAACAAGACGTAGAACAAAGAGCTATTGAATTATTACAATCTGGGGCGAAAGCAGTTGTGGTTAAGGGATGTGGGTTTGACGAAATGACAAGCGAAGATTGTCTTATGACAAGTGAAGGTCACCCGGCTGTTTGGCTCACAGACATAAAGTTACCTATTGCAAATTTACATGGAACAGGATGCACATTTTCTGCGGCTATCGCAGCTTATCTTGCTCATTCGTTTGATATTGCTACTTCTGTGCGGGAGGGAAAGAAATTTCTCACAACAGCTCTGGAATCAAGTGATAGATATAGGTGTGGTAAGGGAATAAATCCTGTTAATCATTTGTGTGGAATGGAAATGCCATGGACCCGTTTCTGTGATGTTTGGGAGGAAGTAAGGCCTGATTTTCTGAGCATACTAAGAGCTCCTTTTAATAGAAGTATTGCAGATAATAGTGTATCTCGTGACCAATTTTTCTTTTATCTTCATCAAGATTATATCTTTCTAAAAAAACGAGATGAATTATATGAACATATCCACCGAGGTCTTGTAGAGCGATCTTTTCCTCTTGAAGACCAGGAATATATGAAAAAGAAACTTTCTGGACCTAAAGACGAGAAACATAAAAGAACTTTCTTTGCTAAATATGAGAGCTTAGATCATCCAACAGAATTTTCAGCAACTTTCTGGGACACTTTAAGTTTTGAGGCCCCTTCTACTCAAGAATACGTTCACTTCCTCGAGAGAGAGGGGAAGGAATTATTAGAAGAATCTTTAGCTGCCGTTTTGCCATGTGCCGTTATCTATCAAGAGCTGGGCGAGTTTATTAAGAGGGGGCAGAGTTCAGAAGACGTCAGACATAATAAATATCAAAAATGGATTGATACATATAGTTCTCCTCTCCGAAGAAAAAGCATAAATGATTTTATTCAGTTAACGGATAGGGTTGCAGAAAGAGCTTCTTTTAATAGGAGAATTTCTATGAGAAGGATTTTCAAGGAGGGAGTAAGGCAAGAACTTCTTTTTTGTCGAGGAATTGCAGAATTTTTTGGAAAAATTCCAAAATAAATCAAGGTAATTGGGTAACAAGGAAAAGGAGGGAATGATGAAAAAAATAACAGGACTGATAGTAGGAGTTTTTCTCACGGCAAATGGAGCGGTTGAAGTGGCAAAAGATTTTTTAATATTTGGTAATGCGATGAGAAGTGTGTCTGCAATTGGTCTTTTGTCTCGGTATCAACATTCTCATGAAACGGTTGTTTTAGATGGAGCTATTCATGGCGTGAAAGAAGCGGGTATTTCTCCAAGGTATGTCCTGGGAGATTTTGACTCCTTATCAGAGGATGGTAAATTAGAACACGCTCTTGCAGAAGCTCATGGCTATTTTAAAGAGAAAGAAAAACCGGGGGATGAAGAAGTTGTTTTTGAGCCTTATATAAGTGGTGGTCTCATGTTTGTTCGGGCTGCTTCTCAAAATTTTACAGATTTAGATAAGGGTATTAAGTTTGCGTTACAAAATAATGCGCGAAGCATCAAGCTTTTAAATGTGCTCGGAGGAGAGAGAACGGATCATACTTTTCATAATCTATCTGTTCTGAAGAAATTCCACACTCAAAGTGCTCCTATCCACATTGAAACAGAAAAAGAAATTCTTCAGTTTTTGAGAGACGAAAATATCAGCTTCAGGGGGACTGTTGGGGCGAAGCTGGGATTGTTTGGCTTTCCAAAAGCAACAGCTGTTTCTACGGGGCTCGTTTGGAATTTGGATGAGAGCTACAACTTAGAACTCGGTGTTCAAGATAGTAGTTGTAATGTCTTAGCGGCAGAGGAAGTAACTCTTACGGTTAAGGGAGAAGCTCTTTTGGTGAGGCCTAGTCATTGAAGGAAGGAACAATGAAAGACGATCAGATATTTTCCGAAGTAGCGGCAGAACTTAATTTAAAACTTTCAGTTTTGTCAGGAGGGCGTCTCTATCGATTTTCAAATGAAGATACTTTCCTTAATGTGTGTGGGTACTATTTTGATAATAATCCCTCAGGGGCTGTAGAAATTTGCAGGGACAAGCAACTTACAAGTGAGACCTTATCGAAAGCAAATATTTTGAATGTTGAACATAAAACTTTCTTTTCTCCTCTAGAGGAAGGGAGTCCTGAGAGAGGAGCCTTTCTAGAAAATATTTTGTCTTTTACAGCCCAATTTGATCATAAAGTTGTATGTAAACCGCCTAAGACAGCAGGAGGGATTAAGATATATTTTTGTCAAAACCAACAAGAAATTGAAACTGCCGCCATTCGGCTAGTGAAAGACTCTCAAGACGTTTGTATTTCCCCTTATATTTATTCTGAATATGAATATAGAGTTTATGTTTTGGAGGGGAGTGCGGAGCTGGTTTATAAAAAAGAACGCCCTTTTGTAATGAAAAATGAAAGGGATAAATTACAGAACTTTCTATCCGACCAGTTGAACTCCTCTTTTTGGAAAAGTTGTTTAGAAAATCTCCTGAATAGAAGGTCCATCAGTAATGATAAGATTTTTATGACAGAGCAACATAACTTATCAAGTGGAGCGAGAGCTTCTCTGGATATAGGGGAAGAGTTGAGAAAGAAGTTGAAGGAACAGGCGGTAAAAGCAGCCAATTTTATTGGAATTAAATTTTGTTCCATAGATTTTTTTGTAGATGATGCTGGACGCCTGTTGGTGTTGGAAGTAAACCCAGGGATTATGACAAAGATTTTTCTTTCTCAACAGGGAGAGACAGGGTACAAGACGGTAAAGTCCATGTATAAGAGAGCTATTGTTTCTTATTTTGCTAAATCGGAGAAAAAAAATGACGTTAAAATCTTTGCTAATTAATTTTGGAAGTGTAGTGGTCTTTTGTATGGGAAGTAGTTACGGATCTATTGATGAATCTGATAAAGCTCCCAGAAGAAGCAAAATTTGGGATGCTGCAGAAATAGCAGCTATGGGGGCGGGGAGGGCATTAATTGGACTTCCTTTGGAACATCCCTTTGACACGATGAAAACACGGTGGCAAGCACATCCGGAAACACCTTCTTTTTTGAAGGTTTCACAGGATATTATTGCAAAAAAAGGGTATAGAGGATTTTATTCAGGGTTTGTTCCCAATGCTGTACGCGCTGCGTCTAAGCAAGTTTATAGGTATCCGATGATGATTTTGTTTCCTCCTATGTATGAGTCTTTGTTGCCGGATGACGAGACACATAAAAGGAAGTATTTGAGGAAGATTGCTACAGGACTTACGATCGCCAATGCGGAGGTTTTTGTAATAAATCCTCTTGAACGATTAAAAGTCTGGCTTATGACAAAAGAAAATAAAGGAACTTTAAGAGAATTCTTTCGTCAAAATTCTGGAAAAGTAGGGTCGGAGCTTTTAAGAGGAGTATCTGCAACTTTTCCAAAACAAAATGTTTCTTGGGTTTCTTTTCTATGGGCGGATGAATGGTGCAAAACTCAAGTGAAAGCTTATGTTGGGAGAGAAGAGTTAAGCAATACCGAGTTATTAGCATCTGGAGGAGCAGTTGGAATCATCAATACGGCGGCTACCCTCCCTTTTGATAATATTAAAACACGGATGCAAATGGTTGGGGCGCAAGAGGCGGGTTTCTTTAATACATTGGGTGATGTTGTCCGCAAGAGTGGAATTAAAGGACTCTATGCGGGTTGGCAACCGCGGGTTGTGCAGTATATGGTTCAAGCCATGCTAACGGTTAGTATGTTGGATTATTTAGAGAATAAGTTTGCAAACAAAAAAGAGGTTAACAAATGAAGCTAAGGCCAAAAACGTTTCTTCTCTTGCTGAGCTGCTGGAGCACTTTTTCTGCAGTACTTCCTGCAACGGATGAGATTCAACTGGCAAGGACTACCTCCCCCTTAAAAAGAGATTTTTCTAGGCTGATCGCAAATGTTGCAACAAGACAATCTCTTAGGCTTACACCTTTGACGAATGAATGGGTTTTTTTGTTAGAGAAAGGAGATAAAAAACATACGATTTTTTACTATGATTTCGATGTCAATGGAGCTGGTTCTTACCAGGGATGTAAAGATAAAGTAACAACTGTAGCTCTCTTAAAAAGAGGTGGTATCCCTTCAGTTGATCATGAGCTCTTTGTGACACCTGCTGAGCCTAAATATGCGCCTAAAACTGGTGTGTGGCCTTCGATCGAAGCTTATGCAAAACAATTCAATTATAAAGTTGTTTGTAAACCTGCCAATGGAAGCGGTGGAGAAGGCGTTGAAAAAGCCTCCACTCTATTGGAGCTCGAAGCTCTATATGTGAAAAACCTTGGAGCAGGGCAATATGATTTTTATATTTCTCCTGCTGTAGATATTCGAGATGAATATCGAGTTATTATGTTGGGGCAAGAACCTCAACTCATTTATAGAAAAGTACGCCCTGAACTTCTTGGAGATGGGATCAAGACAGTAAGAGATCTATTTCTTGATTACGTTGGTAGATTGCCGTCCAAAAAAGCTTTTAATGGGTTTTTTACGGATTTTCCTGGTATCTCTCTAGATTTAGAATACATCCTTCCTTCTGGTGGAAGATATGCCTTGAAATGGAAACATAATCTGGAACAAGGAGGTGTGGCTGACACTAATATAGAACCTGATATTTGTAAGAAACTCGTGGGGCTAGCTCAACGTTCTATGGAGGCTGTTAATGTGGGATTTGCTTCTGTAGATATTGTGGATATCAGAGATGGAGAATGGAAGGTCTTAGAGATAAACGCAGGGGTCATGATGAAACATTTTATGGGGCAAAATGGAAAAGAGGGAGAAGAGGTAGCGGAAGCTATTTATGAAAGAGCTATCTGCAAAATGTTTGATCTTGAGCCTAGTAGTGAGGCGCAACGGATGTATACAGGTTCTCTAACGAAGATTCTTGAGAGAGACAAAGTGAGGGTTTGGTGAAAGAGCATTTTTTTTTAGAGACTTCTCCCCTCCATTCTTTTCCTGCAGATTCCTTTCTGGATATTCTCTTAGATAGAGGGTTTAACTTTTTTTCAGGACTTCCATGTTCTATACAGGCGGATTTGATCAATGCGGCTATAAATAGAAGGGAATCTAATTATGTTCCAGCCTCTAGTGAGGGAGATGCGGTGGCTATTGCAAGTGGCGCATGGCTTGCTGGAAAAAAAAGCGTCGTTCTATGCCAGAACAGTGGTTTGTTTGATTTATTAGGTTCGGTTTCTTCTATCCTCTTGCGCTTCAAAATCCCCCTACTTCTTTTTATATCATGGAGAGGGCATGAAGAAGGGTCTTCTTACCCATTGGGAAAGATAACTGTACAATCTCTCGAAATTCTGGGAATAGATTTTCGTGTATTAACCAAAGAAACTTCTATTCATGAAATAAAAGAATTTCTTGAGGAAGCAGGTAAATGCATAGAAAACAAGTACCCTTTTGTATTTTTGGTACAAAGAGGGGTCTTTGACTCAAAAAGAACTTCTCTTCCCCCCATTTTGAATTCTTCTGAGATTCCTAAAAATTCGGATATTACAAATTTTATAAAGAAAAAAGATAATAGCCGTTTAACAAGAGAAGATTTTTTTTCCTGTCTGCAGGAGAGTACTCTCAAAGAGTCCGTCTATTTAGCAAATGAAGGCTATTCAAGTCGTCAATTGTTTTTAAAGGGAGATAATGCCAAAAATTTTTACTTGGTTCCATTAGGGCATGTAGCCTCTCTTGCACTAGGCATTGCCCTTCATACATCTAAAATGGTCACAGCCATTGATGGAGATGGGGCTCTTTTAATGCGGCTGGGATCTCTTGCTATCCTCAATATCAAAAAACCAAAGAACTTTGTTCATATTGTTTTGGATAATGGCGTTTATAGTTCCACAGGCGGACAAATATCAGCCGCTCACTTTATGGATTTATCTCGATTGGCGTCTAATTTTGGGTATTCTCATATTTTCAAAATAAATGATCAAAAAGGTTTAAATAATGCCCTTTCCTTTATAAAAGAAGAAGGCCCCTATTTCCTTCATGTAAAAGTCAGTACTGAAGAGAGTCCTACTGTGCCTTTAAATATCCCCACCACAGAAATGGGAGCAAAATTTCGCAAAAATATTACTGTATCAAATGGAGCTATACCATGAATTATCTACCTAAACTGTCTTTTCTTCTTTTGATCTCCCTCGCTCTTTCCTTATTTGGGAATGAACTTACTATTTATACAACTTCTTCTTTTGCAACAGGCGTTGGAAAGGTTGCAAAGGAAGGTTTTGAGAAAGCTCACGGATGCAGAATAACATTTCAATCCTTTAGTGGCTTGGAGCAAATGATGTCACGTAAAGGATTTAAGCCTAAAGGGGATGGAGTAGTAGGGGTTTCTTATGAACTTCTTATGAAAAATGATATTAATAATTTGTTTATACCTATGAATATAAAAATGGAGGGGGCTTTACCTGGCTGGAAGGACCCAAGATTTACTCCTATCTTTTATGCTTTACTAGGATTTATTTATGATGCTAACAAAATTACGACTCCCCCTCATAGTTTTGAGGATTTAGTAAATTCTCATCAGAGAATTATTATAACTGATCCCCGAACCAGTAATCCAGGCCTAGGCCTTCTTTTATGGATTAAAAGGATCTATGGGGAAAAAGCAAAGGATTATTGGAAACGGCTTGCGCCACAAATTTTAACCACTCCCAAGAGCTGGTCGGAGTCTTATGCTTTATTTACAAAAGGAGAAGCGCCTATTGTTTTAGGGTTTCATACTTCCCCTGCCTATCATAGGCTAATCGAGCAAAAGAACAATTTTAAATCTATTAATTTTAGAGAAGGAAATTATGTTCAATACAGTGTTGCGGGAGTTTTTAAAGATTCGAAAAATAAAGAGCTTTTTAAGAAATTTGTTGAATATCTTTTGAGTAAAAAGGTTCAAGAAGCTATCGTCTTTAAAGATTGGTCTTATCCCGTGAAATCTATTGATCAGCCATTACCTTCAGAATTTAGGACTATTACCGAGGAAGACGTGCCTCTGCCTGTGGAACAAATTAAAAAGAATAAAAAGAAATGGATGAAAGAATGGCTTGATGCTTTGTCTTCATGAAAAAAATAGACCTTTTGTTTTGGCTCTAGGCTCAACTGTTTTATTAGATCTTTTATGCATTGCGCTTGTCTTTACGCTATCAGGAATTGCTCTCAAGTCCTCTTCCTTTATCTTTTTTGATAATTACTATCTTAGAGTTTTTACATTTACCCTATTTCAGGCTCTGGTTGGTTCTTTTTTAAGCATACTCTTTGCTTTGCTTTCAGTCTTTTCCTTGAGAAGAATTCAAACCACGGTTGTTGGAGGGTTCTTTACGCAGATTATTAATTTGCCTTTTTTTATTCCAAGCTTAGTGGGATGTTTATCTCTTATCCTAATGTTTGGACAAAATGGTATGGTCTCAAATTGTTTTAAGTACATTGGACTTTCCTACAACACTTTTGTTTATGGGGTAGGAGGAATTATTTTGTGTCACGTATTTTACTATACACCTTTTGCTCTCAGGATCTTTAATAAGACTTTGGACTTGATCCAACCAGAATATAATAGACTCTCTCAGCAACTAGGATTCTCGAGATTTGACCGCTTTAAATCTATAGAATGGCCATTCCTCAAGAATGATCTTTTATCTACTTTTGGTATTGTTTTTATGTATTGCCTGAGAAGCTTCACAACAGTTCTTATTTTAGGGGGAACCCCAAAATCTACTACTTTAGAAGTTTCTATCTTTCAGGCCATTAATTTTGAGGGAGATTTGGAAGCAGCCTCTCAACTTGCTTTGGCACAATTTCTAACGACAATTAGTTTTTTGGGATTCTTTCAAATGTTTAAGAATCCTCTTCAAAGCACCAAACCTCCTTTACAAAAAGAAATATTTAAACAAAAGATAAAAACAAATGATGTATTATTTATTCTATTGGCAACATTCTTTTTTCTTTCTCCCCTATTGCTCGTATTTTTTGATGGGTTCAACAAAAAAATAGGCACTTTGTTGATATCTGAAGAATTTTGGCAAGCGTTGAATTTTAGCTTGTTAATTGGGTTTTTTACGGCGGGAATCAGCTTTTTTCTTGCTATTTCTTTAATCTACTCCAGCATATTTATGGAGAAAAAAAATAAATTTAAAAAAACTCTCTCCTTTCTTATAGAATTAGCTTCAAATTCTTCGATCCTATTTTCTTCTACCATATTGGGAACAGCTATATATTTTCTATTTTTTGATAGAATTAAAAATCCCTCATTTGTATTTGGTGTTATCGTATTTTTAAATGGGATTTTATTTCTACCCAACATTGTGCGTATTCTAAAAACTCCTTTTCAAGTTCAATATTTTAGATATGAGAGACTGTGTCAGTTATTGGAAATTAAAGGATTTGAGAGGTGGCGAAAAATTGATTGGCCTCTTTTGAGAGAACCTTTAGGCTATGCTCTGTTGACATGTCTCGTGTTTTCTTTAGGAGATGCAAAAACCATCTTGTTTCTAAATCCCTCTTTTGAAAATCTAACCTCTCTTTTGTATAGGAAAATGAGTTTGCATGATTTTGAAGAAGCCGCTTCTCTGGCTACCCTTTTGATTGTTATTTCTTTTTTAATCGCTTTTGGAATTAAAAGAATCTTTAGGGGAAAAAATATCAACTATGATCAAACTTGAAGATGTTTCTTATTATTATTCTGGGAAAGAGGAAGAGTTCTCGTTAAAAGCTTCTTTTGAAGTGCAATCCCAGGAATTTGTTATGATTCTAGGAGAAAGTGGGTGTGGAAAGAGTACACTTATAGCTCTCTTGGGGGGATTCTTGGCTCCAGAGTCTGGAAAAATCTTTATCGACGATCAAGATGCAACAAGGTTTATGCCCCATGAAAGAGATATGGCTATTATTTTTCAAGAACATAATCTATTTGCACATCTTTCCATAAGAGACAACTTAAAACTTGCTCGGAAAAAACCTCCTATAGAAAAAAAAGAAGTAGAAGAAGTCCTTGAAAGATTTCATTTAACTGAGTTTGGAGATAGAAGCGTCAGTACCTTATCTGGAGGACAGATCCAACGAGCAGCTCTTTCTAGGTGCATTCTGCAAAAGAAGAAAATCTTAGTGCTCGATGAAGCTTTATCCTCTTTAGATCCTTTCCTGAGAGAAACTCTTTTAGAAGAAATACATAAAATTTTTATCCAAGAAAAATTAACGGTTTTTTTTACAACGCACTCTCCTTTGGAAGGAAAGAAATATGCCTCTAGAGTTATTTTTTTGAAGAAAGGGAAAGTTTTTTATGATGGATCTGTGAAGGGATTTTTCAATTCTAAAAAACCTGAGATTGAGAAATATTTGACAAAAGTAGTGTCAAAAGATGAATGATCAAGCAGAAGAGTCGGAATTTTTAGTTCAGAAAGAAAAATGCATTTCTCAAAAAACTTTTAGAGAGATGGATAGTCGCACACTCTTAAAACCGCAAGTAGTTTTTCTTGATTTTGATAATACGTTAGTGAACAGCTGGCCAAAAGACTTTGAAACTTCCAATGAAGTATTTAAATGTCTAGGATATCCACCTATGACTGCTGATGAAATGATTCGAGAACCGCATACACCTACTGTGCCTTCAATAGCTCAACGAACAGGGCATTCTCACGAGAGGGTGAAAGAGATTTATAACAAGATTTATGAAAGAGTGCATCAGGAATTAGCGCCCCCTCTGGCAGGTGCGGAGGATTTATTGAAATACCTCAAAACATCTGGGATCTGGACCATGATTCTGAGCAATAAAGAAAATGATTTGTTAAAAACCACTTTGGAAAGGATGAGATGGATGAAGTACGTTAATGCTTACCAGGGCGCAGAAAAAGAAAGCCCTTATAAACCAGATCCCGCAATTATTAGAGCTCTCTTGGAAAGATATCACTTAGATGTCTCAAAAAATCAAATCTTCTTCGTTGGAGACTCTCTTACTACAGATATTGAATGTGCACTGAGAGCTGGCATTATTCCAGTATGGCTCAGCCAATATTCAACAGATGAAATAAAAATGGGAGATTTCGGCCCTCAGATTCTTAAAACAAAAAATAACCTCACACTACACTCTCTTCTTGTTTCCCTAGATCAACCAAAAAATGTCATATAAGTTACTTTTGTGTGGCTTTTACATATATATAAATTATTCTAATGGTGCTGCATGTATAGGAGAATTTTTGAATGCATCTGTCCTGCTGAGACGGGTTAGCTTTAGAGCCTATTCCACTTTAGAATCTCATCTTGATCTAAAAAATATTGTTGTAGGATATGGGAAAACTAAGTTTGGTCCTTACTTAGATGTTGACCAATTCTCTTACGCTCCTCCTAGAAGAATCTCCTTTCCTGTTGAAGGCTGTTCCATCTTTTTGAAAGTTTTGGGAGAAGGAATGTGTAGAAAAGAAGCCCCCAAAAATTTTAGTGGGACTGTTGTAGGCTTAAGCGAAGACACTTTGATGCTTTATAAAGAGAATGAGTGGATTAAGGTTCCCTTGAGCAAATACTTAGGTAAAATGGCCTGTCATTTGACTACTCCCAAAAAAGAGTTAGAAAGTGTGCCCCACAGAAAAATGGCTGTATATCTCATATTAAAACAAGAAGGAAAAGTTCTTCTCCTTCAACGTCGAAATACAGGTTATGAAGATGGAAAGTATGGACTTGTGGCAGGACATGTAGATTTTCCAGAATCTGTTTTTGAAGCAATGATAAGAGAGGCCTATGAAGAATCGGATATTTCAATTCAATCAAGAGATTTGAAGTTAGTTAAAATTCTTCATCAGGATTTATATGTGAACTATTTTTTTTCTTGTTCTGCTTGGACAGGAGAAATAAAAAACAAAGAACCACATAAATGTAAGGAATTAAAATTCTACCATCTGACAGAACTTCCTGAAAATACCATACCCTACATTAGAGAAATTATTATGAGTATTGGATAAATATTTTTCAATTTAGTCACTAAGTACTATTCTCAAACGATCTAAAGCCACTCTTGCATTTGAATTATCTAACTTTGCTGCTATTGTATAAAGCTTAATAGCCTCATCCATATTGGAGACGTCTTTTTCTCCTTTTTCTAGCTCTTGTGCCCGTTTAAAATAACTAGAACCAATCGATCGTATTTGTTCCAGGCCTGCCCACATAGTTCTAACGTTAAGTTCCTCAGCTTTTCGGTATAATTTATAAGCTTCTACATAATCCACAGGAACTCCCCTCCCAAAAAAATGCATGACGCCTAAATCAGAATAGGCTTCCGGAAGACCTTCGTATGCAGCTTTTCTAAAACATTCATAAGCTTTTCTGTAATCAATTCCTACTTCGTGATTATAGCAATATATTTCTCCAGCATGATAAAAACCTAGTGCATTCTGAGCAGATTCATACCATTTTAAAGCTTCGTGATTATTTTTGCTTTTGCGCCCGCTTTGATACATTCTTCCTATGCTATACTTGGACAAGCTATTTCCCGGAGTTTCATTATCTTCAGCTGCTTGAAGATGGAGTTGAAATGCTTTTTCTACATCACTTGTAACACCTCTTCCGAATTCAAAAAAGGTGGCCAGACGTGATAAAGCATACTTATTACCGTGTTTTGCTTCTTCTTCTATAAAAGGCATAGATTGGATTGCATATTTATTGGATTCCTCTTTGCTTTTTTTCAAGCCACAAAATCCATTGGCGTGCACACTGCTCAAGTAGGCTTGTCCAAAGCCACTTCCTTCATCAGCTCGTTTTTGTAAGTTTAACAAAGATTCCTTATGACTTTTTCTAGCGCCCCAATAAAGTTCTTCACATACTTGTGCTTCATCAATTGACGCATGTAGAAACGAAATGCTACAAGAAGAAAATATTATTGCAAGGTATATATACGTTTTCATTTACTTTTCTTTAACAAATTATGAATTTCTTCCCATAAAAATCTGCTTTCAGTGGTTCTTTCAGAGAATCAGTTATTAACTCAAACAGTAGTTTCCATATCTTTTAATTTGATCCAAATACTAGATGAAAATGCAGGGAGTGACAACTTCAAAATGAAAATGGGAACTAATATTGTTACAAAAAGGATTCACTCTATACACCGGACCAAATGGCCGATTTTGTACCTTTGCGTAGCTAGGGCCTATACTGAGCTTAAATCAAATTAGGAAAGACAAATTTTTTGCAACTTTCCTTAGAATTCTATCATAGGTACAATCCGCTCTTAAATTCAAAAAGGGAGGTATGAAATGATATTGGCTTATTACAAAACATCGTTTTTTTCCAGAAAACAACAAGAGAAGTTGGTGGAGAAAATAGAACTTGAGTTTAATAAGACAATGTTTTCGATCCTCAAGGAAGAATATTCCCAGAGTAAAAAGAAAGAGGATTTCCAGAAGCTTTCTAGCTGGATTAATTTCAGTGTTTCCAATTATTTTTTTGAGAAAGACCTATCGGATTATCTATTAAGTCTCAATGAGTTTATTCAAAGATATGACCATCCCAAAAATTGAAACTATAAGAAAAGTTTGTGCTTCCATTAAGATTTTAAAGTGACGTTTGCATAAAATGTTCTTACAATGTTTTTCAGATCTTTCTTTTGGGGTGTGCTCAGGATTCGGAAAAAATCGTACGCTAAGGATTTGTTGGAGTTCGTAAGGGTCTGAATTTCCTAAACTTATTTTTTGTATGATTTTTCCAGACGTAGTTTCCTGTGAGGTTGATATGTTCCCAGCCTAGGGGGGACAAATATTTTAGAAGATCCCTGTTTACGGGATTGCCCTGCTCACCCAGAGCTTTGATAGCCTGCTCTATGTACACAGTGTTCCAGAGGACGATAGCTGCCGTTACTAAATTCAGACCACTAGCCCTGTAGCGTTGTTGCTCAAAGCTACGATCTCTGATTTCACCT
>CAZEUR010000026.1:0-16217 GCA_964515175.1 uncultured Holosporaceae bacterium | reverse complement strand
ATTAACACTGTCCTCAAGGTCGCTGCTTGAGTCTCATATGTTGTGAACTCATACAAAACTATTATTTTTCATTGCTCGCTGCTTAAATTCCCTATAAACTTTATTCCATGAAACAAGCTCTTTCGCCCGCCATTTGGCTGCTCATTCTTCTTGCAGGACTCGGCATGTTTACCGAGACAGTCTATACACCTTCCTTACCAGAAATTGCCCGTAGCCTGAACGCCTCTGAATCCATGGCGGAGTATACACTTACCATTTACCTCTTGGGCTTTGCCTTAGGCACATTCTTTTGGGGAAAGTTATCAGATCGAGTTGGTCGTAAACCTTGTATTTTAGGAGGGCTGCTTATTTACATCATCGGATGTGCTGGCTGCTATTTTTCCAATTCTATTGAAATGCTTATGGTCAGTCGCCTTATCCAAGCTTTTGGGGGCAGCATTGGAAGCGTTTTGGGGCAAGCCATTTGCCGAGATTCTTTTCAGGGAGCTGCCCTTGGCAAAGCGTACTCTCTCATTGGTGCGAGCCTCTCTGCTTTTCCAGCCATAGGCCCTGTAATTGGCGGATTCATTGCAGAAAGCTTTGGGTGGTCCAGCATTTTTCTGATTCTTATTTGCTTTGCTCTCTTTTTGATAACCATTATCTCTCTTCGATTGCCAGAAACCCATCTGAAGGAAAACAGAAAACCAGTTGGAATTTGGGAGGTGGCCCAAAAACTTCTCAAGGATAAAAAAGTTCTGAGCTTTGGTCTTATTGTCGCCGTTGGCGCCGGTCAGGGATTCACCTATTTTGCAGAAGGTCCTTTCTGTCTTATCTCTCTCTTAGGCATGACGCCTAGTGAATATGGCCTTACCTTTATTGGCCTCTCTGTTTTCTCTTTTGCAGGAGGTCTTTTTTCTAAGAAACTTCAAGATCGTCTTTCTTCTTTTACCGTTATGAGCTATGGCTTGAGAATAATATTTGTGGGGAGCGCTTTATTCAGTGGGTTAATTTTATTGAGTCTACAGATTCCTATGCCCAATAGCTGGCTTATCTGTATTGCGCTCGGATCTCAAGCCATTATTTCTTTTGGGGCGTGCATGTCAACGAGCAATGCCATGGCCTCTGCCTTAGTAGACTATAAATGGTGCATAGGAACGGCTTCCAGTCTTTTTGGTTTTTTCTATTATATTATCGTATCTCTGATTACCTACGGCATGGGGCACTTACACAATGGAACTCTTCTCCCCATGCCGTTGTATTTTCTTTTTCTCAGCATTCTGGGGATAGGAATCCAAAGGACGATGGTTTCAAAGAATTCATTAAGACCCTAGTCATAAAAAAAGGGGCGGAAAAATCCGCCCCTTTCATAAAGAGTGTTCTTATAATTAACGCTTAGAGAACTGGAAGCGACGACGAGCTTTTGCACGCCCGAACTTCTTACGTTCCACCGTACGGCTATCCCGCGTTAAGAACCCGCCAGCCTTTAGAAGACCCCGCAGTTCTGGTTCGAAATTGATTAAAGCCCGACTCAAGCCATGGCGCAAAGCGCCTGCTTGTCCAGAAAGACCACCCCCTTCAACAGTACAGGTGATGTCGTATTGACCCACACGCTGCACAATTTCAAGAGGTTGGTTGATGATCATCCGGAGTGTTGGCCGCGCAAAATACGCATTCCAATCCCGATTGTTTACAACAACTTTTCCAGATCCAGACTTAATCCAAACGCGCGCAATAGCATCCTTACGACGTCCCGTTGCTTGAGCACGCCCTTGCGCATCAATTTTAGATTTCTGGCCCGCCTCAACAGCCTCAGACTTCGCTGCGGATGAAACGCGCAAAGATCTTACAGTGGCCTTAGGCTTTACTACTTCTGGTGTAACTTTTTCTGTCATGGTCTTTACCTTTTGTTTTTAGGATTCATAGCAGCAACGTCTAAAAATGCTGGCTGCTGAGCTTCATGGGGATGGTTAGGCCCTTTGTAAGCAAATAAATGACTCATCTGCTGACGCCCCAAAGGACCGCGCGTAATCATTCTTTGAACCGCCTTCACGATCACCCGCTCTGGGTGCGCGCTGTCCAAGATCTTCTCCATGGTACGTTCTTTGATACCGCCTGGGTGTCCTGTGTGCCAATAAAAAACTTTATTCTTCAACTTGTTACCTGTGAGCTTTACTTTCTCAGCATTGATGATAACAACGAAGTCACCACAATCCATATGGGGCGTAAACTCCGGTTTGTGCTTCCCGCGCAAATAGTTCGCAACAATGGATGCCATGCGTCCCAAAACGAGTCCTTCTGCATCAATAACATGCCAGTTCTTCTGAACTTCGGACGCTTTCATAGAATATGTTTTCATTTCTTCTCTCAAAAATTCAAATTAATATGAGCACATATGTAGCTCAATTTTGCCTGGAAAGCAAGCATTTATATGAAAAAAAATGATAGCGGTAAAATAATACCGCCTGCTTTGGGGTGCCTCTAAATTGCTTTAATAATGGTCGGAGTGGCGGGATTCGAACCCACGACCCCTACACCCCCAGCGTAGTGCGCTACCGGGCTGCGCCACACTCCGACATCATTACGGATGAGAATATACGGCTTTATAGCCGAAAAAACAAGATGGTTGGGGATTTACGATTTTTTCTTTTTGAGAGATAGATCAACGCGATCCTTCATAAGACGCGAGACACGGAATCCAGCCACTCGGCGCGCTGAAATAATAGCCCCCTCTAAGGTTTTGGGGTTTCTCCCCATGCGCTCTTTCTTTTGGCGGACAAAGAAAACCCCAAACAAGGGGATTTTGATACTTTCATCTTCTTTTAGGGCGGCAGCAATTTCATTCAGAATGACATCTATAGACCCCAAAGATTCCTGGCGACCAAGACCTGCTTTTTTTCTTAATGCTTGGCTAAGCTGAGTTCGAGTAACTGTCTTCCCCGGCACGTGTATACCTTTATTTTTTTAATTTGTTCTATTAATGTATCAGTTTAAGAAATGAAAGGCAACGATTTGATTGGAAAGAAAAAGGGGGCCATAATGCCCCCTCTCTGTATCCTTTTTAAGAGTTTAACGGTCGAAAGCACCTGCGTCATTCGCCACCAAAATAGTGTGAAGCGCCTCTTCTTCAAACTCGTTCATCTGAAGATAAAAAGGTGTCAAAGCTTTTTTCTCTTCTAAAAGAAAATCATTTACCCTTTGTGAATGCTGACGTATAGCCTTGTCATAAATGCTTTCTAGAGCCATTTGCTCTTGCTGGCTCTCTTCCTCCAGTTGGAGGCAAACCATTCGATTTTCACCAATCAAATCCTGAATCTCTGCACGCATCCTCTCCTCGGTGCTTCGTATTGCCTCTTCTAATTTAGCAACTCCCATATCTTCATTGATCCTACGTATAGGATCAGTGTAAACCAAGATTGCTAAAGCCTCACTATCATATCTAGTCTTCCATGAACGATCTACGTTATCACATCGGGCTTGTGCTTGAGCAATCATTACCTGATGGCGCTCGCGAGCTTTCTCCACACGCTTCTTGTAGACTTCCCCATCCACAATACTACGAAGATCTTCCTTTAAAGAATTTAATAAAGAATTTAATTTTGAATCACCTTGAAAATGCTCTCTTCTAATTCGGTCACAATCTTTCCTCAAAATCTCTAAAATCTCTTTGAAAATATCCAGACATTTTTGCTTTTCTTCTTTAAATACAGATACAATCCCCTCTCTTTCTGCCATTAAAACATCATATTGTGGGGCAAATTTCTTATTTTCTTCCTCTTTTGCTGCAGCAAGTGCCTGGTAGTCCGGAAGACGCTGTATTAGAGCTCGCTGTTCTTTTACTTCTTTATCGAGTTCAACTTCTGTTGTTATTCTTGAAAATGCACTCAATGATATGCTCATAAGGCAGATGACGATTAAAGTATTCTTATATGAATTTCTCATTTACTTCTATCCTAAAAAAAAATTTGAACAAATTGTCCCATAAAAAATAAATTTTGTCAACAAAACAAAGGTAATCAGTAAATAAATAAATATATTTATACAGATACTCTCAAAGAACAGGCATCACAAACCCTAATCCATGCCGACATGGAATCAAAAGCCTGCCAAAGACCTCTATTGACGAAACCAAAAAGAGATGTAATATAATAACCACACTTTAGCCCCTGTGGTGGAACTGGTAGACGCGATAGACTCAAAATCTATTGTCCGTGAGGGCGTGGGAGTTCGATTCTCCCCGGGGGCACCAACTTACTTCTTTTATTTCAAAAGTTCATCAGGAATCGGCACATAGCTGCACCGCAAATAGTGGACGACCATTTCTTTAAGCCGCCATAAGCCTTCTTGAGTTTTAGATTCACATCGGCAGACCAAAACATCTTGGGTATTGGACGCGCGCAACAACCACCATCCATCGGGAGTCTTGACCCGAACTCCGTCCTGATCCGACACTTCCAGCTGAGAATTTTCTTTTAAGTTTTCTTTCACTTCTTTGATAACCTCAAACTTACGAAACTCATCACAGGGAAAACGCAGCTCTGGTGTGCTGTAAAGTTTGGGCAATTGATGATAAGCATGAGATAAGGGTTGGTCACTCGCCCCCGCAATATTCATCAGGCGGATGGCGGCATACAAAGCATCATCATACCCATAGTATTTATCCGCAAAGAAAATATGCCCACTCATTTCTCCCGCCAAAGGTGATTTTGTAATAGCCATTTGAGATTTAATCAAGGAATGTCCTGTTGGCCACATGAGGGGCTTCCCTCCATTAGCACTAATATCTTCAAACAAAGACTCACTGGCTTTAACGTCAGAAATAATTGTGGCGCCTGGGTGAGTCTTAAGAACTTCTCGGGCAAACAGCATCAATAAATGATCGCCAAAAAAGATATTTCCTTGATCATCAACAGCCCCGATGCGATCCCCATCTCCATCAAAAGCGATTCCCAAGTCTGCCTTTGTTTCAATAACCGTGCGTCTTAAGTCTTCTAAATTTTCTGGCTGAGTAGGATCGGGATGATGGTTTGGGAAATTGCCATCTACATCTCCAAAAAGAATCTCATGCTCTCCCGGCAACTGATCCGTCACCATTTTCAACACAGACCCCGCAGCCCCATTCCCAACGTCCCACACGACTTTCAAAGGCCGAGGACTATCATAATCTTTTAGGAGGCGCTCCACGTACTTCTTGCGAATGTCGTAATGAGTATCCGACCCCAAGGGAAGAGGGTCTTGAAAATGACGGGCTATGAGAGCAAACTTCTGGATGTCTTCTCCAAAAAAAGGTCGATCCTGCAAGAGAATTTTGAATCCATTATAATCCTTTGGATTATGAGATCCTGTAATCATGATACCTCCATCAGCAGGTATATCTTTCACAGCATAATAGAGAAGAGGGGTCGGCCCCATACCAATCCGAATAACATTAATGCCTTCTTCTCTCAATCCTTGCACCAGGGCATTTTCTAAAGAAATTGAGCTTTCTCGACCATCCCGACCCACCGCAACAGTAGATCCTTCCTCTCGACTCACGACCAGTCCAAAACATCGGCCAATGGCCCAAGCATCCCCTTCTGATAACGTCTGACCATAAATGCCACGAATATCATATTCTCTTAAAACACTGGAGTGAAATTGATGGGTCGATATTTTCATAATGCCTTAATCACTGGCCGCCCCACAGAGTGGTAAACAAAGCCAGAGGTTTTCATGTCTTCGAGAGGATAAAGATTACGCAAGTCTACAATTAAAGGCGTTTTCATCAATTTCTTGGCTTCAGAAAAATCCAAATACCGAAATTCATTCCACTCCGTCAAAATCACAAGAGCATCCGCCCCGCTTAAGGTTTCATAAACATCTTCTGCCCAGATTACTTTCGGCAGAAGAGTTTTTGCATTATCCATACCCGCAGGATCGTAAGCTGTCACAAGGGCCCCCATCTTTTGAAGATGCGGGATAATTGTAAGGCTCGGGCTATCCCTCATATCATCTGTATCGGGTTTGAAGGTAACCCCTAATACGGCTATCTTTTTCCCACCCAAACCTCCACAGGCTTTATTTATTTTTTCAACCATAGCCTTTTTGCGATTATCATTTGCTTTAATGACTGATTCAACAATGGTTAAAGAGCACCCATAATCTTCTGCTGTTTTGGCCATGGCAATGGTATCTTTTGGAAAGCAAGATCCTCCATACCCAGGACCTGCTTGCAAAAACTTTTTTCCAATTCGAGAATCAAGCCCCACCCCGCGAGAGACGTCTGTAATATCTGCATCACATTTTTCACATAGATCCGCAACCTGATTGATAAAAGTGACTTTTGTCGCGAGAAAACTATTGGCTGCATATTTGATTATCTCGGAAGATTCCGGAGAAGTAAACACCAGGGGTGTTTGCAACAAAAAGAAAGGATTGTAAAGGCGTCGCATAACCGATTCCGCCCGAGCGTTTCGACAGCCCACCACAATGCGATCTGGATTCATAAAGTCTTCCAGTGCAGACCCTTCCCGTAAAAATTCTGGGTTAGAAACCACATCAAAATCACCAGTTGGATTAATTTCTTTGATATATTTTTCAAGCTTCTTCGCTGTATCCACAGGTACTGTGGACTTGGTTACAACCACTGTATAGCCTTCCATGGACTCAGCAATGGTTTTAGCCGCAGAAAATACATATGATAAGTCTGCTTGACCATCTTTCTCAGAAGGTGGCGTTCCCACAGCAATAAAGACAATTTCTGCACCTTTAACCGCCGGCTTAATATCTGTAGAAAATTTAAGGCGTGCAGACTTTAACCCTTTTTTTACAAGGTCCTCAAGACCTGGTTCATAAATAGGGATTTCACCCCTATTCAAACGTTTAATCTTTTCATGATCAAGATCTACACAAGCAACTTCAAAACCAAGTTCCGCAAAACAAGTCCCCGTCACAAGCCCCACATATCCCGTACCAATCATACAAATCTTCATGCTTCCTCGATCAGTTTTTTCATTGCTGTAAGAGCTCCCTCTCGCATATCTGGTCGCTCTAAAGCGCTAGCCATATTAGCCGCCAAAAGCCCTTGTTTAGTTCCACAGTCAAACCGGCGCCCTTCAAAACTGACTCCGTAGAAATTTGACTGCTTCAAAAGTTTGCTCATGGCATCTGTTAATTGAACTTCATCTCCAGCTCCTGTCTTAAGGTTTTCCAGCTCATGAAAAATCTCAGACTGTAGAATATACCGCCCAATAACCGCCCATTGAGATGGCGCTTTTTGAGGATCTGGCTTTTCGACAACCCCCTTAATCTTAAATACATTTCCCGCCTGAGACTCGGGATCAATAATGCCATAGTGAGAGGTCTCCTCTTTTGAAACCTCCATTACTGCCACAATGTTGCCCTGCTTTTTCTCATAGACTTCCATCATTTGCTGCAGACATGATTTCTTGGATAAAATCAAATCATCCGCCAATAAAACGGCAAAGGGTTCATCTTGAATCATGTGACGAGCACACCATACCGCATGCCCTAACCCCAAAGGTTCTTGTTGGCGGGTGTAGATCACCTGTCCTGGATCCAAAACGACTTGGTTTACGATTTCCAAATCTTCTTTCTTTCCACGATGCATCAAAACCGCATTCAGCTCATAAGAATAATCAAAAAAATCTTCGAGTGCAGATTTTCCACGCCCCGTCACGAATATGAACTCTTCAATGCCTGCAGCTTTTGCCTCTTCTACCGCATACTGAATGATGGGTTTATCAATAATAGCCAACATTTCCTTAGGCATAGACTTCGTAGCCGGTAAAAACCGAGTACCCAAACCCGCCACGGGGAAAATTGCTTTACGTATCCTTTTCATCGCTCATGTATTGTAACAGGTTATTCACCCAAAAATCATGAAAGATGCCGAAATAATGATTCCAGAGACAATCAACGAGATAATACAATATCCCATAATATCTCTGGCCTTAAGCCCGGCAATGGCCAAAAGCGGCAACGCAAAGAAAGGTTGTATCATGTTGGTCCAAGAATCTCCCCACACCACCGCCATGCAGGCCATGGGCAAGCTTGTACCCAGCTCATGTGCGGCTTGAATCACAACAGGTGATTCCACCACCCACTTCCCTCCTCCGGATGGGATAAAGAGGTTTAAGAAAGCAGCAGAATAGAAGGTGAGCAAGTTGAAGGTATCTTTGGTAGAAATCTTTTCAAAGCAACTGGCCAACATATTAGCAAGTCCAGATCGCTCCAACATACCCATCATTCCCGCATAAAATGGAAACTGAAGGATAATGGGTCCTACCTTTGTCACGGCCTGCCCCACACTTGTATTAAAAGTACGTATGTTTTTGTGCAAGAACAAGCTAAAGAACAGTAAGAACAAACAAATGTTATTCAATTCAAGAGACAACCTGCCTTGGTACGCTTTGTATCCAAGGTATGTCAGCCCCAAAGCCCCTGCTATTCTTGAAATAATTGAATAATATTCCAGCTTTTCCGCAGGGCTTACATCTTTGGGCTCATCCTCATTGATCTCTGCAGGCACCGTATAGAAATGTTCTTCAGATTCCTCCGTTTTGCTGATGTACCAGTTGAGAATTGGCAAAACAATCATCAGAGCCAACACGATTGTGATGTTGAGAGGGGAAAAAATCGTTTCCCAAATCGGAATTAGTCTTCCGATGCGCCCTTGAGCAAAGTTTCCTTCGGTCGCCACCATCAACGGAATGGTACCGGATAATCCTCCATGCCATACGAGAAATCCACTGTAAGAGCTGGCCACCATAAGACGAAAGTTAGCCCTTGGTAGGACTCGAATCACCTCACGACAAAAGAGGCCTCCAATGACAAGTCCAAATCCCCAGTTAAGCCAACAAGCGCAACAAGAAACAACCGTCACTGCAAATACAGCCTGGGAAGGCGTTTTGACGGTTTTTGCAATCGTTTGCAGGAGTTTCTGGATAGGCGCTGTTGACGCCAAAACAAACCCGCCTATGAAGATCATGACCATTTGCATGGTGAACGGCGTCAGCGACCAAAAGGCATCCCCCCAGTAAAAGACCATGTCCTCAAAAGAAGCGGGCGTGTAAATAATCCCCGCAACAACCGTAAGAAAAGTTAAAAATAGGGCAAATATGAAAGGATCTGGCGTATACTTACGCATCAGTTTGTCGAAAAAATTAGCAACAGCTTTCATGGTGTTTCCTCTCTTTTGTTAACAACGATCGCATATTGTCACAAAGAGGCAAAGAGGTCAACTGACATTCAGGCTGGCCGCGCCCTCTCTTCATCAATTATCTTCTGGGGAATACTAAAATGGTGCGTGGTCTCAGGATCCAAAGCGTCTGCTTCCTCAGGTGTTATTTTATAGTCAGAGAAATGTTCAGAAAAGGCTGTAAAAATGTCTTTCTCTCCCTTCATTTGTTTTAGAAAAGATTTCGAAGATTCAGTTTCTACGTCTTCTGCGGAGATTTCTGTAAAGTGGAACCTATACCCAGATCCATAAATTCCACCTAAATCATCAAGATCTAATCTTACAGGCATGAGCTCTGAATCAAATCTATAAATATCTTCTCCCAATCTATACACACGACTGTAGGGCACTTTCTTTAATCCCAAATTTCTCCATTTGAGGTCACCCACATTTAACCTTAATAAAGTCTTTGCGGCATAGACACCCCAAGCATGTTCAAAAACCACGGAATCAAAAATAGGGTTCTGCCGGGAAAACTGTCCTTCGTATGTTGTATCTACAAAAGTCATTTCTTGGATCATAAAATTGCACCTCTTATCTACAAAATCAAACCATCCTTGTACTGTGAACACCGTCTCTTTAGGCTTAGGGGGCAATTTGTCAGCTGGCACCCTCTCTGCATAGTATGTCCCAAAAAAATCAGGAAAAAACTCTGTTATGGGCCCTATGTCTGAGTAGCTTAAAAGTGTTGAAAGCAGTAGTGGTCCCACTGCCTTATGACAATTCTCTAATGCAATAGCAGATCTTCCATTCCCTTGTGTCACTCTCAATGCGAGTATCTGTCCTTCTTTGAGTCTTCCTCTCTCCTGAGAAGAAGTGGCTTGAAAAATATGAGCTGATCCTCCTGATCCTATATATTTTATATCTTTATAAAAACCGAGTTCCACGGGCCCTCCTTTATATGTACGGGCATTTTTCTGCCAGCAAGCATGAAATTGGTTTTCGTCAAATTTTAAACTTGAACTCAACGCCCTAAATGCTTGCATGGATTTCTCAATTTCTTCCCCCATCTGCACAGAGGTGAAACCATTGAAACCATAAATAGTGCAAAAACAAAATAAGACTCTTAATATTTTAACCATTTACTTCTCCTACACAAAGATCAAATTTTTTTAGGATGGACTTCTGGGTTGGTCAAGAAAAAGATTATCCGTTGCCTCCCCGTCTATAAATTCGTATAGTAGTCTTGGTATTCAAGATAAGGGAAAAAATGCATATTGTCACAGGTGGTGCGGGGTTTATTGGATCCGCTCTTGTAAAAGGGCTGGAAGATCGAGGGCATTATGACACGGTTGTGTGTGATGTCCTCGGCACTGATACCAAATGGAAGAACTTGAGCAAACGGGAGTTGCATTCTTTTATTACCCCTCCCGAACTTTTCCAGTTTTTAAATCAGAACGCCTCTCGCGTTGACACCATCTTTCACATGGGCGCCATTTCCACCACTACGGAGACGGATTTGGATGCCATTATGTCCAACAACTTTCGGTTCTCCCTGTCCTTGTGGCTGTGGTGCGCCATTAATAAAAAAAGGTTCATCTATGCCTCCTCTGCGGCCACCTATGGCGCTGGTGATCAAGGGTTTCTGGATGAAGAAACACCTGACTTTTTGGCAAAATTAAGGCCTTTGAATGCCTATGCTTGGAGCAAACATTTGTTTGACCGATGGGTGGCCCGCACCAAAGATAAAAACGCTGAGGCTCCAATTCAATGTGTGGGACTTAAGTTTTTTAATGTGTATGGCCCTAACGAATACCATAAAGGGGGTCAACGCAGCGTGGCCGTCCAGATTTTCGAGACATTAAAACGGGGCGGCCCCATTCGTCTCTTCAAATCCCATCGCAAAGAAGTCAAAGATGGAGAGCAACTACGAGACTTTATTTATGTGCAAGACTGTGTTGATGTGATGTTGTGGATGCTGGATCATCCAGACGTTAATGGCCTCTTTAATGTGGGTACCGGAAAGGCGCGCAGCTTTAATGATTTGGCCGCGGCAACTTATAAGGCTGTTAAAGGGAAAACTCTTGATTTCAAGGACGAAAGCCACATTCAGTATATCCCCATGCCAGAGACGCTCCAGGTGGCCTACCAAGACTTTACAGAAGCCAAGATGGATAAACTCAAACGGGCTGGATATACGAAGTCTTTTACATCTCTTGAAGAGGGGGTTGGGGCGTATGTGAAAGATTTCCTGACGAAGGACGATATTTATCTATAGATAGAGCGCCTTTAGTTCGCGTGGGATTCTTTCTTATCGTCCTTATTCTTATCCTTATTATCAAAGATCAGTTTCCCGATCAAGGACTCCAGAATCATGGAAGATTGAGAAAATTGGAGTGTATCTCCAGGTTTTAACATGGTTTCATCCCCACCGGGCACGAGGGCTAAGTATTTCCCCCCTAAAAGATTTTCGCTCACAATGGAGGCAGAGCTATCGGTCGGCAAATGAACTTGCGGATCTATCTTCATATGAACAAGTGCTTCATAAGATTGGGGATCCAAAACAAGTTTTGAGACCGTCCCCACTCGAATACCTCCCACTTTTACGTCACTTCCTTCAACCAACCCATCGGCCCGATCAAACTTTACAAGAAGCTCATATCCTTGCGCTCGGTCACCCCGAGTTCCCAAATATCCATAACCCAATAAAAAAACAGAAATGAGAACAACTATCATCCCCGTTATAAATTCAACAAAATTTCCACGCATTTTCTGCTCCTAACTCTCTAATAGTACACGGATCTAGTGGGGGCGCCAAGCCTTATGGGCAGTTTTTTCCTCTTTTTGAAAAAATTTTCTTTGTTCTTCCGTCCCAGACAGATTTGGCAGATGTGTACGTTTCCAGGGTTTCTTCATCCACTCCTCATAAGAGGGTGCTAGAGTTACGGTTTTATGAAGCCATCCGTGCCATTCTGCAGGCACTTTAGACCCTTCTGCTAAACCCTTGTATACAACCCATCGGCGAGATTTTTTCCGACCTTTAAAAAGAAAATAGCGATCCTCATAGTACTGATTTCCATAAGGATCTTGGCCTGCCTTCCGACAAAAACCCAAATAATACTTAATCGCTGTTGTTAATTTTTGCTCATATCCATGCATGAAGTACTCTGGACATATTTAAGATTAAAGATCAAGAAAAAAATTTACAAAAACGATAAAATTATCTCTTGCGACAAACCAGGTTAACGGGGTATTCTGAGATCAAGATATAGACGAAAGCTTCTCGTTCATATCTACATATTGTGGAAAATTAATTAAATTGGAGATTTATAATGCGAATAAACCGCAGGTTTGCCCAGAAGAAAAGAGCGCCCTACTCTTCTATAAAATTTAAGAAGACAACTTGCGAAATTCGTAATCCCGATGGAACTGTTGTTTTTCAACTAAAGGACGTCGAAGTTCCTGAAAATTGGAGTCAAGTAGCCTCCGATGTTTTAGCTCAAAAATATTTCCGCAAAGCGGGCGTGCCCGCCGTCCTAAAACCTGTGCCTGAAAAAGGCGTTCCCAGCTGGCTCTATCGCTCCACTGCAGATCTAGATGCTCTCAAAGAACTTCCAGAAGATCAAAGATATACGAGTGAAATTTCTGCCACGCAAGTGTTTGATCGTCTAGCTGGAACTTGGACTTATTGGGGGTGGAAGGGCGGTTATTTTTCCTCCGAAGATGATGCCTGCGCTTATTTTGACGAGATGCGTTATATGTTGTGCCAACAGTTTGGGGCCCCCAACTCTCCCCAATGGTTTAATACGGGCCTTCATTGGGCTTATGGTATTGATGGTCCAGCTCAAGGACATTATTATGTAGATCCCAAGACAAAGATGGCTGTGAAATCCCCCAGTTCTTATGAGCGGCCCCAACCCCATGCTTGCTTCATTCAAAGCATTCAAGATGATTTGGTCAATGAAGGGGGCATCATGGACCTTTGGGTCCGAGAAGCGCGCCTTTTTAAATACGGCTCTGGAACAGGAACTAACTTTTCGAATCTGCGGGGCAACAAAGAATCCCTTTCTGGTGGTGGCAAGTCTTCAGGCCTTATGAGTTTTCTCCGCATTGGAGATAGAGCTGCCGGTGCCATTAAGTCAGGAGGAACAACAAGACGTGCCGCCAAAATGGTAGTGGTCAATGTGGATCATCCAGATATTGAAGAATACATTGAATGGAAGGTAGTAGAAGAGCAAAAAGTGGCTGCCATGGTCACAGGATCTAAACTTTCTAAAAAATATTTAAGTAATATTATGAAGGCCTGCTATGCTCTGAACCCAGAAAAGGCAGAAATAGACCTTCATAAAAATCCAGCTCTAAAAGCGGCCATTAAGGACGCGCGGACGATGTTGGTGGCTGACAGTTATATCCAACGAGTCCTCCAACTAGCTTCCCAAGGAGAAACAACTCTTGATTTCAAGGATTATGACACAGATTGGAATTCAGAGGCTTACGCTACGGTTTCTGGACAGAACTCTAACAATTCCGTTCGCGTGACCAATGATTTCATCCGTAAAGCGCTCAAGAATGAAGATTGGGATTTGATCCGTCGTACAGATGGAAAAGTAAACTCCACAATCAAAGCTGGTGACTTGTGGAATAAAATTGCGTATGCGGCATGGTCTTGTGCTGACCCTGGGATTCAATTTGATACTACAGTTAACGAATGGCATACATGTCCCAATCATGGGCGAATTAACTCATCCAACCCTTGTTCGGAATATATGTTTTTGGATGACACAGCGTGTAACCTTGCCTCTCTCAATTTGATGAAATTTTACCAAGAACCTCAAGATGTAGGTCTAGAGCCAGGGTTTGATGTGGAGGGATATCTTCATGCCTTACGTCTCTGGACCTTAACTCTCGAACTTGCCGTGGAAATGTCTCAGTTACCGTCAAAAGAAATTGCGGAAGGAACTTTCAAATACCGAACTTTGGGTCTTGGCTATGCTAACATCGGAGGCCTTCTGATGGCTCTTGGCATTCCTTACGATAGCGCAGAAGGCCGCGCTCTTGCCGGAGCACTAACCGCCGCCCTTACGGGTGTTGCCTACACAACATCCGCTGAAATGGCTCGTGAACTAGGGGCTTTTGAAGGATATGCGGATAATAAACATGCCATGCTTCGTGTCATGCGCAATCACCGTCGTGCCTGCTATGGAGAAGCGGAAGGGTATGAAGACCTTGAGATGCAACCCGTTCCTCTTGATATGAAAAACTGTCCTTTCCCAAAACTCGTGAAAGCCGCTCAAAATTCTTGGGACTCCGCTTTGGCTGAGGGCGAGAAATACGGATATCGCAATGCCCAAACTACAGTCATTGCCCCCACAGGAACCATAGGCCTTGTGATGGATTGTGATACCACGGGAATTGAGCCAGACTTTGCTTTGGTAAAATTCAAGAAACTCGCCGGTGGGGGATACTTTAAGATCATTAACCAGATGGTGCCTTTAGCTTTAAAGACTTTAGGATATACACCCAACGAGATTGAAAAAATCATCCAATATGTGGTTGGGCATGGAACACTTGAAAAATCTCCAAAGATCAATTTCAAAGATCTTGCGAAAAAAGGGTTTGGCCCAGACCAATTCAAGATTTTAGAATCTTCCTTAAAGAGTGCCTTTGATATTAAGTTTGCCTTCAACAAGTGGAGCTTGGGCGAAAAATTCTGCACAGAAACTCTAAAGTTTTCCTCAGAACAACTGGAGAGCCCTTCTTTTGATATGCTCTCAGCTCTAGGATTCTCAAAAGCAGACATTGAGCAAGCCAATATTTACTGCTGCGGAACTATGACTGTGGAAGGCGCTCCACTTTTGAAAGAAGAACATCTGGCTATTTTTGATTGTGCCAATCGGTGTGGACGCATTGGAAAAAGATACCTTTCCATTGAAAGCCATATCCGCATGATGGCAGCAGCCCAACCATTCTTGTCAGGTGCCATTTCAAAAACCATCAATATGCAAAATGATGCCACCATTGAAGAGTGTAAGAAAGCTTACCTACTCTCTTGGGAATTGGGTTTGAAAGCAACTGCCCTTTATAGAGATGGGTCTAAGCTATCGCAAGCTCTTAATACTGTAAGTTTTGCAGATGAGTCAGAGGACATCATGGATGTGGTGGAGGAAATTGTGAAGGCCCCTCAAACCATTCAAACAACAAAAGTTGTGGAACGTATTGTGGAGCGTATTATTCAGTCTGCTGAAAGACGCGCCCTCCCCCAACGTCGGAAAGGATATACTCAAAAAGCGAAAATTGGAGGTCATAAGGTTTATTTGCGCACCGGAGAGTATGAAGATGGGAAATTGGGAGAAATTTTCATCGACATGCATAAGGAAGGTGCCGCATTCCGAAGCTTAATGAATAACTTTGCCATCGCCATCTCCATGGGGCTCCAGTATGGTGTGCCCTTAGAGGAATATGTGGAGGCCTTTACTTTCACACGATTTGAGCCTGCGGGCATGGTGACAGGAAATGATGCCATTAAAATGACAACATCCATCACGGATTATGTTTTTCGAGAATTAGCTATTTCTTACCTAGGACGCACGGATCTGGCTCACGTAGATGTGGCAGATCTTTTGCCCGACACACTGGGAAATCCCGAAAAAGATATGGAAAAAGCGACTCAGATGAATAAAGTCACCAGTAATGGGTACATTCGCAAAAATGTTTACGTTCTTCATAAGACCTCCAATCGAGAAGAAGTGGTAGCGGAATCTTTTATGGAGGCCTCAGGAATGCAAACGGCAGCTGTTGCTCTTAAAGTTGGAGCAACCTCTTATGGGGAAGAATCGTCAAGCAGTCACTCTTCAACAGCAAAAGTACGGGAAGCTCGTATGAAAGGCTTTGAGGGTGACGCCTGCAAAGAATGTGGAAACTTTACGCTGGTTCGAAATGGCACCTGTTTAAAGTGCAACACTTGTGGCGGAACAACTGGATGTTCGTAAGAAATTCTTCTCATAATAGCTAACGTCAGTTCGGGATTAGATCGAGTTTGAGGGAAGGTTTTTTAAATTTACAG
>CAZEUR010000025.1:0-17256 GCA_964515175.1 uncultured Holosporaceae bacterium | reverse complement strand
AAAAAATCAAGCCCTTATGCCCATTCCTCCCATCTCTAATCCCGAATTGACGTTACCTAACTTCTTTTTGATATTTCAATAATCTTTTACTTTCCTAATAGTATCATTTTTAGGGGCTATAGGTTATGAAAAATTTTCTGAAAGCGGCTTTCTTGGCCGCTCTTATTTCGTCTTATGATAGGGCTCACAAATCAAAACCAAGGCCTCTCTGTGAAAAGTTAGTGGATATAAGTCCTTCTCAGGACTGATTGGAATCCAGAGGTTCTTGGGTAGGGCTTAAGAAGATCTTGCGCTGCATCATATAAACAGGAATACCCGCCATCGGGAACAGCAGCGCCCACAGGAAATTTGAAAGCGTAGTCTGGCTCAAAATCCAGGACACAAATCCTATTGCTCCCAGGGCATAAGCCCATTGAAAAATTGTTCCCTTATCTCTTAAAAGAAGCTTCAGATACGCCAAACCGCAAATGCCATAAACAAATAAGAAGCATGTCACAGAGGTATCAATGATGGCATTAATTTGCTCTGCAAAAGAGGCGGATGATGAGGAGATGAGCAAAATACAAATCCCAAAACTACTAATCAAAAGAGACCAAACGGGGACTCCTTTTGAATTTTGTCCACTGAGAAGCCTCGGGAAAAATCTTTCCTCCCCTAACCCCAATGCCACTTGAGTGCTCGACAGAGTCCAAGCATTTAATGTCCCCAAACATACAATGGATGCAATAATGCAGAAGGGAATATTCCATCCAGAGCCTAACATAAAGGTTGCGGCCTCCACGTACGGCGCCTTTGAATTGGCCAAGACTTCAGGAGGTAAAATGCCAATGATACCCAAACTGTTGAGGCAATAAAGAACTGCCACAGAAATGGTTCCAATCACAATGGCCCGAGGGATTGTTTTTTCTGGCCGATCAATGGAAGCTGCTGGCACAGTCCCCGACTCAAGACCAATAAACCCCCATAAAGTCAGCAATGTCACCTTAGACAAAAGAGAAACACTCCCCACTTCTTTAACCGCCGAGGTAATTTGGAAATGATCCGCCTGAAAGAAAAACAAAGCGGCAAGAGGAACAAGAATGAGGGGGACAAATTTTAAAAGAGTCAGAAAAAATTCAGCTCGGCAGGCTGCTTTAACGCCTAAGAAATTAAGAGCAGTGACACCTCCCATCAGAAAAAGCTCAAGCGCCAGATCCATTCCTTTGGATGTATTTCCAAGAAGAGGGCTTAAATAACCAGCACAGGCAATTACCACAACCGTAGAGCTAACCCACGAAATCAGCCAATACGTCCACCCCGTAAAAAATGCTGCTGTTTTCCCAAAGACGTTATCCACATAAGCATGGGGGCCTCCAGTTTCTGGAAAACGACTGCAGAGCTCTGCAAACACGAACGCAAGTGCAATGGCACCGAGGCCTGAAATCACCCACCCCAATAGGGCATAAAACCCAAAAGGCGCTAAAGCCGTGGGCAAAATAAAGATCCCCGAACCAATTTGGCTACCTGTAACCAGGCCAAAGACGGGCCAAAATCCTATTTTTTTTGACATGGCATTTTTTCTACTTAATGGGATCTTTCTTCATCAGATGAAGGAGAATCAAAAGCCCAGGAATAGACCCTAAGCTGCACACGATGAAGAACATGGGCCAGCCGAAGCTGTCTGCCAAAAATCCAGACCCTGCTTGCACATAAATGCGCCCAATGGACATAAGCGCTGAGAACAACGCATACTGAGTAGCTGAAAACTGGGCATTACACAACCTGGAGAGGTACGCCACAAAGGCACTGGTCATGATCCCTCCAGAAATCTCCTGAGAAATGACGGTTGTATAGAGCAAGGGCATGGACTTTCCTTGTTCTGCCAGCAACAAGAAGAATCCGTTGGACACCACATGAACGACAGCTCCCCACAGCATGGTTTTCATGATCCCAATCCGATACCCAATGGCGCCCCCTATGAGACCTCCAGCAACTGCCATCCAGATTCCTATGGTCTTGGCTGCCATCCCGATTTCTGTTCCTGTGAACCCAATCTCTTGATAGAAGACCGTTGCCATCTTTCCGATGAGATAGTCTGTGGCTCTATACAAAATAATGAACGCAAAAATCCAATACCAACCAGGACGTTTTACGAAATCCAAAAATGGCATCAAAAATCCTGTCTTGAATGCCTCCACTGGGGAATCTGCTTTTGTTTTCACTGTTTTAGAAGCTTCCGGCTCCTTGCAGAAAAGAGTGGTCAAAATTCCAACTCCCATGCACATGGCCATAAATGTATAGACCGTCTGCCAACTGTAATGATCAAATAACCCAAGGGCAACTCCCCCTGCCACAATCATACCCATGCGATATCCAAACACTTCTGCACCTCCACCAGCGGTATATTCTGTCACAGGCAAAGATTCAATGCGATACGCATCCACCAAAATATCTTGAGTCGCAGAAAAGAATGCCACACACACAGCACATAGGGCCGTATGCCAGAGGCTGACTTCGGGAGGATTGCAGCCCATGGCGAAAATAGCCACAGCCAAGCAGACCTGCACAACAAATAGCCACCCACGACGGCGTCCCATGACTTTTCCCAAAAAAGGAACTTTCATTCGGTCCAAGAAAGGCGCCCACAAAAACTTCCAAATGTAGGGAAATCCCGTTAAGGCAAAGAGACCAATGGTTGCTTTATCAACCCCAACTTTTGAACACCAAAAGGCAAGTGTTGATCCAATAAGCAAAAGAGGAAGTCCGCTGGAAAATCCAAACAGCAAAATGATAATGAGCCGACGGTCTAGATAAATACGAAAGGTGTCTAAAAAGGGAAAAGTCATTTTATGTCCTCAAAAATTGTATATGTTTTTTCATCATATATGGGTTTGTATGAATCTGCAAATGCATTAGAAAACTCTGAGAAATCTCGTTTATGCACCACCATAAACCCATGAGGCTTGATTTCTTCCTTTCTTAGGAATAGGGGAGAGTTGGGGCGATTCACTTGTCCATATAAAAGATCTTGGCTTTGGCTATCCACAATAGGAACTTTTCGATCCAGATAAAAAGGCAGAGATGAAAGATCTTCAAATCTTTTATACAGATACACGGGGCGGGTCGGGTCGTTTAAAAAAACAGAGCCCTTCTTCATAGAAAAAGGACTTCCTTTTTCGTGCATGTAATAAATACCCCCTAGGGTTAAGATCGTGGATATTCCAACGGATAGGGTCAAAATCCACTGTCTATAGGGATAACCTTCGAGGAAAGACGCCATCCATAAAACAAGAGGCGGAAGCCCCACCATCATATAGTAGTTTGCTTTTGCTTGGGAGACGGAGAAAAAGAGCAGAAAAACAAAAAACCAAATGCAGAGGAAAAGATTCAGAGGAGAATCTTTTTTGTAATATGCCTTACGTATGAAAAAGGGCATGAAAAAGACCCAGGGCACAAGGTATGCAGCTAAACGAGGAAGATAATAGTACAGAGGGCCAGAATAATAATCCCGAGGTTCTCGCTTGGAAAGAAATCTTAGAAAATGCTCATTGATAAAATAGAACCAACAAAAATTCTTATCCTGTAGAGCCGCTAGAATATGCCAGGGCAGAAAAATTAGCAGAAAGAGCCCTATGGCCAGAGGATCCATCATCTTGAGTAGAAGTTTTAGCTCTCCCCTAACCCACAAAAAGATGAGAATCACAAGGCCTAGGAGCCCCAAGGCTACGAGGCCTTTTGTAAGCGCCGCAAAAGCGCTGCTCACAAAAAGAATTCTGAGAAAAACTTTTTGTCCTCCTTCGTAGAATTTATAAAAACTTAGGAGCGACCAGGTCAGAAAAGCCGTTAAAATTCCATCAAAAAACACCATCCGAGAAAAGATTATAAAGCCCATGGAGGTTGCTAAGATCACAGCGGCTAAAAACCCTTCCTTCATTTTTTGCCGACTACGACAAAACCATAAGAGACTAAGGCAAGTAAGCATTCCAAAAGTTGCTGGGATCAGTCTTGCTGCTAAAACTGATTTGCCAAAAACTTTAAAGCTCAAGGCTACCAACCAATACAAAAGAGGCGGTTTTTCAATGTAAGGAACGCCATTTAAATGAGGAATGATGATAGTGCCATCTGCTAGCATTTCCCAGGAAATTTCCGCATACAGCCCCTCATTATTATTCAGAAGGCCATAGGACGAAAGGCCAAAATAAAAGCTGACTCCTAAAAGAAGTGCTAAAAGGATATAAGACGATTGCTTAATCATTATTTCCCAAGAAAATCTTTAAGAATTTTATAGGAAACATTAATACGCTTTAAGGTTTCTTCCGCTTCTTTTTTGCCGTGATTCAGATCAGGATGATGCCTTTTAACTTGAACTTTATAGGCTTTTTTTAAATCTGATAGAGAAATGGGAAAGCGAACCTCCAGAATCTTTAAAGAATCTTTTATGGACTCTGGAATTTCAGGGGCAGACGCACTCCGATCTTCCGAAAAAAAATTTTGAAAGGCATGGGATGCTTTTCCATAGAGGTCCCCTCCTTTCGAAAGCCCTATAGGGCGGGTGGAAAGACCCCAAACACGGTCAAGCGCGAGTTCTCGTTCGATGGCTTCCGTGTCCATACCCTTAAAGTAATCAAGGGTTTTATTATGTTCCACCACATGATCGAAACACATCCACTGAATAGACGTGGAAACTCTAGGGTCAGAGAGGGCCTTGTGAAGCCCTTCTCCCAAACAGCCGGACTTACAGCAGGGACGAAAAGCTTCCTTAGAAACAGGGGCCTTATAGTACCTAAACAAGTTAGTTTCTTTTAAGCTCCGCATTCCTTCTCTGTCTAACCCAGGCACCCTTTAAGAAGAGGTACTCACCTTCTCCACAGTCTCGGAAGATTTTGGACGGCTGGTTACAATCTCATCGATCAAACCAAAGTCCTTGGCTTCTTCTGCGCTTAAGAACCGATCTCGTTCCAATGCATCGGCGATAACTTTCATAGATTGCCCTGTGCACTTTACGTAAATATCATAGAGCCTCTGACGGAGAGATATGATCTCACGCGCTTGAATCTCAATATCCGTTGCCTGTCCCCGAGCCCCGCCATGCGGCTGGTGGATCATCACCCGAGAGTTTGGCAAACAAAATCTCTTTCCCTTAGCCCCTGCAGTCAAAAGAAGAGATCCCATGGAGGCCGCCTGCCCAATGCAGACTGTTGAAACATCCGCCTTAATGTAGTTCATGGTGTCAAGAATGGCGAGTCCTGCCGTTACAACGCCGCCAGGAGAGTTGATATAAAAAGAAATATCTTTCTTAGGGTTTTCAGCTTCCAAAAACAAAAGCTGAGCACAGATCAAACTGGCCGTATAATCATTGACTTCGCCTACCAAAAAAATAATACGTTCTTTCAACAACCTAGAATAAATATCGTAGGAACGTTCCCCCCGCGCCGTCTGCTCGACAACGTAAGGAACCAACGTATTCATATAGGTATTTAATGCATCTGACATAGACCCTCCTCTGTTTCCACTTTATATGTTCTCTGACTAGACTCTAAAAGATCCATCCGCTCCTTTTGGAGCTTGGCCAAATCTTCCTCGCTAATCTCTTTCTCTTCGAGTTTAACATTTTTTTGAATAAAGTCGATGACCTTAGATTCAAGAATATTCGCTCGCAGATGCTCAACGGTTTGTGGATAATCCCGATAATGCTTAAAGATCTGAGCTTCTTGCCCTGGATGTTTTTGCGCTTCCTGCATGATTGCTGCATGAATTTCTTTATCTTCAACAACAAGATTATACTCTTTAGCCAATTTAGCTAAGACAAGACCCAAAAGAACCCGACGTCCGGCGATTGGGAAGTATTCTTTTTCCCAATCCGCTAGGTTCTTTTCTTTGTATTCCTTACGCTTACTGGGCTCAACTTCACTTTCCAACTGATAACAGATATTTCTGAACTCCAAATTTACCATGCTCCGAGGAAGCATGAAATCATAGATTTCTGCCAATTTATCAAGAATGTCTTGCTTTGCTTGATCTTTAGACATCTTTGCATTCATATCCACCAGATATGCTTCGTTTGCCTGAGTCATCTCTGCCACGCTTTTATATCCATGCTTTTCAGCCAGCGCATCATTAATTTCTGAGGGAACTTTTTCACGAATCTCTTTCACAAAAACATCAAATTCTGCAGGCTTCCCCGCGATGCTTTTTTCTTGATAGGCATCCGGGAATTTAACATTAATGCGCGCTTTTTCCCCCGCAGAAACTCCCACAAGCCCCTCTTCAAACCCAGGGATGAATTGACCGCCCCCAAGTTCGAGTTCAAAATCTTGAGACTCTCCCCCCTTCAAAGGCTTACCATCGACAAATCCTTTGAAATCAATGAGAACAAAATCTCCCATCTTTGTCTTACGTTTTTCAGAAATGGCCACAGTTTCCCCAGATGCCTCTGCCCGAAGCTGGTTAAAGAAATCTAATTTCTTAGGGTCCATTTTAATCTTATAAAAAGGAATCGTAATGGATGTAAAATCTAAAGGCTCAATTTCAGGCAAAACCTCCACATGGAGAGTGTATTTAAAATCTTTGCCCTTTTCATAGGCTTCCACAGGATGGAAATGGGGTTGTGTAGAAGGCGTCAATTTATATTGTGAAATGACATCTTGTGAAGATTTATCCACAAGCTCTTCTAAAACTTCGTTCAGAATCTCTTTGCCGCGTCTTTGTCTCACAACCTCTGGATTTACCTTCCCAGGACGGAATCCAGGAATAGACGTAGTTGCTGCTTTTTTCTTCAGCACTTCATCAAAAACACCTTCTATGTGCTTTCCAGCAATACTGACCTCATAAGCCCTCAAAAGGCCCTGAGATTTTATTTCCTTGATTGTGATATTATTCATAGTCCAACTTCCCAATTTCCAATTTCATACAGTTTGGTGCGGGTGGAGGGACTTGAACCCCCACAGCTTTCGCCGCTAGAACCTAAATCTAGTGTGTCTACCAATTTCACCACACCCGCTCATTTCCAAAAATGCTCTCGCTATTTAAAGCGACTTTTCAGCTCTTCGTCAAGCTTTACTCGAAAAAAGGAGGCATAAAGCCCCCTTTTTATAAAGTCTCTTAAGAATCTTTCACTACTCAGAAGAACTATCTTCTGAATCCTCATGAAGCTTAACCGGATCATTTGGCATAAGCGTGGAGATTGCATGCTTATAAACCAATTGAAGGTGCTGGTCTTTCCTCAACATGATTGAAAAACTATCAAACCCTGTAATAATCCCTTGCAATTTGATTCCATTTACCAAAAATATGGTCAAATTAATCTTGTACTTGCGAACATGATTTAAAAATGCGTCTTGCGTACTTTGTTTTTTTTCTGTTGTCATAATTTATCCATTCCCAGATGCTGCCAATAACTCTCAGCGGTGGCCTTTACGTTGAGAGATAAGCCTCTCAAGATCAAGACACGAATCCACGTAAATCTTCGGCCTGAACAAAAAGCTTTCATCGCTCTTTAACGTTGGGTTGTTCATGAGCACCGGGGTCACCCCGGCACGATGCGCACATTCCATATCCGCTGCCCAATCACCTATAAACCATATTGCCTCATTTGGCAAGCTAATGTTTTTTCCCTCTAAAGCATAATAAGCAGGTAATGGGGAGGGTTTATCTTTTTCACAGTCTTTAGATCCAACTATTCTATAGAAATAATGACTCCATCCTAAATGTTGAACTTCGCTTCTTAAAATATCCCCTCTCTTATTACTCACAATACTCATGGGTAACCCAATTTTTTTTATACATTCTAGGAGACTTTGAGCATCTGCCATAGGTTTCAAAAACTTTAAATGGGTCTCATAAACATGCTTGTAGAATATTTTCTCGGCCTCAAGAGCTCTTGCTTGAAAAATAAGGGGGAAATAATCTCTTAAGGACGTTCCGGGTAGCTGATGTAACGCATCGAAGGCAAAAGGTTCCAGCTGCATTTCTGAAAAAGTATTTAAATAGGCTTCTTTCAGAACATCTTTTGTGTCAGCTAAAACCCCATCCCAATCAAACAGGATTGCGATGGGATCTAGACAGACTTTTGAATCAAGGATTTCAGACATGGCGGCTCATTTCCTGGTCCGAAAGAATTTTTCTACTCGGCCAAGGTCTTCACTTCCCACAAGTAGAATCAAATGATCCCCTTCTTCTATAAGTTCTTCTGACTGTGGAATCCAAAATTCTCCATCCCTCACGGCCCCTCCAACTATAGACTTGTCTATGTCATTGAGGGTTTGAAATTTTTCACCGATCAACTTAGACCCAAGAGCCACTTTTGCTTCAAATATTTCTCCCAACTCTCCTTGTAAAACATGGGCTGAGGCAATATCCCCTCGCCTGACATGGTTTAAAATATTTGAGATGGTAATAAACCCAGGATTCAGAATACTATCAACGCCCAAAGAGGGTAAAAATTTGGGGTACATCATATTGCTGACAAGGGTTGTGACCCACTTTCCTCCCAAGTTTTTAACTAATAAAGAAGACAAAATATTTGCCGCATCATCATTGGTAAGCGCTAAAAACATATCGCTTTGGGACACATTTGCTTCTTTCAAAACATTGATATCGATGGCGTTGCCGTGCAACACAACAACATTTTCCAGTGTTTGCGCCAAAAGTTGGGCCCTGTCTCGATTTTGTTCAATAATCTTAACAACCACTCCTGGCATTTCGCGTAAAATACCTTCCACAAGGTAAAGACCTACGTTCCCGCCTCCGGCCACAATAATTTTATTTAAAGGGTCAGACCTAATACCAAAAATAGATAAAAATCTTAAAAGCTTTTCTCGACCAACTAAGATATAAGCCTCATCTCCTGCCATAAATTGATCCTGTGCCTGTGGAATTATCAAGCGATCATTCCTTAAAATTCCCAAAACACAAAAAGGCAAATCAGAGAACTGCTCCCCAATTTGGCGAAGCAAAATATTATTCATGGAACTATGTTCATGAAAATGGATATTCAATACCACCGCCAAAGGGTTCTTTAGGTTAATAACCTGCAACACCCCAGGAATTTTTAAATTGGATAAAATAACCTGGGCCACCTGCCTTTCGGGAGAGATGATGTAATCTATGGGGATATGGCCCTTTTTCTCCGTAATCCATTCGGAGTTTAAATAACTTTGATTCCGGATATAGGCAATTTTTACAGGAATATTAAAAAGGGAAGCCCCCACCTCGCAGGCCAGAATATTGAGTTCATCAGAAGGCATAACTGCAATGAGGATATCGGCGGATCCTGCATCCACCGACCGCAGAACTTCCGGATGGGATCCCCTGCCTAAAACGGCCCTTACGTCCAATGTCTCTTGAACATAGGCAATACGCTCCGGAGACTCGTCGATCACAACAATATCATTCTCTTCTGCGGCCAAATAGGCTGCTATGTTGTAGCCGATTTGGTTAGCTCCACAAATGATTGCTTTCATGGAGACTATCCTGCCTCAAGGGGAGATTTGGAGTGTGCTTCGGGTAAAGTTAACAGTTTTATTTTGCGATGCAACGCAGTTCTATCCATTCCAATGGCAGCGGCGGTCTTGGAAATATTTCCATTGAATCGTTTAACGTGAAGCGCAATATACGTTTTCTCAAATTCTTCTCGGGCTTCTTTCAACTGAAGGCCTAGCAACAGATTCGCATCCATCACTTCTTCAACTTCTTTTTGGCTGCTCAACTGAACTTCCCCTGGCAACTGATGCACCAGAACTTCTGTTTCCTCAGGGTGCATAATCATCACCCATTCCACAACATTTTGTAACTGACGGATATTCCCTGGCCAATGATAGGCCTCTAAAGAAGCCATTGCTTCTTTGGAGAACTTTTTGGCAGGAATGCCCATCTTTTGACCGATCTTCTTTGAAAAAAGATCCACTAGGCTTTTTACATCCTCTCGACGACTGGCAAGAGAGGGGACCCCCAAAGAGACAACATTGAGTCGATAGTAAAGATCTTGTCGAAATAATCCCTCAGAAATACGTTTTTTTAGATCCACACTTGTGGCAGAAGTTACACGGACATTCACATGGATAGGCTTACGTCCATCCACTCGATAAAATTTTTGTTCCTGAATTGCTTGCAAAATTTTAGATTGAGTTTCAAGAGGCATGTCTTGGATATTATCCAAATAAAGCGTTCCTCTGTCCGCGCGCTCTAGGAGCCCCAGACTTATGGTAACTCCCCCTGATTCCGATTTCCCCTCTCTCCCAAAGAAATCCCCTTCGAAGGAACCCGGATTTAAGTTAGAGCAATTAATAACCACAAAAGGTTGGTCTTTACGAGATGAGTGCTTATGAATAAGCCTTGCGATTGTTTCTTTGCCCACTCCCGCTTCCCCCTCAAGGAGAACACGGCTATTATTTTTGCTGAGACGTTCTATCGTTTGCCTCAAAGACATTGTTTGGGGAGACTCGCCTTCTAATTCTTCCGTCTCTTCCGCACCCTGCCTTAACATCTCCAACTCTTGATTAAGCCTGGAAAACTCTATTCCTTTAGAGACAATATTCAATAACCGCTCTATCTTAAAAGGTTTTTCGATAAAGTCATAGGCCCCTTTCTGCAAAGAATTAACAGCCGTTTCGATGGTACCATGACCGCTAATCATAACGACGGGCAAATTAGGGTAAGTCTGCTTAATGATTTCTAAAAAATGAAGCCCATCAAAGTGAATATCTTTTAACCAGACATCCAAAATAACGAGATTGGGGCGATTCGAGCTGATATAGTCGAACGCTTCTTGCCCCGTTGAAACCGCATGGGCGTCATATCCTTCATCTTCTAAAATGGAAGAAAGCAGCTGACGGATATCTTCTTGATCATCCACAATTAAAATATTGTAAGTCATTTTAAATAATAAATTCCCCTAGCCTCAAGTATTTTATCACAAGTCTTCAAATTTTGAAAACTCTAAAGAAACTAAGGCTCCTCGACCATCTTTTCTATTCCCTAGATCCAACCTTCCATTATGGTCTTCCATAATACGATGAACAATGGCTAATCCCAACCCGGTTCCTTTAGATCTCGTTGTCACATAAGGATCTATCAAGTTCTCCTTGGTATCAAGAGGGAACCCTGGACCATTATCTTCCACCTGCAGGATAATCTCATTTTCTGTCTCTTTGGCAGAGATTGTAATCTTTCTTTCTTTGCCCTCCATAGCAACATCTTCCAATAATGCCTCTATGGAGTTTTTGACAACATTCAAGAGAGCCTGGCTAATAAGACGCTCATCACAGTTTAAAAACAAAGGAACATGCCACTTTTTTAATTCAAAATGAATTTTTGAAAATGAATTTTTCTGCATTATGAAGATATGCTCGCAGATTGAATTAATATCTATTTTCTTAAAAATAGGAATCGGCATACGCGCAAAGGCAGAAAACTCTGTCACCATATGCCCAATATATGTGACCTGTCGAATAATTGTATCGACGCACTCGAGGAAAACCGCAGGAGATTCCTTGATTTGCTTGAAATACTTGCTTTTCAGGCGTTCCGCTGCAAGATGGATAGGAGTTAAAGGATTTTTAATCTCATGGGCCACACGGCGTGCCACATCCGCCCATGCCGCTTGTTTTTGTGCCGCAATCAGCCCTGTAACTTCATCAAGTGTCACCACATAGCCCGTGATAACATTCCCCGTATGTTCCGCCACCACATGCATCAAAAATGTCTGCTTTATGCCTTTGTGTATGAAAGTTACCTGGGTTTCAAACAAAGGATGCTTAAGCTTCAAAGCATTTTTCAAAGGGTCTGCAAGACCGGGAATTACGTCCCCCAGTTTCTTTTCTATATTTTTATTGAAATCTACCCCAAATAGCTCAGAAATAATTTGATTTGGGTAAAGAATACGACCTCTTTTATCAAGCCTTACGACTCCGGAGGATACGCCCTCTAAGGTTGATTCAATAAATCGACGTCTTTCCTCAAGTTTTGTATTGGCCAACAAAAGATCTTTTTGTTGTTTTTGAAGCTGTCGCGCCATGCGATTAAAGGAATAGCTCAGCAAATAAAACTCATCTCCATCGTCTTTTGTCTTCTTTTCAGGAACACGAACACCCAAGTCTCCGGCACGAATTTTTTCGGATGCATCAATTAAATGCCGAATGGGCAAAATAAACTGGCTGGCCACCATCAGCCCCAACCAAATGGCGACTCCCAAAAGCAGCAGCGCTACCACCGCAAAAAAGATGATAACAATAAGCTCAAATCCAGTTCTTTGTCCTTCTAACACGTTATACTGTTTGAAACTTTCTTCTGCCTTCTTTAAATGCTCTAAAACAGCAGGATCCACGGTGCGCCCTACAAAAAGATAGGCATTATGCAGCCCAGGCAACCGGATAAGCGCGCGCACTCTGTCGTGATACTGACTATTAAGAACAGCCACTTTTCCTGAGTCGGCCATTTCTAATGCCCATTCAGGGACCACTTCAAACTGTAAGGCAAAGGTCAAATTAGACCGTCCCAGCAAATGTGACTCATCTTGATTTTTTACGAAAACAATGGCCTCCGTCAAAGATCGAATGGAAGAAATAAGGGTCAGATATCGATCAAATTCCTGACGACTTTTAACAAGACGAGAAAACTCTCTGACAACATCCTGAGCCATGAGGCTTGCATCTTTGGCCGCATGATGTTGATGCTCTTCCACATAGGATTTTGCAACGGCCACAGATTCTTGCAGAGAAGACCTAACCTTGTCACTAAACCACTCCTGAATACCAAAATGAAAGAATGTAATGGAAAAAATGGTCATAATAATGGCGGGCATAGCGGCCAAAAATCCAAAAAGCATGGTAAATCGCACGTGGATTTTGGAGCCAGCCAGTCCTTGACGCCGCTCCACCCAGAGCTCAACCAATTTCTTAGACAGAGTAATACCCAGCAGCAAAAGAACAGTCACATCGGCAGCAAGAATGGCAAGCAAATATTTTGGCTGGATACCAAAAATTTTAAATCCACTCAAGATGCTAAAAGTAACAACCCCCAAAAAGAGGGCAAGAGCTGCCAAGGCGATGGAAATACCCCGCATCCTCTTTTTAGTCATAAACGCTCGAAAGCTGTTAGAGGTTTTTGGGTTTAGCATCTTTAAACAAAATTCCTAAATCTTTAATTTTCTTATTCAAAGTATTGCGATTAATTCCCAGTATTGAGGCTGTTTTTGATTGGTTATATTTTGTTCTCTCAAGGACAAGAAGGATCAAGGGTTTTTCCACTTCCTTCACAATTGTCTCATGCAAATTCCTCAAGCTTAGGTCTTGGTTGTGGGCACGAAAGTAGGACTCTAAGTACTCCTGAACCAAAACCCCGAGACTTCTATCCTGTTTCTTTTTTTCCATTGAAGCTTCTCTACTTATCTTGTCAATCATGCCACTTCATCAAGCAGAAAAGAATAAAAACTTCTGATTTTTTCTCTCAACTCTTTAGCTGTTTCGATTTGATTCAGAGTGACTCTAAATTCTGCCGAATTTTGGAGTCCCCGACTATACCACCCCAAATGCTTACGAAACATGGGCAACCCCGTGCGTTCACCATAATGCTCTATCATCAGATCTAGATGCTCTAGAATAATAGAGAGCTGTTGGTCAAGCCCGGGATTCTCTACGCGTTCTCCTGTCTTCAAGAATTCAATCACCTGAGATAAGAACCAAGGGCGCCCATAGCTCCCCCGCCCAATCATCACGCCATCAGCCCCAGATTCTTCCAAAAGCCGTGTGGCATCTTCAAGCGTCTTCACATCTCCATTTCCCACAACGGGAATGGAAACCGCATCCTTCACCGTCCGGATAAATTTCCAATCGGCCACGCCATTATAGAGCTGACACCGTGTGCGGCCATGAACTGTTACCATCTTCACGCCGCTCTCTTCAGCAATCTTGGCCAGTTTCGGGGCATTTAAAGATTCGTGATTCCAGCCCATACGCATCTTCAAGGTCACAGGAAGTTTTACCGCTTTGACGGTTGCCTCAATAATGCGTGCAGCCAGCAGTTCATCTCGCATGAGGGCTGAACCCGCATATCCATTCGTCACTTTCTTCATGGGGCATCCCATATTGATATCAATAATGCGGGCTCCCCGATCTTCATTGAGTTTCGCCGCTTCTGCCATAACGTCTGGTTCACAGCCCGCCAATTGTACAGCCATGGGGAATTCTTCCAAGTCATGCTTCGCCTTCAGCATGGATTGACGAGTCTCCAAAATCATGGCCCGACTGGCAATCATTTCAGATACGACAAGCGCCACACCATATCTTTTCACCAAACGACGAAAAGGAAGATCTGTAACACCCGACATGGGGGCCAGGATAACGGGTGAGTCTAATTGGATAGAATCAATGCACAAATTCATAAAAACTGCCTAAAATATAAGCAGATTACATGGGAAATGTTGGTTTTGCAAGGGTTTTAAGATCTCTGCGCCCAAAGCCTCTGCCCAACCCCATGGGCCGCTCGATCCAGAAAAAGTTTGCGGTTTTTATAAAAAATCACCTGCGCCCCCTGTTTCCACACATCAAATCGATCAATGATAATCTGAGGGCCTTTGCAAGCTTTTCGCAGCCCTCGCAAAGGAGCTTCACTAATCAAGATATTAGAGCTTTCACAAAAATCATCGAGATGCTCGAGATCTTTTAAGCACCCCACCGTAAAGTCCTTTGTTTTAAACAAACAGCTGTGACCTACACATTGAACCTGAGGAGCCTTCCGCCAGGTATGGATATGACCTGGTTTGATTCCCGCAAAACCACTCCATACATTTGCCAAAAACGTATCTGTCCGGTTAGAAGAGATGAAGAAATATTCTTTCTCCACAACGCCTACGATTCTCGCATCACCTGAAATAAATACAGAAGGCACATCTGTGGTAAACACCAAGGCTATGCCGGTTGCCATCAGGAGAATTCCCATCCATCGAAGCTTGTGACGCCAAAGGCAGAGCCACAACCCTCCCAAACTCACCAGACTTAAGGAAAGCATCGATATTTGAGGAACATAGATGGCAGACCCAGGAAGCTCTGAACACCAAACGATGACGCGTTCCATGATTACAATCCCCTCCCCCATACGTTTCAAAAAAAACGTTTGAAGAGTTTCAGAAAAGGAACAAAGCGTTGATAAAAGACCCATGGGCATGATCCACGCCCCCACCAAAGGAATAGCAAGACCATTCCCTGTGACAGATTGAAGAGTAAATTTATGAAAATGAAAAACCGTAAAAGGCAATGTAGCCAAAGAAGACACCAAACTGGATTTGAAAATTCCCACCCCATAAGTCACAATCTTTTTTAGAAGAGGAGAAAACTGAAACCTTTTAAATTGGAAAAAGCTCCTTTCATAAGACGCAATCAACCCCACTACCGCTGCAAAGGAAAGCTGAAAACTGGCCGTCAATAATGCCTCCGGCGTCAAAACCAAAATAATCATGGCCGCAATAGAGACAAGACGCATGGAAAGGGGATTACGATCAAGCATCACCGCCCCCATGACAATAGAAAAGGTAATGAAGGCACGCTGTGTAGGAATTGCGGCCCCCGAAATATGGAGATAAACAAAACTCCCCATAAGCGCCAAAAACCCAGAGCATTTCCTCAGTGAAAACCTGAGCAGAAACGGGGGGAAAATGCCCAAAATCAACCGACTTAACAGAAAGAAAAATCCACCGATCAACCCCAGATGCAGCCCCGCAATCACCAGGATATGAGAGGTCCCTGTGTCCGCAAACACACGACGCGTTTCTTGGGATAGCCCCGGACTTTCCCCTGCAATAAGGCAAGTGGCAATGGCTGCTTCCTGACCCTTCAATACTTTATTGATATTCTCAGTCAAATGATGTCGGGTTCGGGATATATAGGTTTGAACCGTATTTTCTTGGTGAGGAATAATTTGTTTAATATCCAGAATATACCCTGTGGCTCCAATTTGATTAAAGAACGCTTTTCGTCGAAAATCCAACCCTCCTGGGATTACGGGGCCCGCAATAGGGAGAAGCTTTGCCTTGAGCTCTACAAAGTCTCCCGCCATAAGAGATGTGTCTGTTTTTAATTTCATTACCAGTTGGATTTTTTTAGGAAGCCGTTCTTTTGATAAGCCTTCAATAGATTGAACTTTAATAAAAATCTTTTTCCCATACTCCGTCTCTTTTACCTCCTCCAAAATTCCAGATACAAGAGTTGGCCTCATTGATTTTGACAGAGAGGGGGTTTTGACCCAATGCGTCCTTGCTTGAGCCATAAAAAACCCTGCCCCCACGAGAACGAAAGCCCAGCAAAAAAATCTCACCAAAAGATGGTCTGTCAAAAAAGAAGCGATCAAGACAAGGGAAAATCCTGCCGCACAAAGCAAAGAAATTTTTAAAAGAGGCTCTACGGATAGAGAAAAATAAATGGCAATCCCAAGGGCGAAAAAAACCGGTGTCCAAAGAAAGAATCTATCTCTTTGGGTTTCCAAAAAAGCATCTAAGGTAAACGGCTTTTTCATAACGAACAAAATATCAACATTCCCCCGCAATTGACAAGTCCCCAGAGATACCTTACGGTTAAATTAAGGGAGACATTTCATGAAACCAAACAAAGAGGTCATTGCCATTTTATCTCGGGCATTGGCCGATACATTTACGCTCTATCTAAACACACACAAATGCCACTGGAATGTGGAAGACCCTAATTTTTATTCGCTTCACCTCATGTTTGAAAAGCAGTATGGGATGTTATACGAAGATGCGGATACTTTGGCTGAACGAATTCGAGCCTTGGGTGCGTATGCCCCGGGAAGCTTTCAAGAGTTTCAAAAACTGGCAACAGTTGAATCCTATACAGGTCCCCAAATGTCCGCAGAAAAGATGATTGCTTTTCTTTTAAAGGGATATGAAGACCTTCTTAAAACACTTTATGAGGCCATGAAGATTGCCCATACACATGGGGATGAATCCACTTTTGATGTTGTTATCGGCCAAATTGATATTCGAGAAAAAACCTCCTGGATGCTGAGGAGCAGCTTGAAATGAAATCCTTATCTGCCTGGACTGTTTTAAAGGAATCCACAGTCTTTACATTTGCCAATTGGAAAATTTTTGGAAAACTTTTTTTAATTCCCCTTCTTGTGCAGTTTGGATCTTCTCTTTTTATAAACCAAGTCACACAAGCTAACGGTGATGACCTTTTTATTATCGTACCTCTGTTAATATCTATCATAGTAATTTAACGTCAATTCGGGATTAGAGATGGGAGGAATGGGCATAAGGGCTTGATTTTT
>CAZEUR010000024.1:0-17501 GCA_964515175.1 uncultured Holosporaceae bacterium | reverse complement strand
GATGAGGCGAAGGACAGAAAGACGATCTTTCTCGCCGCTTTTCATAGCATCTTTTATGGCATCATTGAGTTTTGTCCGAAACATGGTTTTTCCTTTTGAACTTTGATGCTCCCACTTGAAGCTTTTTTGAGACAATTGTCAAGAGGGAACTGGATTTTGCAACTCTTATTTTTATTGATAAAAAATACTTCTGTATTAAAAAATCCTCATTCTCCTTTCAATCATTTCTTTAAAAGAAGACAAATCTATTCGCCGCGCCAGCCGCACAAACATTCTTTCAATTAACTTTGATTTAAATTCTACATCTAAGAAAAAATCCACTCCAGTTTCTTGGGGATTTATGGCTTGAAATTTCCAAACTACTTTGAGATGACGGAAAGGACCAGTTTCGCCAACAGCCTCAATGGATTCAAAGGGAGTAAGATAGACTTTGGAGATGAACTTTTCTTTGAAGGGACCGTATCCAATGGTGAGCTCTGCTCGTAAAAATTCAGGTGTTTGTTCAAGGATTTTGGCGGTGCTGCAGCCAGGAATAAAGGTGGGATAAGCCTCTATGGTTGCAATGAGGGTGTAAAGAGATTCTTGGGTGTAGGGCAATGCCAGCTTTTTATGGAGCTGCATAAGACTTATTTCTTCTTCCAGCTTTTTCTGCGACGGATGAGATAGCTTCGGTAAGCAAAGAATAGGGATACAAGTGCCACAAAAACGATGAGGCCCAGAGTGAGGTATTTTTTGTAGAGATCGAAGTCTTGTAGAAGTTTGTCGAGGACCATGAAGAAAGAATATCCCAGATAAGAAATAATAACGGCCCAGATAAGGGCGGATAGGGTCACGAGGCCGCTATACCGCCAGAAGGATATGCGGGTGGTGCCGAGAATTAAGGGCGTGATGGTGCGAATTCCGTAAACAAATCGAAAGCCCATGATGAAAAGGTGATCATATCGATTAATCAGGATGGTTACTTTATCAATGCGAACCTGCCAGGTGGGAAAGCGATTAAAGATCTTTTTACCCCAATAACGACCCAAGAAAAATAGAAGATGGTCATGAATAACGGCACCCACAAAAGCCATGGCGATGACGAAGTAAATGCTCATGTGGCCCTGTTGAGCTGCAGCCCCTGCCAGAATGAGAACCATTTCTCCTTCGACGAGGGCACCTCCAATAACGATCCAATATTTGTAAACCTGCAGAAGATTTGTCCAAAAAGAAGGGTCAAAGAGAGAAAGAATGAACTGGCTTGCGTGACCGAAATGAGTTTGAAGGAATTCCATGTCCTATGAGACCAATTCTGCTTCTTCCACTTTTTCAGAAGACCCTATGGCCATACCGAGAGCATGCATATAAAGATCTAAAAGCTCTTCTTGCTCGGAACGATCATTTTCATCCATTTTGCGGAGTTTGATGATAGTACGTAGGGTTTTTGTGTCATATCCATTGCCACGGGCTTCCGCATAGACGTCTCGAATATCGTTGGCTAAATTTGTCTTATCTTGTTCTAAGCGTTCAATGCGCTCCACAATGGACTTCAGCTGTTCGGCGGCAACGCCTCCTACGTAACTCATTTAATACTCCTTTTCTTCTTTCCGTACATAATGCAACAGGGCATACAAAAGTGGGTTTAGATCTTGCCCGAGTCCTGCCGAGATGAGAAACACCTGATGGCCGGATGCTTTTTCTAATGCCTTGCGTTTTTTCTTTTGTTCTTCTTCTGTTAAAAGATCTATCTTATTTAGCCCAATTACTTCTGGTTTGTCTACTAAATTAGCCCCATAGGATTTTAATTCGTGGCGGATAATTTTGTATGCCCCCACCACATCCTCTTGAGAGCCATCTATGAGGTGGCAGAGAACTTGACAGCGCTCCACATGATTTAGGAAACGGGTGCCAAGACCTGCTCCTTCATGAGCCCCTTCAATGAGGCCCGGAAGATCCGCTAGAATGAATTCATGGTCCGCCAAATAAACAACACCTAATTGAGGATAAAGAGTTGTGAAGGGATAGTCTGCAATTTTAGGGCGGGCTCTTGAAATGGCATGGAGGAATGTGGACTTTCCAGCATTAGGAAGCCCCACGAGGCCCACATCAGCGATGAGTTTCAATTGCAACCAAATCCACATCTCTTGACCCTCAAGGCCTGGATTTGCGCGACGAGGAGATTGATTGACGGACGATTTAAAGTGAGCGTTCCCAAATCCACCGTTGCCCCCTTTGGCTAAAGTGATTGTTTGACCTTCTTCATTAATGTCTGCGATGACAGTTTTTTTATCGTCCGCTAGGATTTGCGTGCCCACCGGAACCTTAATGATGAGATCTTCCCCATTCTTACCAGATCGGTTTTTCCCCATCCCATTTTGGCCGCGTTCAGCCTTGAAATGTTGCTGATATCGAAAATCAATAAGCGTATTGAGGTTGGAGACGCCGACAACGATCACATCTCCCCCACGACCACCATCGCCGCCATTGGGTCCCCCGTATTCAATGAACTTTTCTCGACGGAAGCTGGCGCATCCCGCACCACCGTCACCGCTTCTGATATAAACTTTTGCTTGGTCTAAAAACTTCATAAAATTATCCTATGGTCATGGTTTACTCAGGGGATGACGCTTCATCACTGCTTCTTCCAACTTCTCTTTCATAACATGAGTATAGATCTGAGTGGTGGAAATATCTGCGTGTCCCAGCATATTTTGGAGACTGATTAAGTCAGCTCCATGATTTAAAAGGTGGGTGGCAAAGGCATGGCGTACCACATGGGGGGAGATTTTATTTGGGTCTAGATTAGATCTCAAGGCTAAATCTTTTAATAATTGCCCAAAGCGTTGCCTCGTTAACTTGCCGGTCTTACCATAAGATGGAAAAAGCCATTTTGAGACCGTTCGTCCGTCGCTTAAAAAAGAAGGTCTTTCTTTTAAGTAGGCATTCAGCGCTTTTAGGGCGTAGGAACTTAAGGGAACCATGCGCTCCTTATCACCCTTGCCGCGCACAATGAGAACTTCTCCGTCAGAAGAGATGGAATCATAGTGAAGTCCGATTAACTCTGAGACGCGAAGCCCAGTGGCATATAGAATTTCCAGTAAGGCAAGAAGACGCTTTCCTTCTGCAGAGTCATCAAGGTGGGCTGTTTCTAAAAGAGTTTTTACTTCTGTTTCGGACAGGATTTTTGGTAAGGTAAGGGAAGGTTTGGGGCGCTCTATAACGGAGGTAGGGTTATCTACTCGAATTTGATCGCTTACGAGAAAGAGATAGAATTGTTTCAAAGCGGATAGGTGGCGCCCTATGGAAGAGGACTTCATGCCTTGGTCATGAAGGAACATCATGTAATCTCTAAGATGGGAAGCTTCTGCTTTTTGTAGTTCGATATTCTTTGTTTTTAAGAATAAAGCACATTGCTGTAAGTCCCGACCATAGGACTCCAACGTGTTTTTAGCGCTGCCACGCTCTACTGAGATCATCTCAAGAAAACGATCGATGTAAGAGTTATCCATGAGATTCAGACAAAATGGGCCCTAAGGCGCGTCCTCCCACCATATGCACATGGAAGTGAGGAACCTCTTGATGGGCATTGACCCCATTATTTGAAAGGATTCGGTAGCCAGAGTCTTCCGTCCCTTTTTTTTTGGCAACATCTCCCACAGCCCTAAAAAATCCGGTAATTTCTTCAGAAGATGCTCTTTGAGAAAAGTCTGCAAAAGATATGTAAGCTCCTTTTGGGATAATGAGTATATGGATGGGTGCTTTGGGATGAATATCTTCAAAGGCTAATGCATGCGGCGTTTCTAGCACTTTTTTACAAGGAATCTCTCCTCGCAAGATCTTTGCGAATGTGTTGGAAGTATCATAAACAGTTAAAGTCATTTTTTATGCTTCCCATTGCGAATGACATCTACCATGGCTTCTGCGAGCGCAATTTTGGATGTGATCCATCGCCGCTCAGCCTCGATGCTCAAACCGGCAAGATCATTGTGGTATCGTTTTAAGTTGTTTTCAACGATCAGGGGGTCGAGCTCATCTAGCACAATAAAAGTATCCACTAACACACGACAAGAGTCAGAGGTAATATGGGCGGTTCCTCCAGAAATAAAGAAACTCTCGAGGACAGAACTTCCTTTATAGATGTGAGCGATGCCGGGCTGCAGCATGATGACCATGGGAGAATGATGGGGTAAAATCCCCACTTTTCCTGTGATACCAGGGAGGAGAATAAGACCTATCTCCTGAAAGGTCGCTTCAGTTTTTGGGGAAGAAAAAGTACATGAATAAGATACAGAGCTCATGGGCTGATTATAGGCCCATTCGAGGGCAGTATCAAGAAAAGTGTCATTTTTCTCAGTAGAAATCATTGCCAACTCCTTGAAAAATATGTCATAAACAAGCAAAAGTTCGTGCGTGGGGGATAATATTGATTAAAAGAAATTTTTTCTGGTGTATTTGTGTAAGCGTTTTCATGCTGGTGGGGGAGGTAAATTCTTTATCTTCCTTTGATGGATGGCTGGATGACTTTAAACAAGAAGCTTTAGATAAAGGGATCCGCAAGTGTACGCTTGATAAAGCTTTTCAAAACACTAAATTTATGCCCAATATTATTCGGTTTGATACAACTCAGGCAGAAAAGAAGGAGACTTTTCGACAGTATATTGATAAACGCCTCCCTCCACGCATCGCTCGGGCTATTCGGAAACAAAAAAAACATGCCCAACATCTCAAGGAAATTTCTAAAATCTATGGGGTATCGTCTCCAATCATCATCGCGTTGTGGGGGATTGAATCAAACTTTGGAAAAGATTCGGGTAAGTATAATGTTATTCACTCTTTGGCAACATTAGCTTTTGATGGGCGCCGTTCCCAATTCTTTAGAACTGAGTTGCTTGAGGCATTGAAAATTTTAGACATGGATAAAATGCCCCATCGTACCCTGATGGGATCTTGGGCGGGGGCCCTTGGGCACTGCCAGTTCATGCCCAGCAGCTATAATAGATATGCAATAGACAATGAGGGAAAAGGATTCAGCAATATTTGGGAAGCAAGTGTGGATTTATTCGGATCCATTGCTAACTACCTGCAAAAAGAGGGATGGAAGAGAGACGAACCTTGGGGTGTGGAGGTTCAATTGCCAGAAAATTTTGACAAAGACCAGGCCAATCTCTCCATCCAAAAATCCACAGAGGAATGGTCTGCGGTGGGCGTAACCCAGAAAGGAGGAATGAGTTTTTCTGATCCTGAACTGAAAGGGTCTATCATCATTCCTGATGGAGGAGATCACGTTTTTCTGGTATATAATAACTTCCGCGTGATTTTAAAATGGAACCGTTCTGTGAATTTTGCATTATCTGTTTGCTTATTGGCTGATGAAATTGGAGCTTCCCAATGAATTTTATACCCTCTTGTAGACCTTTTGTTTTTTTACTGTTAATCGCAGGATTTCTGTCTTCTTGTTCTAGGTTTTCTCCTCCTGAACGTTTAGCTCCTCCGGAACCCATTTTGATTAAGGAAGATATTCCAAAAGACCAAGCAAAAGACGAAGCTAAGGGAGCAGAAGTTCAGCCCCTAGAAGAATCTTCTGCTCTTCCTCAGGAAGAGTGGTTGAAAACCCAAGGAGACGCGGTGTATCGCCTTGGAAAACCCTATAAGGTGAATGGAGTCTGGTACTTTCCCGCAGAGAACCCTCGGTATGATGAAATTGGATATGCTTCTTGGTATGGATCAGAATTCCATAATAAAAGAACGGCCAATGGAGAAATTTTTGATAAGAACCGTTTGACGGGCGCTCACAAGACTTTACCTCTTCCTTCCGTTGTAAGAGTGACTAATGTTGAAAATAATAAATCTGTTATTTTGCGCGTGAATGATCGAGGTCCTTTTACCAGTGATCGACTGATTGATGTGTCAGAACGGGCGGCCAAGCTTCTGGAATTCCCAGATAAGGGTGTGACGCGTGTGCGGGTTGAAATTCTACCTGAAGAATCCAAAGTGGCAGTACAGCAGACCAGCCGTAGAGGATCTGTAGAAGCTGTTTCTTTGCCTGAGAAAAAAACTCAGATGGTAGAAAGACTTTCTCAACCTCAAGGAAAAGACGCAATTATTATTGCAGAAGCGGCTCCAGAAGAAGCGTCTTCTGGAGAGGAAGTGAAAGAGACCTCTAATTTATTTGATGCTCCTGTGATGTCTGCAGAAGCTTCTGAACCCACCTCTGCTTCTCCTGTGGGTTCGGCGAATCCCATCTATATCCAGGTAGGTATTTTTAGAAAACAAGAAAATGCAGAGAACACTGTGCAAAAGGTAAGTTCCGTAGGGCCCGCTAAGTCATGGCTGTCGGAGGTGGGAGGAAAGGTTTTGTATCGAGTTCAAGTGGGCCCATTTGATGATATGGGAGAAGCTCAGAAGGCTTTAGCACAAATCAAACAACAAGGACTTCCCGATGCCTATATAGTGAAAAATCAGGGGTAAATGCTGTGAACACATCTGGAAAATTTATTAGCTTTGAGGGGGGAGAAGGGGCCGGAAAAACGACCCAGATCCATCTATTGGAGAAAGCTTTAAAGGCGATAGATATTCCTGTTGTTGTAACGCGAGAGCCGGGCGGTACTGTGGGCGCGGAGCTTTTGCGAGAAGTTTTGCAGCATAATAAAGATGCTCATTGGGATGCCATCTCGCAACTTCTTATTCTCTATGCGGGGCGTCGGGATCTTGTGGAGAAAGTCATTAAGCCTGCGCTTGCCCGAAACACTTGGGTTTTGTGCGACCGATTTGCAGATTCTTCCTTTGTGTATCAAGGGTATGCTCAAGGGCTCGGGGCGGAATTTGTAAAAAAAATTCATGAAATCGTCTTGCATAATTTTCAACCAGATCTTACTTTTTTCTTTGATATTCCTCCGGAGCAGGGATTGAAGAGATTAGAAGAGCGTTATGCATCTTCTCCGAAATCTGAAAGATACGATCGATTTGAAGAACAGGATTTTGAATTTCATCAGAAGGTCTATCAAGGATTTCGGATGCTTGCTCATGAAAACAAGCGTTTTGTTGCCATTCAGGCAAACTTACCCTCAGATCAGGTAAGTCCCCAGATCTTTCGTGCCGTAAGCGAAAGATTCCATATTACTTTGTGAGAAAAATATGGGGTTACTTGCTCTTTCCCATCCGGCTGTCCAGGAGACGTTCTTAAGAGCTATGAAAAGCCAAAGGCTTCACCATGCCTGGATTTTGTGGGGTCGGCGGGGAATGGGCAAAGCGACGTTTGCAGAAAGAATGGCTGCTTATCTTTTGGAAGGTGAACACGAATCTCAGCAGGATATTCAGAATCAAATAAAATCTAATACTCACGCAAACTTTTTAAGAATATCTCCCTTGGAAGAGGCAAAAACACTTCCTTTAGAAAGACTAAAAGAGGTGGCAAAATTTGTAAATCAGACGTCGGCCAATGGTGAGTGGAAGGTTGTTCTGATTGATAGCCTGAATGATTTAAACTTGAATGGAATGAATGCTCTTTTAAAGACATTAGAAGAGCCGACCGACAAGACTTTGTTTTTTCTTGTGGCCCATGAAGGAGAAGGAGCGATTCTTCCAACCATCAGATCTCGGTGCTGCTTGCTCCCATTTTATCCTCTTAATGAAACAAGTATGGAATCCTTGTTTGAAGGATCCTACTCTCCAGAACAAAAAACGATTTTATGCAGACTGTCGCAAGGATCTCCGGGGACTTTGAGACAGCTCCAACAATCTCATGTCCTAGAGTTGAGAGAAGATTTTTTAAGGTGTTTAACCCATATCCTCAATAAAGATACGCCGGTTTATGCGGAAGTATATCCTTTTGTGGACGCTGTTTTAAAAGAGGAAAAATTTTCCGTTTTTGTGCTTCTTTTGAGGGAATGGTTTCATCAAACCATTAAAACAGGAACCCAACGAATTCCCTTTCATCAGCTCATGGATGTGCATGATTTCATTTTTCATCTTGTCAATTCAGAGAAAACACTGCATCTTGACCAACGACAGACTTTATTGGCCATATTTTTTAAGATGGAAGAATTGCGAGAGTCGACGTGAATTCCCCTTATTATATTACAACTCCTATTTATTATCCAAATAGTGATCCCCATATCGGATCAGTCTATACCACTTTGTGTTGCGATGTTTTGGCCCGGTTTATGCGGTTAGATGGCCGAGAAATAAAGTTTCTGACGGGTACTGACGAGCATGGTCAAAAAATTGAACAGACGGCAGTAAAGCTTGGGAAGTCACCCCAGGAATTTGTGGATGAAGTCTCTCAAAGTTTTCGGAATGTGCTGAAAGTTTATAATTTGTCTGTGGATGATTTTATTCGCACCACAGAACCTCGGCACAAAAAAGGTGTCCAGCATTTCTGGGAGCTTCTGGAGAAAAAAGGGTATATTTATTTGGGGTCGTATGCCGGATGGTATGCCGTGCGGGACGAAGCTTTTTATACGGAATCTGATTTAGTAGATGGAAAGGCCCCCACGGGAGCTCCTGTAGAATGGGTGGAGGAACCCAGTTATTTTTTTAAGCTCTCTGCTTTTCAGGACAAGCTCTTGGAATACTATGTCGCACATCCTGATTTTATTGCGCCTCTCACTCGGCGAAATGAGGTATTGAGTTTTGTGAAAGGGGGCTTAAAAGATTTGTCCGTTTCTCGGACCAGCTTTAAATGGGGAATTCCGGTGCCGGGAAATGAGTCTCATGTAATCTATGTGTGGCTGGATGCATTGATGAACTATCTGACAGCCCTGGGATATCCAGATAGGGACACGGAAGACTACAAGACGTTTTGGCCCGCAGATGTGCATATGGTGGGCAAAGATATCTTGAGATTTCACGCGGTTTATTGGCCTGCTTTTTTGATGGCCGCAGATCTACCTTTGCCCAAAAAAATCTTTGCCCATGGATGGTGGACCAATAAAGGAGAGAAGATTTCAAAATCTTTGGGTAACGTCATCGATCCTTACGAGATTGCAGAGACTTATGGGGTGGATCAGGTGCGGTATTTTTTAATTCGAGAAGTACCCTTTGGAAATGATGGTGATTATTCGGAAGACGCGCTTATCTCCCGAGTGAACAGCCAGCTATCTAATGAACTGGGGAACTTAGTGCAGCGGACGTTGAGCATGGTGTGGAAAAATTGTGCAGAAACAATTCCACTTCTTTCTATTCCTTTTGAAGAAGATGATGAGAGGCTCATGAAGAGGGCCTATGATCTGATTGAGGAAATACGGCCATTGCTGCAAAAGGATCAAGCCCTCCATAAATATGGGGATCTTGTGTGGCAGTTGGTGGGAGAGGCAAACCGCTATGTGGATACACAAGCCCCTTGGGCCTTACGGAAAAACAATCCACCCCGCATGGAGGTGGTTCTTTACACGCTCTGTGAAGTGATTCGGGTATTGGGAATTTTACTGCAGCCTTTAATCCCCACATCTGCTGGTAAAATTTTAGATCAGCTGGGTGTTCCCGAACAGGCGAGGACCTTTAAGCATTTGCAGGCCGTTCATGCCCTGAAATCAGCGTCACCGATTCAAGAGCCTCAAGGCATTTTCCCGAGGCTTAGCGAATTGCGGAATCCTGAAACATGCTAATTGATAGTCATTGCCACTTGAATCACTCGGAATTTAAGGAAGACTTGTCAGAAGTCATAAGGCGAGCGAAAGCCTTGGATGTGGGGATGATTCTGAATATCTCCACTGATTTGCCACGTATGAGGGAACTAGAGGCACTCTCAGATCGGGAAGAATTTCTCTATCATACGGTGGGGGTGCATCCCGATGAGGTGGATACCTTAGGCGTGCCCACTGTTGAAGAATTAGTCTCTTTTACATCCCATCCCAAAGCCATTGGTATTGGGGAAACAGGTTTGGATTATTACTATGAGAATAGCCATAGAGAATTGCAGCAGCAGAGCTTTCGGAATCATATAAGAGCTTCTAAAGAATCCGTATTGCCTTTGATTATTCATAGCCGTTCAGCGGAAGAGGATATTCTCAGCATTTTAAAAGAAGAGGGAATTTCTGGAGACGCGCCTGGTGTTATCCATTGTTTCACGGGAACAGAGCCTTTTGCAAAGGCCGTTTTAGAAATGGGCTTTTATATCTCCATCTCTGGTATTGTAACTTTTAAGAATGCAGAATCTTTGCGTCACGTGGTTGAAACGGTCCCATTGAAGAGACTGTTGGTTGAAACGGATGCCCCTTATCTGGCCCCTATGCCCTACCGAGGAAAACGAAATGAGCCTTCTTTTGTGGCACATACAGCGGAGAAATTGGCGGAGCTCAAAGGAGTTTCTGTGCCGGAAATTTCTCGCGTGACTACGGAAAATTTCTTGACGCTTTTTTCAAAAGCGAAGAAGATCTAGGAATGAATGTTAAACTTAGAATCTTAGGCTGTGGCCCTTCTGGAGGCGTGCCGGCCATTGGGCATCGATGGGGGGATTGTGATCCTCAGAATCCTAAAAATGTACGGACGCGATCTTCGGTTTTATTTCAAGTGAAGGGCAAAAACATTTTAGTAGATACATCGCCCGATTTGAGACAGCAATTGTTGACGGCAAATGTGTCAGATATCGATGCAGTGCTTTTTACCCATACTCATGGGGATCATGTGCATGGATTTAATGATTTAGGAACAATCGCCCGCATAAACAATAAGAAAATTCCTGTTTATGGGACAGAAGAAACAATCACAGAATTAAAAAAAGCCTTTACCTATGGATTTACTTCAGACTCTGATCATTATAGACCGTTTTCTACGGCACATGTGATTTCCCCTGGAAAATTTGAGGTTCAGGATGTTCCCATTATAGCTTTTGAACAGGACCATAAATTAACTAAAACCCTGGGATTTCGTATTGGAGACATTGCGTATTCTACGGATGTTTGTGAGCTGCCGGAAGAAGCTTTTGAAGCCTTAGAGAGTGTTAAAGTTTGGGTGGTGGATTGCTTAAGCTATATTCCTCATCTTACCCATTCTTATTTAGAAAAAACACTCTCCTGGATTGATCGCGTAAAACCTGAGCGGGCATTTTTAACTCACATGGGTCCAAAGTTGGATTATGAAACGCTAAAACGTGCCTTGCCAAAAGGGGTGGAGCCGGCCTATGATGGATTGGAAGTGGAAGGATAATAAAATGATTAAAAAAGTTTTGGCGTTTCTGTTTGTGGTGGGGGCTTCTTTTAGCGCCGCACTGGAAGATTCTGATTTTGGGTATAAAACCTGGCAGCCTTTGAAATCGGGCGATGCAGTTTATATTATTGCACCCTCCCACGGATTCTCTTCTGAAGAAGATAGATCCGCTGCTTATGGACAGGCTCAAACAAACTTGGCGCGGTTTGGATTGAGGGCTATCTGGAGTGAAGACGCATTGAGTCATAAGGATCCCTTTTGTCCGGAAACAGCAATGGATCGGTCGACGGCATTTGGAGACCTTCAGAGGGCTTTTCAGTCTGACGCTAAAGCTATTTGGGCTATTCGAGGAGGACGGTTGTCTTTGGATTTATGGGAATATCTACAAGAGGGCGTACTTTCCTTTCCCCAAAAACCTCTTCTGGGATTTAGTGATATTACGTCCTTGCATTTATATTTTAATGCCAGGGGTAGGCCTACAATTCATGGGCCAGTTTTGTGTTTTGGAAAAGACGCTAGAGTGGCTGTGAATAAATTTACACCTCTGGAAGGGACTATGGATCTTTTGATGGGAAAAACACCCGTTGTTGCATGCAAAGGATTACGACCAATGAATGAAGAGGCGCGAGAGCCTTACTGGTCTAGAGCACCTTTGCTGGGAGGAAACCTTTCTTCTTTACACTACTATGACACCGTATTTAAAGGATCTTCCTTCTCTGATCATTTTTTGATGATCGAGACCACCGATGACTATACAAGAATTGACTCCATTCTCAGTGCGTTGAGACAAGGAACTTTTTTTAAAAATACATCAGCTATTATTTTTGGATGTCTGCATGGAACATCTTTTGATAATCCTCAGTTTGAATTGGTTCAGAATCGGTGTGAGATGTCTATTAAGAGATTTTCTCAAGAAACAAAGATCCCTGTTTTTGCGGTGACATCTACGGCAGATGGATCCACTTTCCAGTTTGGTCATGGGGATTGGAATCACCCCTTTCCTTTGGGAACAATGGCAGAACTAACGGTTTCTGAAGCGAAAGAAGTGGATCTTAGGATTTCTGCGTCTTAAGTCTTCTTCTTTGTAAACTTCTTCCGGGGCGTTTTGGGAGTGGCGGCCGCTATGGCGATGAGCTCTACGGCACGACTCAGAGAAACCGTCAAAATATCATCTTCTTTTAAAGACACAAACTGATCTCCATGCTTAATGTAGGGACCAAAGCGTCCGATATTTGCAGTGATCATTTGATGCGTTTCTGGGTGCTCTCCAACGGTGCGGGGAAGGGCTAAGAGGTTTACGGCCTCTTCTAACGTTACAGCGCTAGGGGAGAGATTTTTGGGCAGAGAAACACGCTTTGGTTTTGCCTCATCCCCCAGTTGAATGTAGATGCCATAAGGTCCTTTTCGGAGGGTTATAGTCTTTTGGGTTTCGGGGTCTGTTCCTATGGTTTTTGGGTATTCGGAAGGGATTGCAGCATCTTCCGTTTCTTCTGAACCCATTTTGTCACTTCCCAGCTTATGCGTATATTTACACTCAGGATAATTTTGGCATCCAATGAAGGCCCCAAATTTTCCGAGTTTCAGGTGGAGAGATTCCTTATGACAGGTGGGGCAAACTTTGGATGCTTTTCCATCCACTTGAGGGAAGATCACATTGGAAAGCTCTCGGTCCAACATGTCCAATACATCCGTGATTTTAAGTTTGTCCGTCCCCTTAACGGTTGCCAAGAAATCTTTCCAAAAATCCTCCAAGACCACTTTCCATTTGGCGGATCCATTGGAAATATCATCCAAGGTATCTTCCATTTTGGCGGTGAAATCATATTCCACATATTTGCTGAAATAATGTTGAAGGAATAGCGATACCAAACGGCCTCGATCTTCTGAGAAAAACTGCTTTTTTTCAAGCCGCACATAGTCGCGTGCCTGGAGGACTTGTAAGATGCTGGCATAAGTGGAAGGACGTCCAATACCCAACTCTTCGAGTTTTTTTACAAGACTTGCTTCTGTAAAACGAGGAGGTGGTTGCGTGAAATGTTGTTCAGGTAGAACACGTTTCTTTTCCAGACCTTCCCCCTCTTTGAGAGGAGGCAAGAAGTTCTCTTTTTCTTCTTCATCGCCCTCGTCTTTACCTTCTTGATAGAGTTTCAAAAACCCATCAAAGGCAAGAGTTGATCCCGTAGACCTCAAAATAATTTTATGGTCTTTTGAGGAAATGTCCACGGATACTTGATCGAGAAGAGCGTTGGCCATTTGGCTGGAGAGGGCGCGTTTCCAAATAAGTTCATACAAGCGCAAATGGTCACGATCTAAAATGTGAGAGAGGCTTTCAGGGGTCCTGAAAACATCGGTTGGACGAATAGCTTCATGAGCTTCTTGGGCATTTTTGGCTTTATTCTTGTAAAACCGAGGCGCTTCCGGTAAATATTTGTCCCCAATCTTTGTATCGATATAGGTGCGAATGCTTTGGAGGGCCTCTGCCCCCAAATTGACACTATCGGTTCTCATGTAGGTGATGAGCCCCACGGTTTCTCCTCCCACATCGCTTCCTTCATAAAGATGTTGGGCGAGCTGCATGGTCTTGCTGGCACTATATCCCAGTTTCCTGGCCGCTTCTTGTTGAAGAGTCGAGGTGGTAAAGGGAGGATAAGGATTTCGTTGAACACGCTTGTTGGCAAGGCTTTTAACGAAAAAGTCTTGGGCCTTAATACGGTCCACAATTGCGGCGGCAGAAGCCTCATTTGGGTAGGAGAATTTTTTTACTTTTTCTCCATCTACTTCAAAAACACGACCTAGGAAAAGTTTGCTGGCGGAAGAGAGAAGCTCCACATCAATGGACCAATATTCTTCTGATATAAATTTTTCAATCTCTGCATCTCGGTCTGTGACAAGGCGAAGGGCCACGGATTGAACCCGTCCTGCAGATTTACTGCCGGGAAGTTTGTGCCAGAGAACAGGAGATAAAGTGAACCCTACCAGATAATCAAGAGCCCGTCTGGCAAGGTAGGCGTCCACGAGGCCTTGGTCGAGCTCTCGCGGATGATCAATGGCTTCTAGAATTGCTTTCTTTGTGATTTCATGAAAAACGCTGCGATAAACTTTTATTTTGCCGAGGAGTTTTTTTTCTTTTAACATCTCGCAAATATGCCAAGCAATGGCCTCTCCTTCACGATCAGGGTCCGTTGCGAGATAGAGTGTGTCAGTCTTTTTGACTGCGTCCACAATCTTTTTAAAATGACTGTCAGAGCCCTTGTTAAGGTCCCAAATCATATGGAATTCTTTTTCTGGATCAACAGACCCCGTTTTTGAAGGCAAGTCTCGTACATGCCCATAACTGGCCAGGACAGTGTAGTCTGAACCTAAGTATTTATTAATGGCCTTTGCTTTGGCAGGGGATTCTACAATGACAACTTTCATATTTTCTTTTTCATTCGCCTCAATGGTGCCCTTATAATACAAAAATTTTAAACGGACAAGCTGCGTGATATTTGATTCCCCGGATGACGCTCTATTTTTCCTTGGATTTCCAGATCTAAGAGAGTTGGCCATAGGGATGTTAGAGGAAGTCTCGTTGCTTGCAGTAGATCATCTATGGAAAGAGGGACTGCACTTAGATGGTCCAAAATGGAATCAATGGAAACTTCTGGCTCTTTTCCTGTTTCAAGAGAAAGAGGTTCTGGAGCCTCATCTGAAATTGGAGGAAAGACTTGGAGAATATCCTGGAAATCCTCCACCAAAATGGCGCCTTGTTTGAGAAGGTGGTTGGGACCTCGAGAACGCGGATCAAGAGGAGAACCGGGGATTGCAAAAACATCGCGCCCTTGATCAAGAGCGTACTTGGCGGTAATAAGAGATCCAGATTGAATGGCAGCCTCTATAACCAAAATTCCTTTGGAAAGGCCAGATATTAATCGGTTTCTTCTGGGAAATAAGGGGGCTTGAGGTTTTGTCCCGAAGGCACTTTCCGTTATCAAAAGCCCCTTCTCCGAAATTTCTTCATAGAGTTTTTTATTTTCTTCAGGATAAAGGATATCAATGCCTCCCGCTAAAATGGCAATGGTTCCGTACTCTAAGCTTCCTTTGTGCGCTGCTGTATCAATGCCGCGAGCAAGACCAGAGATAGTTTTCCAGTTATGTTCTCCCAAGTCTTTAGCAATTTGGTGGGCAAGTCTGCAGCCATGAGTGGAGGCATTTCGAGATCCCACAATTCCAAGGCAAGAAGCGCTTAAGAGAGAAAGGTTTCCTTTGGCGCTCAGAAGCGGAGGAAAATCTGGAATTTCTTTTAGAAGGTCTGGGTAGAGAGGGTCAAGGTATGTGAGAAGAGTGACGCCGGACTCTAGGCAATTTTCCAGCTCTTCTTCTATGGTGGGAAAGGGGGCCAAACATATCTTCTTTTGAAATTTTTTGGGCAGGTCTTCCCAGTTTTCAAGAATTACCGTTGCAGATCCAAACTGACGCATGAGGGCGTGAAAAGTAAGAGGCCCCACATTTTCGCTGCGGATGAGGCGAAGGATGGACAATAGTTCAAATGTGATCATTTTTGTTCCCCTGCAATGACAAGATTTTAGTCAATAAGGCCCCTTTTTGTAAGAGAGTTTAAAAAATAAAACTTTTTCTTTTATAACTACTTGTATATCCTGAAAAAAATTAATGAGGGTTAGATGGAAAAGAGAGTTTTCGCTATTTTTGTTGTAGGGTTGATAGAGGGTGTGGCGTGTTGGGGAGCGTCAGAAAATATAGAGCAAGATTGGGAAGAAATAGCTCTTTTTGACGTTATCTCTTTAAGATGTTCTCCTGAGTTAGAAGCACCAGAAGATTTCAAAAAGAAGGAAAATATTTCTCCCCCACAGCCGGCAAAAACTCAGAAGAAAGATCATAAACCCGAAGCTTCTCATCGACGATATCAAGCACGACGAGACCTTCAAAAAGAGAGTCTCTGGAAAAACAAGGCTTAATTGTCTTTTATTTCAGCCTTTCGGATGCCATCGAAAAACTGAAGAATAGCTGTATCTTTGGGCTGAAGATTTTTGGTGGATGTGATGGGAGTCCCTTCCGGAGTTTTCACGAGCACAAACCCGCGTTCCAAAGTTTTTGTATAGGAATAGCTTTCTAGTAAAAGGGAAAGCTCTCGAAATTTCGTCTCTTGGGCCTTGCTCACAGAAATTTGAGAGAGTCGATGCGCCAAAAAAGTAAGCCGACTTTGAGATGTCATTTTTTTATTGCCGAGACTAACCGTTAAGCGCTCCAAATAATCATCTAGAAGTTGTTGCTTGGTTTCAAGGATGCGTTGAGGACTGATGAGGCCTCGGGTATGACTTTGAAGAAGTACTTCTGCATGACGTAGGGTTTTGAGGATGCCATTGCGAAGACGATACGTATTTGTATGGATGGTTTCAAGGAGGTCTTTGAGAACGGGTACAGCCATTTCTGCGGCCGCCGTAGGTGTTGGGGCTCGACGATCGGCCACATAGTCCAACAATGTTGTGTCCGTCTCATGCCCAATGGCAGAGATGAGAGGGATTTCACTGTTGGCGGCGGCTCGTACCACGCACTCCTCATTAAAAGCCCACAGGTCTTCCAAGCTTCCGCCCCCTCGTGCCACAATTAAGAGATCCGGTTTTGAGGGTAAGGCATTGAAGCCCTCGATCGCTTGGGTTACCTCTTGGGCAGCATTTTCCCCCTGAACCGTGACCGGCCATAAAAGAACATGGAGAGGAAATCTTTCCTTGAGGCGATGCAGAATGTCTTCAATAACAGCCCCCGTTGGGGAAGTGATGATCCCAATAGTGCTGGGCAGAAAGGGAAGTTTCTTTTTGCGAGAGATATCAAATAACCCCTCCGCTGCCAGTTTCTTTTTTCTTTCTTCAAGAAGGGCTAGAAGTTCTCCAACACCGGCTACTTCCATATGATCCACAATGATCTGGTATTTTGAGCGCGCGCCATAGGTGGTGATGCGGCCTTGGCAGATAACTTCCATGCCATCGGTGGGTGTAAGGCTAAATTTGCTGAGGGTTCCCCGCCAACAGATGGCATCTAGAAGAGAGTCTTTGTCTTTAAGGGAGAAATAGAGATGACCGGATGTATGAAGTTTCAGACCCGAAATCTCTCCTTTAATGCGGACATACCCGAAGATTTTTTCAAGAGTATTTTTAAGGGCAACAGAAATCTCTGTAACGGAAAATACTTTCGGTTCTTCGGTATGGACAGTTAATTCTAATTCTGGGGATAAGGTCATGGCCGCTCTCTTTCCTTACCATATCTCATGAGAGCATACTGTGCCAGAATTTTTGTAGGGGTCCGTTCACATTGTTCTTTTTCCTCCTTTTTGGTTTAGTTAAGAGTTCCTGAACGTGCTTGAAGGGTAGAGCTGAGCCTTT
>CAZEUR010000023.1:0-17653 GCA_964515175.1 uncultured Holosporaceae bacterium | reverse complement strand
GACAGACCTAAATATTAGGATTAATAACATTGGAGCTGCGGGCGCGGCCTCCCTGGCGCAATTTCCCAGTCTGAGAATCCTGAATATTGCGAGTAATAACATTGGAGATGCGGGCGCGGCCTATGTGGCGCAACTTCGTAATCTGGTAGATCTGAGGATTTGGAACAATAGAATTGGACGTGTGGGTGCGGCCTACCTGGCGCAACTTCCTAATCTGAGAACCCTATGTATTTGGTTTAATTACCTTGGAGATGAGAGCATAGATTTGCTCAGGCAATCGCTTCCCCACACAGTGATACAGTTTGATCTCCTATGAACATTTCTTTTAAAGATCTATTTTATTTTGGCTGCAAATAGAACCTCATATCACTTGAGAAAATGGATTTAGTCGGAAGGATAAGCAGCTGGATCCACCAGTCAGCCTTTCAGGCTTCTCTCTTATTCCATTCCAACCCATCCCTCTACTTAAAGGGACTAAACACCTAGATATTTTCTGAGCTGGTATTCCCCGATCAATAAGATACCGATGTTGCAAAACTGTGGTGCGTCACTTTTTATAAGTAAAATATATCACGCTCCACAGAGGAAAGGAAGATCGTGAAAAAATCTATCTCCAAGGGTTCCTTTCTGGTAGATTGTATTCACAGAACCTAAAAACTCAGGAGACACATTATGCTGGAACTCTTATCTAATCCGATGAATCTAGCCGTTATTTTAGCGGTCTATCTTATGGGGTCTGTTCCCTTTGGGCTTTTGTTTACAAAGTGGGGCGGCAAAGGAAATATCCGTAAAATCGGATCCGGCAACATTGGAGCCACCAATGTGTTGCGGACGGGAAGCAAACTTCTGGCTTTCTTGACCCTCTTATTTGATGGCCTAAAGGGATATGCGGCCGTAAAAGTGGGTGCCTATTTTGGGGTAGAGTTTTTAGCGGCCATCGCCGTGCTCATGGGACATATGTTTCCTGTTTGGTTGAAGTTTCAGGGGGGGAAGGGGGTCTCTACCTATTTGGGGGTTCTGTTGGCGCTCTCTGTGCCTTTGGGGGCACAGGCAATCCTTGGATGGTTGAGTTTCTTGGTCCTTTTTGGCTACTCCTCTTTGGCTGCGATTCTGACGTGTGTCTTGATTGCTCTTACCACATGGATTTGGTGTTACGGAAATATGTTTGTTTATGTGACCTTCTTGATGGGGGTTCTTGTTATCTTTCGACACAAAGACAATATTAAAAGGTTATTAGATAAAACCGAGCCAAAAGTTGGAATCAAAGGAAAAAAATAACACCTATATCTGTTAATTTTTATTGAATATTTTTCCAGTACATGGAATTATATTATTATAATAAATAAATAGGCAGGTATACAGGGTTGGTTCAAGGGTTTTTAAAAAAATATAAATCCGTCTTTCTAGTGCTTCTTCCATTAACTGTAAGCATGATTCCTTCTGGGTGGGGAACCGACTATATTTGGCATTCGCCATCGGGGTGGTGGACAACTCCTACTTATTGGCTGCCCAATGGAATTCCAGGTCCTGATGATATTGCCGAATTTCCTAACTCAGCGGGAAATGAACCTTGGATCTCCAATGCCAGCAGTGTGGGAGGGCTTATTTATGATAGTGGACTTATGCCTGGAGGGCCAACGTTCCAGACCGGGCAAACTTTGGGTCCATCAGGCGGGCAGGGGTTTGCGGTCATAAATAACTCTGGAAATGTTCAAACAATCACCATGCCCAATGGTACGGTTCAAGGGGACGCTACGGGATACTCCAAGACCGTATTCCAATTCTCAGGCACCTCCACCTATTTGGCAGATGCAGGTCCTGATATCTATGCCACCCTGCAGATTGGAAGTAGTACGGCAGATTCTTTGACCTTGATCCCAAGCAGTCCTTCGCCAGGGTTACAGGGTACTTTTTATGGGGCCCTAACGGGGGGAGGAACTTTTATTGTAGGTCCCGGTGTGGGGGCCACCTTTCATGTCGCCAATACATACGCTGGAGGGACGGTTTTAAATAATTCTTATCTTTATACGACTGCCAATTTACTACCTACTACAGGGCTTGGAGTAACTCTTAATGACGGTTCTCAACTCTATTTTACGGACAACGCGGCGCACCTCTGTAACCAAGACATTTCAGCTAATAGCGATGAACAAAATCAAATTTATTTAATAGGGTCTGGGACTGTGACTCTCAATGGTAATTTGACAGGAGGGCTCGGTGTTAATCTTGCGGCCGCGGGAAGCGCCCCTCCCATCGGAACCATTGTTTTGGGAGGAGTCAATACCTATAGTGGTCCTTCTTCTATTTCTGTGGGAGGGACTTTGATCGGGACCAGTGCAAGCATTTCTGCCGCCTCCCCAATTTCGTATTTGGGAGGTGGGGGAACGCTTAGATTTACGGACACCAGCGAATCGTCTTCCTGGGCAGGCGTCATCACAGATAACAGTGAGGGAGGTGTGCCTTTGCTGATTGAACAGGCAGGGACGGGGAATTTTAACCTTGCTTCTAATCTTTCTGGGAATATGGGGATTAAGGCAACATCTGGTAACGTAACTTTAACAGGCGAGAATGACTATAGTGGGGGATCTCAGATTGGAGGAGGTGCCTTGATCGGGACCAGTGCAAGCATTTCTGCCGCCTCTTCAATTTCGTATTTGGGAGGTGGGGGAACGCTTAGATTTACGGACACCAGCGAATCGTCTTCCTGGGCAGGCGTCATCACAGATAACAGTGAGGGAGGTGTGCCTTTGCTGATTGAACAGGCAGGGACGGGGAATTTTAACCTTGCTTCTAATCTTTCTGGGAATATGGGGATTAAGGCAACATCTGGTAACGTAACTTTAACAGGCGAGAATGACTATAGTGGGGGATCTCAGATTGGAGGAGGTGCCTTGATCGGGACCAGTGCAAGCATTTCTGCCACCTCCCCAATTTCCTATTTGGGAGGTGGGGGAACGCTTAGATTTGTTGATAGCAGTGGAGGCGCGCCAACTTGGGGAGGCGTCATCACAGATAATAGCAGTGGGGGGTCACCCCTAACAGTAGAGCATTCGGGAACGGCCATCTTAACTCTTTCTCAACCTCTTTCTGGGAATATGGGTGTTAATGTGAGCAACGCGGCGGGAACGTTGGTTTTGGAGGGTGCGGGGGGCTCTACCTCTTACTCAGGGATCACTACTCTTGTGGGGAACATAGAATACAACAACGTTTCCTATTATTTGCCAGGTCAAATAACAGGAGGGGGTGCTTTAAGCGCTTCCCAAGGAGTGATCGGGCTTGGTTCTTCTCAAAATAATAACACTGGTCCCATTGCTATCACCAATGGGAGCCTTTTCCTTTACGACAAAAGTGGCCTGGGGAATGCAAGTGCATTGAGCTTGACTTCTTCAGTTTTTGGTCTGTTCTCCCTACCCTTGTCTGGGGAAAATCAAATAGTTCGTCCACCGGCTATCTCTTTAACAGGATCTAACACATTTGCTCTGGGCATTAATGCCACCAATTCTACAATTATGGATTTAACGAATAATCAATCTTTGAGTTTATCAGATGTCAATTTGCAGGTTATAACTTCCCCTTCAGTCCTTTATGGGCCAAGTCAGGAATTCACCTTATTCTCCAATACAGGAGGACAAACTGCTTTTAATCAAGTTACTCTTCTTGGCTTGGATGCCTTTACCGGGGCCTTAGACACCTCTACACCGAATACGATTAAATATATCGTTCAGAAAAAGTCTGATGGGAACGTCCAAGTGGCGGCTCACACAAGCATTGTCACAGGCCATACGGCATTCAAAACCGGTCAGATTGTGACATCCACATTGAACTCTCAGCGGCAGGTCATGAGAAATGAAGGAGGTGCGTTTACTGGATTCCGATCCTTTCAAGGAAATCCTATCAAAGCCCCAGAGGTGGATGTTTCTTACCTTACTCTGACAGATGGAGGGTTGGACCGGGCCGTGGAAGAAAATATGAAGTGTTGGAATCCTTTGGGTCGCAAAAAAACAAGCCTTTGGGCCCAACCCTTTGGGGTTGTGTTGGATCAAGGCACGGTGGATGGAGTGCCCGGGTTTTCGTCAAGAACGGGAGGTATTTTGTTTGGAATGGATCATAAGGTAAATCCTGGGCTTCTGGTGGGAGGAGGGTTGGGATATGCCTATACGAAAATGAGCATTGATCAGAATTTAGGCAAAAGCCGTGTAAAAGATAAGTTTGGAACTGTGTTTGCTTCTTTCTTTGGAGATGAATGGCATGTAGATTTAGCCGTCGTCGCAGGACTTCAGCATCACCGAGGGTATCGAACCGTGCAGGGAACCAATCTCCAAGTTGAAAGTCAGCATAATGGATACCAAGTCATGCCCCATATTGGTGGTGGATATACCTTTGGTATGAATGATTGTTATCAGATTCATACATTCGCCCAATTGGATTATGTCTATTCCCACGAAAATAGATACCAAGAGAATGGCGCCAATATTTTGAATTACTTTATCGAGGCCCATGAGTCGAGGATGCTCAGATCAGAAGTGGGATTCCATGTGGCCCAAATCTGTGATCTTGAGACGGCTCAGTGGCTTCGGTCCGTCAAGCTCAGTTTGATCAATAAAGCTCCCCTCAAAAAAGGCCCCATCCTTTCTTCGTACGGAGATAGTGCCCAATCCACAAACCTTAACACAACCTTTATCTCTCCTGGCGTCAAATCTGCCCTTCAATACGCCGACGGGTTTTCAGTAGGTTTCAATTATAACGCCGAAATCAGCTTGGCTCACAAGACAACGTCGCAAGAGCTTATGCTCCAAGCCGGCAAGAAATTCTAAATAGCTGGGTTCTCTAAACATTTCTTTTAAAGATCTATTAGAGCCCAGAACTTTAACCTATCCTAGAAATAGGTTCGCATTCCCTGCCAAGAGGAGAAATAAAATGCGAATAATTTACTTTATTCTTTTAGTACCAGTTTTAGTGTTTTCAAGTCAGGAAAAAGAGGCCGAGTACTTTTTGACCCGCCTATCATCTCCCTTAAGCCCGGAAGAGCGAGCTTTAAGTGAGCAATATAATAAACTTAAAGAACAAATCCGTTTGCTCCCGGTCTATGGCGAATTGCGGTCTGACCCCGACAAACAGATGCTTGAAATAGAAGAGAAGTTATGGGGAAATAGTAGCCACTTTCAAAAAAAAGTTGGGGGGCTTGTTCCTCCGACTGGTCTAGGAAGAACAGCACAGAAAGAATTAATTTTAAGAAAACCAATTCCAGCAGATTTTTCCGGAGCTTTAGAATGGGCCCATAAACAAGGTGTATATGGACAAACTCAAAAAATATTATTAATAGAAGAGACGGGTTCCAGGCACTCATATTCCAAATATATTCCTTCTCTAAAATTATATGGGGTTCCAAACTATTATTATGGAATAGCTTGTAATCATTCCCATGCTGTAGCGGGAGTTTTGCAGAATATGGCTCCACAAGCAAAGATTTTAGTTGTAAGTGAAAGTATCTCCTCAGCGTTTGTAAGAAAGTTCCACCCGGGCTTTCAAGATAATACGATTCTCAATATATCGATGGAATCCTTGATTGGTGCAGAAACTGGTTGGATAGATGGTTTCTTAAAAAGTAAGAATAATCTCCTTGTAAAATCCGCAGGAAATGACGGATTAGATTTAGAAAAAAAAGGGATTCATGATAATTTTACTCTTTTAACACAAGATAATAGTGCTTATAAGAAACAGATAATCCTCGCAGGGGCTATAAAATCCAATAATGATATTCTAGAAATGTCAAACAGACCTGGACATAACTCAATATATCAAGAGAGATTCCTAATGGCTCTGGGAGCAGAAGTCCCTGCAAATACAGGACATGGTCTTAGGTTTCTCAATGGAACAAGCTTGAGTGCCCCAACAATCAGTGGAGCAGCAGCTTTGTTGAGAAGTGCTTATGAAGATTTATCTATGGAAGAAATTGGTGACATTCCTTTAAACTCAGCGGACAGAAGCTTTTTTATCCACCGAGATGGAGAAACAATTTTCATTTACGAGAAAGCTTTGCCTAAATATTTAGTTCCTTCTGTGCAATACAAACCCTTTGACCCTTTCCAATATGGTAGAGGGATTTTGAATCTGAGGAATGCTTTTCTATACGGGGCTTTTTATGACGCTTTCAAAAAGAAGAATAAAGGCATGAGATATAACGAGTTACTTGATTTAGTAGATCAAGAATTTAAAAAAATGAAAGAAAAAATTGATGACCAAAAAGCAAGGCTGATCCAGAATGCCTACAGGCAGAGAACTCATCGATCGATAAAAGGAGGTATGGGGGGATCAAGTAACGAAACGACAAAATTGTAGTGTAAGGCGATCCCTTATTGTTAGACCAAATTCGAGTGAAAGGAAGGATAAATTTTAGCTCACATAGGGCAGTTTTTAGGCTGCTATTTTCACCCCCTTTGTGAGGAGGCAACTTGCTTATAGATACCCATCGGTGTTTGTCCATCAAAAGTTGCAGGGAGCCTTTGAGTATTATAAAAACAGAAGTACACTTCTGTGGTTTTTCTTGTCTGCAAAGAGTTTGGAATGATTGATCCTCCTAAGCATTATAGGATCTAAAGGCATCTGTGTAGACAATTCTTTGAATTGGCTGAGGATGACGGTGTTTTTTGGGTTTTGGGCTTCTTTGATTGAAGGAATTAAATCAATCCCTTCAATGCTTTTTCGACTTCTTTGACAGAGAGCAACCCCATTACGTCTTCTCCCTTATGAACACGTGCCCAGATTTCGTCGAGGGGGAGATTAACTCTGGCGATGGCTGTTTTCTTGCCCCAGGGACCATAGATGGCATGAGGGCTTGGGCCAAAGAGACCGAGGCAGGGGATATTGAGGGCAGCCGCTAGATGCATGAGTCCGGAATCATTCCCCACGAAAGCCTGACATTGTTTCAAGCTTGCGGCCACCAAGAGAAGATGGGGTAGTCCCATGAGATCAATGATTCTATCTGGAGGCAGCTGGTCAAAGAGTGGTTGCACATCCGCCCGTTGAGAGGCGGTTCCAAAGATCACCAGTTTGGCTCGGGGAAACCTCTTGGGATGGGTGAGGATGTGTTTAGAAAGGGAGGCATAGGAATCCAGAGGCCAGCACTTCTTGCTCCAGTTGGCCGTGGGGGAGAGTGCAATATAGGTGGGGCCTTTTGGTAGGAGATCTTCTGCTTGTTTCAGAAAAGGGGAAGGTAGCCATATTTTATTAGGAGGTGTTTTTGACAGGCCCATGAAGCGGGCCAATTGATGAACGCGAAGGTCTGTGTCAGAGGACGACTTCCAAATGAGTCTTTTTGAGCTAATCAGAAAACAGGTGAGTCCCGTGCCGCGAATATCAATGGTGAGGTCCCATTTGGTGAGTAAGCATTTAAACCAGAGGATAAGCCAGTGGAGAGAGAAGGGTTTTTTTCGAATGCTGAAAAGGCGCTCTAAGCGAGGCACAGCTTCAAATAAAGGCGCTGGAATAGGGCCACAGGCAATTGTTATTTCGGCATCTGGATATTTGTTCACGAGATGTGTTAATATCCCAGTGGAAAGAACTGCATCACCTAAGTGGGTGGATGTAATAAGAAGAATTTTCATGGGGCTATAATGAGGAGCTTTTATGACGTCGTCAATCTGTGTTTTTCTTTATAATCGGGTGATCTTGCGTATTTCGGGGCGAGATCGGGTTTCTTTTTTGCAGGGCCTAATCTCTAATGATTTGGAAAAGTTGACCCCGGATAGGGCTCTTTATTCCCTTTTGCTGACCCCCCAAGGGCGGTTTCAAGATGATTTTTTTATTGTGGAACATGATGGGGCGCTTTTGCTGACTCCAGAAAAAGAAGAGGCCCAGTCTTTAAAAAACAGGCTAGAGCTTTATAAGCTTAGATCTGAGGTGAAAATAGAACTTTTGGAAGATTGGGGAATCGGGTCTCACCCCGTGGGAACTTCTTCTCCTCGAGGGATGGTTATTCAACGTAAATCTTACCTTGAATTTGTGGATCCTCGACTTTCAGCAATGGGGACACTTGTAATGGGGCCTATTCTATTTGATTCTGGCCTAGATTTTAGCCTCTACGATAGGCATCGTCTATCTTTGGGGGTCCCCGATGGAGGACGGGATATGATCCGAGGAAAAGCGGTTCCTCTGGAAAATAGCATGGACCAACTGAATGCCATCGATTGGGATAAGGGGTGTTATTTGGGGCAAGAGTTGATAGCCCGCACAAAACATTTGGGAGAGGTCCGTAAAGGCCTTTGGCGTGTTTTGAAGCAAGCAGGCCCCATGCCTTATTTTGATGAACCCCTCTTTTTTGGGGACAAAGAAGTGGGCCGCATGAGGAGTTCTTGTGGACCACAAGGGCTCGCGCTGTTGCGGTCTGAGGAAGTCTCTCATGACATGCAGATTGTATCAAAGGATGGTGGTGTTCTCAAGATCTATCCACCGGCTTGAGATATTTACATATTTGGTAAGCAAACAGTTGACCAATAATTAATGCTGTCTTTGATCTGGGCTCGGAATCCAGAAAGATTACAGTCCTTATGAATGTATCCGCTGGCATGGGTTTGGTAACAATCTGCGAGATCTTTCTTGTTCAAACTATAGGACATAATGATGACAGGTATGTCTTGGATGTTACGGTCCCTTTTTATTTCCCGTAAGAGTTGGAGGCCATTAACTTTAGGGAGAACGAGCTCGATAAAAATAATATCTGGTCGAGGAAGTCGGCTTATGCCACGCCTGTTTTTTAAAAAATCTAGAACCTGATCTCCATCGTGAAGAGTGTAGATGTTAACAGGTTTTCCTGTATCAAGAAGCGCTTCTCGAACAAGTCGTTCATCGGCAGGATCATGTTCCGCAATTAATACATTCAAAGGATTTTTTCGGTCACAGTTTAGAAGGCTTTCTGAGGGATTCAGGTCTTCATTGCTATTATCATACCCACTATAAAAGTAGGTCACAGAGACTTTTAAAATCTCTGAAATTTGGAAAAGAGTGGTGGCAGAGATACGAGAGCTCCCTTGCTCATACTTTTGAAGTTGCTGATGGGAAACCCGCAGCTTTTGCGAGACATCCACAAGAGTAAGGCCTAACTTTAAGCGACGCTCTCTGATTCTTTGCCCGATAAATACATTCATATCAAGTTTGGCAGTTGTTTCGATTTCTGACATTATTTATACCTCTTTTTTTAACAGCTTTAGCCTCCGCAGAGAATGTTCTGGAGACCAGAACATTCCTGCAACGGTAGTGTATACGTTAGACGACGGATGTTCGCAAGATGGATGTGGGGGAGAGAGTTTCATAGTGATGTGTTATTTTTATGCAAAAGCGTCGATTCTCCAAAGGTTTTGTGTCTTGAGATAAAAGCATCAAACCCTAGAAGATATGCCAAAAGATCCTGTTCAAAATAATAATTGGCGACGCAAAAATTTATCTGATCAGAAATTTTTCGCAACAGGTAGGAATTAGGGCCTTTCTTTGATTTTGGAAAAACCGCCTCATAAAAAGATTTTTCTATTTCCTGAAGAACAGCTTCCTGTCGGGATCTTGAAAAGAAAGTAGCGATTTTATAATAATTGGACCTCATTCTTAAAAACTCCTGTTATTTCCAATTCGGGATTCTAGGAGCAGTTAATATTAAAAGGAAGTTGAAAGAATTTTCTTTTTTCTTATGAAAAAAAACTCCCCCAAGAGGGGGAGAGGAATCTTGTTTTAAAGGAGTTTAAAGATAGATTTAAGAGTCTAGTTGGTTGAGACAACAGCCACTCGGTTTTGTGCCCAGGCTTCTTCTGTGGAGCCCATAACAAGGGGATCATCTTTCCCTTTGCTGCTTACGTGAATGCGGCTTGGGTCAATCCCGATAGACACTAGGTAGTCTTTTGCAGCATTAGCCCGTCTTTCCCCGAGACCAATGTTGTATTCCCGAGTTCCCCGTTCATCACAGTGGCCTGTAATGAGGATGCTGGTGTCAGGGGATGTGTTTAACCAAGATGCCTGTTCATCAAGAGTCTTTCGAGAGGCGGCCGTCAAATCAGATTCGTTGAAGGCAAAGAATGTTCTGTCTGCAACAAGGATGTTTCCATTCTCATCTTTTAGAACTCCTGTGTCTCTCAGATTTTTCTGGCATTCTGCTTCAGCGGCCGTGCTTGCTGAAGAGGAGCATCCCTTCTTAACACACTGGCAAGATGTCAAAGCTAAGGCGGTGGCAAAAAGGATAAAAAACTTTCCGTATTCTTTCATGTAAAAACCTCTTTTTTTCTATACTTTAAAGTCTATCTAAAAAAATGAAGGGTGTCAAATGATGGATTTAAAAAAGGGGGCTTTGCGGAATTCAGGAAATAGACTGTAGGCCAAAAAATGGGATCTAGATTCTGGGAATTGCGCCTGATTTTTTATTGAAATCTTTTCTTCTGATAAAAAATTTATAATAAATAATAAAAATATGTTGTTTAAAAATAAATTGTGATAATATTTAAATAACATAAAAAAGAAACTTGGAGGTTTAAGATGAATTTAAGGATTGTATCATCATTCATAATAGTTTTGTTTTCTTTGGACTGTTCTTTTTCAAGTAACTCTCCTTTGGGAAGGGATGATTCTGAATTTTCCGATGATTTAGATCCACGATCTCCGATTGCCAAAACATTTTCGGGAATCGGGTTGGGCGGAGACAAAGAGAACGAGACAGTAAAGATTTTCAGGCCAAAGGGTGCCAAAAAAACAAGAGGAAAAAGATGGTTTAATCTTCGCGCTGATTCACCGACTCCTCCCAACAGTGACTCTGAAGAGGTGACGAATGAGCCCTCTGTTGTGGCGCGTCGCCGAGACGCTAAGTGGAATATTGAGCCGTTGTCAGAGTCAGAAGAGATTGCTCAAACAGCGAGGGTGGAAGTAGATCCCCATTCTGAGAAACGAAACAACATATTAACCAAGAAAAAACCAGAGACTTTTCTGGAGCTTACAGCCCGCATAGACAGTGGAGGGGGAACTCGCAAAGAAAAATGGGAGCAGATACGGCTGGAAACAGCAGGGGAGATGGACGCTTAAATTGAAACTATGAATTTACTTAAAATGCAGGAGGAAAAAATGAAGATAAAAATTATTTCTATGATGGGATTATTATTGGTGCCCACCCTCTCATTCGGGGCTGGGGAAATCTTATCAAGGGGAGACGAGAAGGCTTTTCAATCCAAGGCACCTGTTGGAAAAATTCTTGATGACAACGATTCTGAGGTGGAAAGCTTCACTAAGGGATATGAAGGCGATCAAGAAAGTGATGAGGGGCAAGAAGGGATACGTGGCCCCAAAACTCCCAGAGCATCTACGCCGGACATAGAAAAGAAAACACCTTGGGGACTTGGAAGAGCCGCCCGTAAAAAGTTTTCAGAAGCACTCAAAGAGAAAGCTAAGGAAACGGTGGGTGTTCTTAAAAGTCGCCTGAATGATTCTGGGGTTGTTTCAGATAAAGAAGAAGATTCAGATTATGAATCTCATGGTTCCCGCACGGATCAATCTTTAAGCCCGGTTCATGAAGGACCGGAGGAAATTTTGAATACGCTTTCTCAATTGAAGGCTTCAGGATTGTCTGCAGAAGATCAACTTAAAGCTTTAACGGAGAGTTTGCGGAAGAAAACGAATACTCGATCTTCTTCGGTTCCCCCACAACTTACTCGTCATGAGTCAGAGCGGAGACAAGCTCGATTCGAACGGAGAAAGGCGCGATCTGATACTAGACATAATAGGCCGTTTGGAGGATTGAAGAATGAATCAGAGGCTTAAAAAATCTATTTTGTTGGGGGTGTTACCACTCTGTTTGGCTAACATCTCTTATGGAGTTCTTGGGGAAGAGGGAGGAAGAAGGTCTGTTTCTCCCTCACACGCTCCCTATTTGGTGGATGATGCTGTGGAGGAAAAAAGGGCAGACTATTCGGCGGCATCTATGTCTGAATCCGAGAGTGATTGGGAAGAGCAAAAAACAAGGAAGCCCGGTCAGTTGGGGGACAGTATTTTTGCCAAGTTTGGTGCTAAAAAAGTTTTTCGTAAGCATAGACCAGAGGGTTTAGAAACAGAAAAAAAATCCCCACTTCCTGGAACAATTGGAAATGTCCGGATGGATGACGAGACGAGGACAGCTTTTAGAGATCAGATTGATGAGGCCATTGAGCACATTAATCGTCAAAGGTGGGGAAATTCTGTAAAAGGGCAACAAGCTAAATATGAAGCTCTTGTTGCAGAATTAACAGAAGATGACTTGTCAGGCCATGAAATCCAGAAATTAAAAACGTTGACTCCCGCAGAGCGTTCAATTTTGGAAGAGCTTGGGTTATCCTCTGGAATAGAGTCGGAAAGCGAAGACGTTCCTCAGACAAAAAAACAAGTCCTCAGCTCTTCTGTGTCGGAGCCATCGGAAGAAGGATCCCAAAAAACGAGTTCTTCCCTGGATCAGGAGAAAGTTAATGCTTTCAGAGAGCATGTGAAACGTGTTGCAAAAGAGACTGCTGACTTAAATTGGTTTGCGTCGCCAAAAGAACAAAAAAATAAGTTTGACGCCCTAGTGACGCGGTTGCGGACAACATTTTATCGTCATTAAATAGGGGATAGAATGAAAAAGGGTCTCTTGTGGTGTGTTCTTTGCCTGACTGCTTTGGGAGGGGAGGCTCATGTGGACTCTAGAGCTCTGCCCATTGACGGGGATGCTTTTAAGGAGCCTTCCTCTCGATCTAAAATCTTTCAAGACCGTAAAAAAGAGTATCATCGATTTAGCATTATTTCCAGCTCAGAAAGTGAAGGAGAGGAGGAGCCTTCACCGTCACCAAGATCCCGCAAAAAAATGTTTGGAAGAATTTGGGACAAATATAAACCCTGGGGGCAGAAGGTAAAATTCAAACCTCGGTCTGAGAGCTATTGCTCATCGGGAGACGAAACTGGCTATGAGACGGATGAAATGGAACTTTCATCACCCCTTTCTTTAACCGAGGTCACATTTGATTTGCTAGAAGAACCAGAGGGAGTAAAAAACCCTGCGGCCGCGCCTGAAGACAGAAAAATGTCTGCTGCCTCAAAACGTCTGAGCGCGAGAAGAGAAGAGCTCTTGAGCCCGCTTACTCTGAAAACTTTAGACCAAGGAGATGCAGAAAGGGCTTTAAAAAAGATATTGGAGAAAAAAGCAGATGAGTACGATGTGAAGGGGCAGAGTTTTACGCGAGAGCTGAAAGAGTTTGAGGAGATTGTGGATCACTTCATTCAAGAGAATCCAGCTCTTAAGTTTATGACGGAAGAGGAGAAGCAGGGGTTTATTCGGGCAAACGCAAGATCCACCTCTGGAGCGTCTCCTTTGAAGCCAACACGTCGTTCGTTAGTTCAGTGAGGGAAAAACATGAAAAAGTTAATGATTAGAAAACATAAGTATTTGGTCGGGTTTATTTTGAGTTGCGCTTGTATAGCTTATGGGGCAGAACAGGGCAGACTTGAGAGTGAGGAGATTATTCTGTCAAAATCACCAGTGCCTTTATATTCAGATAGCTCTGCATCTGACAGTGAAGGAGACGGTGGCGGGGAGGTAAACAAACCCTCTCGCGTTAAAAAAGCCAAGGAATTTTTTGATACATATAGACAGAAAAGATCCCAGAAATTCCGCCAGAAGATTGTAGATTCTGACTATGAAAGTGAACGAGAAGATTCAGAATCTGAGGAGATTCAAGGCAGTGTAAAAGAGTCAGAAGGGAGTCAGAAAAATAGGGAGAAGAATCGCGCCCTAGAAGCCTTGAGCCTAAAGCTCGATAAGAAGATAAAAGCCTTGAATAATTTTGCCGCATCACGAGAAGATGTGCGAAAGGAATTTGAGGAATTGGCCAAAAAATTTGTTGAAGAAGTGCCTGCTTTGGGTCACGGAGGGAGTGACCAAGAGATAAAAGATCTTATTGAATCAAAAGTTTCTAAAATCAGACATCCCGCTAGAGTTACTTGGGAAGTTTGGAATGGGAAAGTGGATTAAGGTTTAGAAAATCTAGAAAACCTGGAGGACAAAGTCTCGGTCTCCTAATTGAGTCTCCACATACTGAGAAAAAGCCATTCGTGCTTGGGGTGGTATGCCAGAGCCTGAAAGAACAAATTCTTGCAGATTAGGGTTTCCAATAATTGCCTCCGCCAAGTCTGGAAGAGAGCTCTGGGCATCAGCATTGAGTCTTCCAGTGATTTGGAGCTTCCTTAAATAGAGATGTTCGTTTAAAAAGACAACAATATCTGGCAATCCATTTGTAGGAAAAGAATCAGCCCAGAAAAACAGGTTTTTCAGATGAGGGTTGTGTTTAGCAGCTTCCAGGAGGGAACGCAGTTGATGATCCAACAGGCGTGTTCTGTCAAATGTTAATCTCTCAAAGCGATGAAAGTGAGCATTAATAAGCAATATTAATTTATGGAGTGCCGTGGGCCCAACTGTGCAATTGTTTAGGATAAGCCCATCAAATTGGGGATGATTATGAAAGAACTCTAATCTTGAAGCCAGATCTGCGTCTGAAAGATTTGAAAGAGTGTGTACGGAATAGACAATCTGATACTGCGGAAGGGCTGGGAGATGAGCTGGGCTTGTTCTGTCTATTTTTGCATCGGCATTCAAACACATTCCAAGGATGAGTGTCGATAGCAAGATAAATGATGTTAAATATGGTTTCTTCATGAGAGGCTCCCTTTTTTATTATGATAGCATGAAATGCAAGGGCTTTGTAAAGGAATGGATTTAAAGCGGTCCAAGTGGGATTCTAACGTTGCTCCTCAGGATAGTATATGTTACTCCACACCCCAGAGATTTTCTTGGGGAAACCATCCGGTAAGAGCGGGTGTTTTGAGGCTGATCTTGCAGTATCCATCCTCACACTTCTTGAAAGGACAAATAACGCCCACTTCCAGTTTTGCTAGAGGCTTCGATTTGGCCTCTTTCCCTTTTCGCAGAAGGCCTTGCTTCCTTACCAAAGCCCACTTTTTACCCGTGAGCATTCGTTTGTGGACCCAGCCCACGCTGCCGAGGTGATCTTTGACTTGTTTCCAGTCTTTTTCAAATTCTCGGATGATTTGAACCGGTAGATGGGCTTTGTTGAAAACAAATTGGATGGGGAAATGCTCACCAGGGCCTACCCGTACATTCACTTCATCGCTTTTGAGAGTGGCAAATCTAGGGGGGGTATTTGCACAGGCAGAAAAGGCAAAGACCAAAAGAAGAGCTTGTAGAAAAGCCACGATCTAGTCTCCTGTCCGGATGCGCTCTACCAGCTCACGAACGGTGGGAATAAATCCATTGCTGTAGAAAGGGTCCTCCCCAAAGCGATAGGCATTGTGCCCGGCGAACATGAGTTCATGATTGATATCCCCGCCATGGGAAGCGGATTGTAGAGTTTTTTGAATACAAAAAGACCGAGGATCCGCTTTGAGTCCTGTGGTGCCACTTTCTTCTTGAGACCAATTGCTAAAGCCACAGGCACTTAAGCACCCCATGCAATTCACTTGGTCTTCATGGATTTGGTGACCGCTCTCGGGCGTTACAAATACAAGGGTGGAGTCGGGCGTTCGGAGAGCCTCCGTGTAGCCTTCAGAGATCCATTTCTGGGCATTTTGAAGATCTGGGCCTGTGAGGTAAACAGGACGTTTCCGGGGGCCAATGCCAAGGATTTGGTCGTGCTCCCCCACCGGTTCTGTTGCATAGGCCACTTGGCGTTCAGAACGGGCCCTGAGATCTTGAAGGAAGTCATTATTCACAGCGGAGGAATAAAACCCTGTGGGGCTGAATTTATTGAGGATAATGTCCCCTTTTTTAAGGGTGAGGAGTTTCTTTTTCCATCCATCGGAAATGGGGCTTTCTTGGGTCAAGAGAGGGCGTGTGCCAAATTGAAACGCAATGGGTCCAAGCTCCGGGTTATTGATCCAATCTGCCCACTCGCGCAAGAACCAAACTCCTCCTGCCATGATGATGGGGATATGTCCCAGACCCACTTCCCGCATGGCTTGACGTAGGGAGCGGACGCGCTCATAGGGAGCTTGGGGTTGAAGTGGATCTTCAGCGCGGCTGAGGCCATTGTGACCGCCCGCAAGCCACGGATCCTCATAGACAACGCCGCCGAGCCAATCTTGGAATTTGCTGTAGGAACGTTTCCACAGCACCATGAAGGCCCGCATGGAAGATACGATTGGATAGTAGTGCACGCCATAACTTGCTGCAATTTCAGAGATTTTATAGGGCATGCCGGCGCCACAGGTAACGCCCTGTACCAAACCTTTAGACCCTTCCAGAATACCGTGAAGGATGGGTTCAACACCCCCCATTTCCCAGAGCACGTTCATATGAAGGCGGCCCTCTGAGCCTGCCATTTCATGGGCAATGCGTGCCTGGTTGATGCCACCCTTGATGGCGTAGGCAATAAGCTCATCATGGCGTTCTCGCCGTGTGCGACCGTGGTAAACAACAGGAATTAGATGGCCATGTTCATCATAAGCATCCGCATTGACGGCGGAAAATGTACCCACACCACCTGCCGCAGCCCAAGCGCCAGAACTCTGGCCATTAGATATGGAAATGCCTTTTCCACCCTCAATTAAGGGGAGAACTTCTTTTCCTGCCATGAGGATAGGATTCAGTATTTTCACAACGACTCCTTAAATATCCTGGTCTTTATAGCAAAAAATGTGAGGTTTGTCTGCTGTTAAGTGGGGGAGGGTTCGTCAAGCAAGACAAAGCTCCCTTCCGTTTTTGAAAGTATAGGGAGGTTGATTCAGAAAATGAAGATAGGGGATTTTTGAAAAAGCGGGATTCTACATCAACCTTTCATACCTCTTCAGGAGTCATTTCCTTTAGGTATTTTTCGAGATCTTTGTTGAGTTTATATTCAGACACGCCTAAAGGGTTTTTTAAACTATCCAGGGTGTATTTCACGGTTATGTTTTTTCTATCTTTACAGAGGATAATCCCCATGCTTGGGTTGTCTTACTTATGACGCACTTGGTTGTCCACAAGGTTTAAATACAAGCCCATTTTTCCAGCATATTCCGGCATGAATTTCCCTGTTTTGAATTCTATAACTACGTAGCACCTTAAATGAAGATGGTAGAACAGAAGATCTAGGTAATAATTTTCTCCTTCCAGTTCGATATGGTATTGGCTGCCAACAAATGCAAAACCTTTACCTAATTCTAGAAGAAAATCGCGGATGTTATCAATGAAGGCTTTTTCCAGAGATCTTTCCTTTGCCTCATTTGAAATGTTTAAAAATTCAAAGTTGTAAGGACTTTTCACGAGTTCATGGGCAAAGTCTGATTTTGGTTCCGGTAAGGTTTCTTTAAAATTTGTAACAGCTTTTCCCTGATGACCATAGAGATCACTTTTAATTTGATGGACGAGGACATTTCTTGACCAGCCATTTTCGATGGTTTTTCTGGCTTACCATTCTCTTTGAGAGTCATCTTTTATTTGGAACAATAGAGTGAGAATATGTCCCCAAGGCAATTGGGTCACAGCTTGTGACTCAATTTCAAAAGTTGGATATGTTTTAGAAAACAGGCGCATTCTTTTAAGATTGACTGTTAAAAATCCTTTCATATCCGGGAATTCTCTAGGTTCTGTGAACATTTCTTAGGAGGGAAGTAAGAAAGTTGGTAGTATCCG
>CAZEUR010000022.1:0-17834 GCA_964515175.1 uncultured Holosporaceae bacterium | reverse complement strand
GTTCAGGAACACTTAACTAAACCAAACAAAAAAGGTGGAAAAAGAAGAAAAAACAGAACCTAGGTGTTTAGTCCCAACATATCTTCCCGAGCGCTCGAGTATTTTGTGCTGGGCGATAGCCAGATGTTACAGAACGCTTTTGCAAATTCCATATCCGTAAATTCTTTTAGCATCGTATTGTTGTGATAAAATAGAATCTTCTGATTGGGCACATACACAACGGTGATCCGGTCCTTATCTTGCAAGGGCGGATAAAAAGAATTCAGCATACCCCGATACTGCTCAAGCCGCTCATGTGAAATTGCTTGATCTCGGCCCATAACCTCAATGGTGCTATCCACCATTTCTTGCTTAGAGGCATCCCACCGAACCTTTACCTCAAGGGCAAAGAGGGTATCAAAGCTCCATTTTGGGGCTTGGCACCAGAGACTAATATCATAAGCCGGCACGATAAATTTATAAACTGTCCCCTGCCCCATCTTGGGCTTGTTCCCAAAATATTCTTGGATCACTTGAGAGTTCTCATTCTCATGGACATGCTTCTGCTTATTCGCACTTACCAAGAAAACTCCCAAAATCAATAAAAGCCCTAACCATTTTTTCATATCACTTATCCTTTTTATACCATTTCCAGAAAACTTCTAGTACGAGCGAAACAAGGGTTGAGGCTGGCAACGCGCACATGGACGTACATAAGGCAGCCGAAATCCCGCAGTTTTGCGAAGTAATAGGTATTTTCTGGAAAGGGTACTATTTGCCAATTTTTTCATCAATAATAACAATTTCCGCATCCTGCCCATTATTCAACATAGCCCGCACCCGCTCTTCCAAAAGATCCACATCCAAATTCTCGGGCCTTAGAAGTTTTACTCTATTTTCCATTTGACTCTGGGCTTCTTCTAACAATCTAAGGGTTTTTTGATCCTCCTCCAATTCTTTTTCTAAAGACTTCCAAGAAAACCACCCGTGATCCCCACTGAGCAAATGAAAAATAAAATAAAGAAGCAGGGTCAGAGAAATCCCAGGCAAAAGAAACTTTGAGAAATAATATCGGAACTTACGATTCATAAAACCCTATTATACAGGAACCACTGAAGAAAATCTTTTTTTCTCAAATCGAGGAAAAGCCTCTCGTCCCAAATAGTGAGCGGATGCCCCTAATTCTTCTTCAATGCGCAAGAGCTGGTTGTACTTTGCGAGTCTGTCTGACCGGGCCAAAGATCCTGTTTTGATCTGCCCTGCCCCAAGCCCAACAGCAATGTCTGCAATAGTCGTATCTTCCGTTTCCCCAGATCGGTGAGAAATAATAGTTGCAAAAGACTGCCGTTGCGCGGCTTGCACCATCAAGATGGTTTCCGTTAAAGTTCCAATTTGATTCGGCTTAATAAGAATGGCATTAGCGGCGCCCCATTCAATCCCTTTTTGGAATCGTTCCAGATTCGTCACAAATATATCATCTCCCACAAGCTGCACAAATTCTCCAAGATCTTGGGTCAACTGTTTCCATCCTTCCCAATCATCTTCTGCCATGCCATCCTCGATGGAAAGAATGGGGTATTTTTTGACTAGATCTCCATAGAATGCCGCAAGCTCTGCCGCTGAATATTTTTTCTTGGCTCCCGCAAAATTATACAACCCTTTGTCATAGAGTTCTGTCGCTGCCACATCGAGAGCAAGACCCACCTGACTGCCGGCTTTGTAGCCTGCTTTGTCAATGGCTTCCAACAAAAGATCAAGAGCTTGGGTTGTAGATGTCAGGTTAGGCGCAAATCCTCCTTCATCTCCCACATTCGTGTTAAGGCCTTGTTTCTTCAACAAAGTTTTCAAAGAATAGAACACCTCGGCTCCCATTTGCATGGCTTCTCTAAACGTTTTAGCTGCCACAGGGATAATCATAAACTCTTGGATATCAAGATCGTTATCCGCATGCATGCCGCCATTCAAAACATTCATCATGGGTACAGGCAGAATATGAGCAGAAGGCCCTCCCAAATATCGATAGAGGGGCAGACCTAATTCGGCCGCAGAGGCTCGCGCTACAGCTAAACTGACGCCCAGGAGAGCATTAGCCCCCAAACGCTTCTTGGACGGCGTTCCATCCAATTTACAGAGAACATCATCTATTAGCATTTGCTCTTGGGCTTCAAATCCTCGGAGAGCGTCAAAAATCTCTCCATTCACATGATCCACGGCCTTAGAAACGCCCTTGCCTCCAAAGGCTTGCACCCCATCCCGAAGTTCAACAGCTTCATGCTTCCCTGTGGAAGCTCCAGATGGCACTGCAGCCCGTCCCCAAGCCCCACTTTCAAGAAGCACATCTACCTCAACGGTAGGAAATCCTCGGCTATCAAAAATGCTACGTCCTTTAATATCAATAATAGAGCTCATGCTGTTTTCCTTATCTTATAATGTTACGGGGTTTTTCTTTGCAAATCGATCCAGTTCTGCAAGCTCCGCCAAAACGCGGGGCATATCTTTCAAATAAATCATATTGGGTCCATCGCTGGGCGCTTTATCAGGGCACTCGTGGGTTTCTATGAAAACAGAGGCTACCCCAATGGCCACCGCAGCGCGCGCTAAAATAGGCGCAAATTCCCGTTGTCCGCCACTTTTATCGCCTTGACCACCCGGTTCCATGACAGAGTGTGTCGCGTCAAAAACCACAGGATATCCCGTTTGAGCCATGATGGGAAAGGAGCGCATATCCACTACCAAGCGATTATACCCAAAAGTCACGCCCCTCTCACATAGCATGATCTTATCATTACCGGTACTAGCCACCTTCTTCGCAATATTGTGCGCATCCCAAGGGGCCAAAAACTGACCCTTCTTGATATTGATAGCTTTCCCCGTCTTGCCGGCAGCCAAAAGCAAATCTGTTTGACGGCAAAGAAATGCGGGAATCTGAAGCACATCTACACTCGGCGCCACAAGAGCGCATTGTTCTTCCGTATGCACATCTGTCAGCACGGGGCATCCGTAGGTGGATCGAATTTCTTCAAACACCGCCAAAGATTGGTCAAGACCAATTCCCCGCTGCCCTGAAACACTGGTACGGTTTGCTTTATCAAAAGAAGTCTTATAGACAAAAGGAATTTTTTCTTGTGCACAGATCTCTTTCAATTGATGGGCCATTTCAAGCGCGTGAGCCCGACTCTCCATTTGGCAAGGCCCCGCAAGGAGCACAAAGGGCAGATCATTTCCCATCTTGAAAGATCCAAAATTAATATGTTTTATGGCCGTCATTTCACTCCTTTATGCGTTTTTTAATACTGCCTTTATAAATGCCACAAAAAGGGGGTGAGGATCAAAGGGTTTCGACTTTAATTCTGGATGAAATTGCACACCCACAAACCAAGGGTGCCCCTTAAGTTCAATGATTTCTGGCAAAAGCCCGTCTGGAGAGAGCCCTGAAAAAACAATACCTGCCTTCTCAAGATCTTCTCTGTAGTTAAGATTTACTTCATATCGATGGCGATGACGCTCTTCAATTGCCAGCTTTCCATAGGCTTTAAAAGCGGAACTTCCACGCTGCAGATCACAAGGATAAAGCCCAACGCGCATGGTGCCTCCCTTATTTGTCTCAAGGGTTCTTCTTTCAACAGTCCCCTCTTTAACCCATTCACTCATAAGACCAACTATGGGTGTTGTTGTGCGCCCTAACTCTGTGGAGTTAGCCTTTGGAAGATTTGCCAAATGACGCGCAATTTCAATAACCGCCAGCTGCATACCAAAACAAATTCCCAAATACGGAATCTTATGCTCGCGCGCATAGCGAATGGCCAAGAGCTTGCCGTCAACCCCGCGAGAGCCGAACCCTCCCGGCACCAGAATCCCTTGAACTCCTTGAAAGATTTCCTTCATATTTTGAGGGTTTAAAGTATCTGATTCCACCCACCGCATATTAATGCGAGCCTTATTAGCGACTCCCGCATGAACGAGGGCTTCACTGATGGATTTATAGGCATCCTTAGTGGAGGTATATTTCCCCACAATGGCAATGGTCACATGATGCTTGGGGTGCGTGAGGCGATGCACAAAATCTCGCCATTTTGCCATAGCCTTGGCAGAAGATTTTGCTTTGAGGTTAAAATATAGACAAATTTCTCGATCAAGTCCTTGAGCCTGCAGACTGATGGGCACCTGGTAGATGGTTTCCACATCCAAGGCGGAAAGCACTCTTTTCTTTGGCAAGTTACAAAAAAGAGCAAGCTTCATGCGCTCTTCATCACCTAAAGGCCTCTCACTGCGACAAAGGAGAATATCTGGTTGGATTCCAAAACTCAGGAGCTCTTTCACAGAGTGTTGCGTTGGTTTTGTCTTAAGCTCGCCTGCAGTCGGAATATAGGGAATCAAAGTTAAATGGATATAAAGGACATTGTGCCTTCCGACCTCATTTCCAAGCTGGCGGATGGCCTCAATATAAGGAAGGCTTTCGATATCCCCTACAGTACCCCCCACCTCACAGATGAGGAAATCAAGGCCTTCAATCTCATTCAAAATATATTCTTTGATGCGGTCCGTAATATGGGGAATAACTTGGACTGTAGCCCCTAAGTAATCGCCACGTCTCTCCCTCTGAATCACATCTAAGTAAATTTGCCCTGTAGTCGTGTTATCGGTTTTTTTTGCAGCAACCCCTGTAAACCGCTCATAGTGCCCCAGATCAAGATCTGTTTCCGCGCCATCATCCGTCACAAACACTTCCCCGTGCTGGTAGGGACTCATAGTTCCTGGATCTACATTTATGTAGGGATCCATCTTTCGAAGTCGAACTTTATAACCTTGGGCCTGCAGAAGAGCCCCAATGGACGAGGCTGCAATTCCTTTTCCTAAAGAGGACAGGACACCGCCAGTGACGAAAATAAAACGAGCCATACCCTATCTTATAATTATTCTAAAAAAAAATCGCGTCTTAAGTAACTTATTTACTAACAGGAGCTTCTGGGGCTGGCACTTGCGGTGCCGCTGCCTTAGACAGAACATCAAGCGCCGAAACTGCACTTTCTTTGCCCCCTCGACCGGAAAGAATCGCCAACACAATACAGAGGGTCATGAAAATGGCCGCTAATACCCCCGTTGCTTTCGTCAGAAGATTCGCAGTCCCACGAGCCGACATAAATCCACCCGTTGGATTTCCACCTCCCACAAGACCACCGCCTTCACTCCGTTGCAAAAGAATGACGCCAATCATAGCCAAAGTTACTAAAGATAAGATAACAATTAAAACAACGTTCATGGAAAATTCCTATGCTTGATTTCTCTTTCTTTTTACAGATTTTTTACACAACTTTCAAGACTTTTGATTTTTTTATCCAAATAAACATTGATTAATAAATATAAAGTATTGTATATATTAAATTAATATATAAATAATATAAAAAAACAAAATCAGGGAGAATAAACGTGAACTACAAAAGAAATATTAGGTTTTCTAATACATCTCGCATCTTCAATGAAGGGTTGGAATTTTATTTTGAGGGTAATAATCCCTTCCAATTCCCTTTTATCCAAAAGACCTGGGACACGAAAGTAAGCCTCCAAGGAGACAAAGAAGTCCTTCTCTATCTCACACAAAAGGAAGAACCTGCAGACAAACCTCTTTTAGAATTGGAAATCTCAAAAATCCGGCAGAAAACTCAAGAAAAATTATTAGAAGCTTTAAAAACCTCTCGGTTTCAAAACCTTCAATCTCTCAGCTTCTCAAAGGTCACTATGAGTCCCCACATTTTTAATCAACTGCAAGAGATTATCAAGACAAAGCCAGAGCTCAAAATATTGGAGATTTCTGCATCTTAATGCATAATTCTATAATGTGGGATTCACAAGCCTCTTCAGCTCATAAGAATTGAGCCCATACGGCCGCATATACTGAGATAATTACCGCTTCCAGAAAAGCCTAAAGCAGAACTATGCTAGTAGAAGCCCACATGAGGATTAATTTCTTTCGCCCAGGCATCGATACCCCCTTTAATACTATAGGCATCAAGTCCTTGCTCCCGCAGGTAGAAGGCTGCTTTAAGGCTCCGCACGCCCATATGGCATAGGGTATAAATGGGAATATTCTCTGGGATCTTATCTATACTTGCCGCAAGTTCTCCCAGAGGGATATTCACAGCCCCATCCATAGCTGCAAGATAAAGCTCATCGGGCTCCCGCACATCAAGAAGAAAAAATTTATCTATGCCTTCCTCCACGATGGCAGAAAATTCCTGAACTGTAATTTGAATGGGTTTTTTCATTAGAAATCAAACTCTACGGTATTTGAAAATTCTGTCAAAAGAGGAAGGTACCCATCACAAATTTTTTCTTTATGGACTGAATAGTCTTCCCTTCTAAAAAAAGTTATCTCTCCTTTTAAAGGAGCGGATAAAAGACAGGTTATAAGCATCCCTTTTTCAGGATCTAATTGATGAAAAAAACTATCTGAAACTTCAGAAACTCCTCCTTCTAGAAGGATAAAATCAAAAGGTGCTTGTTGCGGCAGACCTGCCTCCAAAGCCGTTTCCGAAAAAACTACATTTTCCACATAGAGCGTTTCTAGATTTTTTTGAGCTTCTCTCATTAGGGCTTTATCTGATTCCACCAAAAAGATCGTCTCCACAAACGGGCTTAGAATGGCTGCAGAATAACCAGTACCCCCCCCCACAATCATAATTGTATAATTTTTCTGAAGAGATACAGTCTTTAAAATTTTCGCAAGCATCAAAGGCGCCATAAGGCTGCGCCTGGCAGAAAGAGGCAGGGCCCCATCCGCATAGGCCACTTCTTTTAGGGAATCAGGAACAAAAAACTCACGGGGCGTTTTCCGAAAAGAGTCTAAGATTTTTTCATTGAAAGAATCGTGGGCCTGTAGTTGCCCGGAAATCATACGGTGACGACGCGACTCATAAGACATGATCTTTCTATTCTATCTCTTTTAGAGAGAAATACAAGAGAAGCTGAATAAACTTTTATTCTCTCAAAGAGAAGGATTCTTGAGTGAGCCTTAGATGCTCTCCAAGCCAATCTCTAACCCGTCTCAAGGTATTGGGTCCTAAAGTTGGATCCGGATGCCCTTCATGAACCACGATCTTTTTACCATTTGCAAACTCGAAATTCCTAATAGATCCGCCATTTGGCTCCATCGCAGCCCCCAAAACCCGTGTAAAGAACCGTATGAAATCTGTCCAGGGCAATGTCATGCTCTTCCAAAATTTCGTCACAATTTCCCAATCTCTTGCTGGCAAAAAAATTTGTCGTGGTACTTCTGGAACCTGGACAAATGCTGCCGCAGCTTGTGGAACTTTTTTATTGTAGGCATAGAATTCTGCCATAGCCTCTGCTATTTCTCTCTGGTTTTCAGAATTAGCATCATCCGTATCGTCCTCAATCACAGCCGGGGCTAGAGATATAGGGTTAACAGGTTCTTCCTTCATTAACACAGGGGCAAGATTCAAACATTCTGACACAAAAAGATTTTTTGGCTCTTGTCCTTTGGAAATAAAAGATTCTTCACTTTCTTGAGTTATTCCTGATATTACCGTTTTTGCTGTTGCCTCACGGCGCTCCCTTCGGCGAATAGCTACAAGTTTTTTAGCTTTTTCTTGCTGTACCTTTACCAAGGTGCAATAATCGCGCCGTATAAGCTCTTTCTGAAACAATGCTAGCTGCTGAAGGGCTTGTGTTTGTGCCTCTTGAAGATGCTTTATCTTTTTAAAAGGATGGCCATCTAGCTGTTGAATTATATCCTCGCGAACTTCTTCTTCTTTCTTTATTTGTGCAGCAATAGAATCTTTGTTTGAATCTTTTTGCTTCTCCAATCGCCTCAAATCCTTCAGATTATTTCGAATGCCCATTTGAGCCAGGTGATTTGTAAGCAAGCCAAAATCTCCTTTTACATAAGCAAAAACTCTGTGACTTAATTGAGGAGGATTCTCCACAAGCCCCAAAACATAGGCCTCCAACATTTGGAAATAGGATCCATAGTCGGTTGTACTGGAGTAGCTCATAAAACTCTCTCTTATTTTCTCTGTTGACAATGCCTTGCACACACACCTTAATGCATAGCACTTCTCTTCATAATGTTGTATTAAGTGCTCTTGCTCTCTTTGTTCCAATGAACTCATTTCTTCTTTGGATAAAAAACTTTTTTTGGATAAAAAACCTTTGATGCTATGGATACACTCATGAGCGATTGATTCAAGTTCGAGTGTAAGAACCATTCCTAACGCTTCTAGATGTCCCCTGTTTCCAATTTCAAGAATTGAGGAATAAAGAAATTCTTTTTCTGCGATAATTTTTCTATCTGTAACAAACTCTTCTATGTTTTTTAAAAGTTGCAATTTAAGAAATTTCCATCTTTCCTCAGACAACCCTTGAGGTAGCCCTTGGTATCGTTTCAGAAGAACCCCCAATTTATTGTCTCCCATAACCAAAACTATTTTTTCAAAAAGAGAAACGCCTTCTTGATCGGGCTGCAATGTTGGAATTTTTTGCAAAGCATCCTGTACGTCTGACGTGATATCCGCGTACAGAGAGTGTCTTGAAGCGATCAAAGACCGCAATTCTTGCGAAACCTCTTCAAAGGAAACGGCCGACCAGCTTTTGCAGAAAAGCAAAAGAGACACGAGCATACTTAGTTTAAAAAATTTTCTAAAAAACAATATAGATTCACCTAATTCCAATACACATAGAATGCATATAGTAATTAGATCGCCTATATTCAATGATTTTTATTTTTTATTACAGAAAAAATTAATCCAGCAACTTCTGCCACCAACCACGCTTCTTTCCCTGCTGTGGGGAAGACTCTTGAGTGCTGGCGCCCTCAAAGGCCTGGGGAGGTATAGATTCTGAAGACATAGACTGTCCCTCACCTTCGGGTCGATTGCCTGAAAATTTCTTTCTCTGACGGAATCGTCTTTTGCCTTGAGAGCGTTTCTTTTGTTGAGACGGAAAAAAGTCTGCCATGACTTCCTCCCCTTCTTTCCTTTCACCCACCTCTAGAGATTGGGGCAAAACATCTTCCAAAACCTCTAGAGACGGTTGAGATTCTTTTTGATTGCCTCGTTTTTTAGATTTCTGATTTTTATTCTTAGGTCGACTTTCTTTTGGCCCTTTTTCACAAGGCTCTGGCTTCTTACCAATGGAATCCACGATAAAGTTTCCAGCTGCATCCTCTATTCTGAACCCAAGAGCCTTCAAAGAATCATCCTGCTGAAGCCGGAAGAAAACGCCCTTACGTGCCTCCAAATCAGAGAGTTCTTGCTTTTTCGCCGCCAACAAGTGAACTGACATTTCCGCGGAAAGTTTCACAACCAGGGGTTTATCTTTGATCTGAGCACTCGATAGCTCTTCGAGTGTGCGGAAAAGTTGAAGCGTCAGGGACTCCTTGGATCGAACCATTCCAACGCCTGTGCAATAAGGACATTTCACAGAGCTAGACTCCATAATACTAGGTCTAAGCCTTTGACGAGACATTTCAAGCAGGCCAAACTGGCTGATGCGCCCAACTTGAATACGGGCCCGATCCAAGGACAAGGCTTCTTTCAATCTTTTTTCAACGGCCGCATTGTGGCGATACTGGCTCATATCGATAAAATCGATAACGATCAATCCACCCAAATCTCGGATACGGAGTTGGCGCGCAATTTCTTCTGCTGCCTCTAAGTTTGTTTTAAGAGCCGTATTTTCAATGTGCCGCTCCTTCGTAGCTTTACCAGAGTTCACGTCAATGGCAACAAGAGCTTCGGTCGAGTTAATAACAATATACCCCCCAGAACGCAGATAAGCCGTCGGCATATAAATTTCATCGATCTGACTTTGAACATTATATTTTTGAAATAGCGACACATCTGAAGATTCATAGAGCTTCACCTTATCCACTTGGCCTGGCATAAGAACTTCCATAAAGTCACGAGCTTCCTTCCAGGCATCTGGTCCTTCCACAAGAATCTCATCAATATCAGCCCCATAGATATCTCGAATAACCCGCTTCAAAAGATCAGGTTCCTCGTAAACCAAAGAAGGCGCGATGGCACTCATTGTTCGTTCTCGAATTTTTTGCCAGAGCTCCAGCAAATACGAATAATCTCGTTTTATTTCTTCCTTGTTGCGGTCTAACCCTGCTGTCCTCACAATCAAGGACATACCTTCAGGCACGCCTAAGTCCTTCATCAGCTGTCGTAATCTTTTCCGATTCTCCGCATCAGTGATTTTTCGAGAAACACCCCCGGCATTAAGGGCATTTGGCATGAGAACACTATATCTGCCTGCCAAAGAAACAAAAGTAGTCAACGCAGCGCCCTTATTCCCCCGCTCTTCTTTCAAAACTTGGACCAAAACAATCTGGCGGCTTTTGATAACTTCTTGGATTTTATAGTTACGATAGAGAGAAAACTTACGGCGAAGCTCTTCATCTTCCTCGGCAATGGTTTCGTCCTCTTCAGAGGGTTCTGGGAAAGACTCTTCAGAAGATTCCTCTTCTTGAGGATCCAAATCTTCTACAAGATCTTCTTCTCCCTTTTCCCCTTCTTCTGCAATAAGGGCTGTGCGATCCGCTACCGGAATCTGGAAATAGTCTGGGTGAATTTCTGTGAAAGGCAAAAATCCGTGACGATTCCCCCCATACTCCACAAAAGCAGCCTGAAGAGAGGGTTCAACACGAATGATCTTCCCTAGATATATATTTCCCTTTGTTGGTTTTTGGGAAATGTTTTCAAAATCGAAATCCAGAAGCTCTGAATCCCTAACCAATGCCATCCGAACCTCATCATTCTGGCTGGCATCAATAAGCATACGTCGTATAGCCATTGATTAAACTCCGTTTTAAGCAAAGAGGACGGACTCCGAGAGAGAGCCTCCTCTAGCAGATACAATTTTATTAATATTAGATTCAATTTCAATAGTGGGGCCGCTACCATAGTAATAGCCGAAAATCCTAAATTCTAAATTTACCAAGGTTTTCCCTGGAAAATTAGTGCATTGACCAAATATAATCTCAGGTATACCATAACATAAGTTGGGGAGGTTTGTACAATCCTTAAAATTCCCTGTAGCTGGGCATATGTCAAAGTGTAGTTGAGGAAATGATACGATACGCCTTCCTTTTTTTTATCTTTTTCTTAATAGGGGTACCTTTTAAAACAGCCGCCTCTCTGCTTGGCATTCGTCTGGGAGAACAGCCTGATTACACACGGATTGTATTTGATTTTAGAGAGAAAATTTCTCTTAAAACTCTTGAGTCACCCCTTCTAAAGGTAACTTTCTCCGCAGAAAAAGCAGATAGTTTTAAGCAGAGCCAAAAAGCAGGTCTTATTGAACAGATTGATAGTCAATCTTTCTCCTCAGGACAAATAGATGTCACTTTTAAGAGCCCCTATTCTTTAAAAATTTTAAAAGAATTTTGGATTCCCCCCTGCTCTCAAACGCCTTATTACCGCTACGTGATTGATGTAAAAAAGGGATCCCCAAAGACGGCTATTCCCTCAGCATCTCCGCTTCCCTCCCCTAAAATAAAAATTATTCTGATTGATGCGGGACACGGGGGACAAGATCCCGGAGCTCTCGGATACAGGGACACTCATGAAAAAAATGTGACCTTAGCGGTCGCTAAAAAACTAGCAAAATATCTTAACGGATCTGGCGCCTATAAGGCAATATTGATCAGAGAAGATGACCGATTTATGTCCCTGTTAAGTCGTCGAAAAAAAGCACGCGCTCTCAGAGGGGATGTCTTCATATCTCTCCACGCAGATAGCCATCCACGCTCCGACACACGGGGCCTCGGGGTTTACACCCTCTCGTCGGTGGCCTCTGACAAGGAGGCTGAAAGACTGGCTCAAAAAGAGAACAAAGCGGACCTCATCATGGGCGTTGATCTAAAAGATGAACTTCCAGAAGTTTCTAACATTCTCATTGATCTCACAAAACGAGAAACTATGAATCTTTCAACAAAATTGGCCCAACATTTAGTACGCAAGTTAGGGCGCTATGTTTTCCTGCTCCGAAATCCTCACAGATTTGCAGCCTTTGGCGTATTAAAATCCACTGATCTTCCCTCGATTTTAATTGAGCTGGGGTACCTTTCCAATAAAAAAGATGAAGAGCTTCTCTTGTCAGATGCCTACCAAGAGAAAATTTGTCATGGTATTTTAGAAGGGATTGAGGCATACTTTCATCGAAAGAACTTTTAAATTCCAAAGACTTTTATGAACACACCGTTTCGATTAAGTAGTTTTATTTTATTTGGAATTCTTGGAATCCTTCTGTTCATTGCGGCTTTGTTCTTGATATGCTCTCAAGAACTTCCCAACTACAAACAGTTGGAAACCTATGAGCCTCCTGTTGTCACGCGGCTCTACGCATCAGACGGAAAAATTTTCGCAGAATACGCCACGGAAAAAAGGATTTTCGTTCCTTTTTCTGAAATTCCAAAACACGTTGTAGATGCCTTCTTAGCCGTTGAAGATAAAAATTTCTATTCCCATCAAGGGCTCGACTATTCCGGAATTTTTCGTGCAGGTCTCCTCAATATAGCCAGTCATTTTACGGGGCGTTCGGTCACAATGGGGGGATCCACCATCACCCAACAGGTGGTAAAAAATTTCTTTTTAAGCCGGGAAAAAACGTTAACGCGAAAAATAAAGGAAGCTATTTTAGCCTTCAAGATGGAAAAGAAATTTTCAAAAGAGAAGATTCTTGAGCTCTATCTTAATGCTATTTATTTGGGTTCTGGCACCTATGGGGTTGCAAGTGCAGCTGATCATTATTTTGGCAAAACACTGGAACAGCTAACACCTGCAGAGATTGCTTATCTGGCCGCCCTTCCCAAAGCTCCCAACTCTTATAATGTAACAAACCACTTTAACAAAGCCTTGGGACGACGGAATTGGGTTATTCAGCGCATGTTAGAAGAGCATGTCATTACAGAAAAACAAGCTTTTGAGGCGTGGGCTAGCCCCCTAAAAATTAAGAAATCAGATCCCTTGGAAGTGGTACATGCCGACTACTTCTCAGAATTTTTGCGACAAAAAATTGCAAAAGAATATGGAGAAGAAACACTCTACAAGGGGGGACTTGAGATCCACACGTCTTTAGATTCAAGACTCCAGAAAGCCGCCCACTCAGCTTTAATCCGAGGCCTCATTGCCTATGATCGCCAATTCGGATGGAGAGGAGCTCTCACAAAAATTCCTCTGAGTAATTGGGAAGCGGGACTCAAAGCCATCAAACTCCCTAAAGGTGCGGGACAATGGAAACTCGCCATCGCGCTCAAGGTTTTTGATGATCGCACCCTCATCGGCTTACAGAGTGGAGCCTATGGGGTTATCCCCCTTGATCATTTAAAATGGGCACGCCCTCACATAAAGGTCCTTCCCCAAAACTATCCCTCTGTTGGTCCTCAGATTATGCGGGCCCAAGAGGTTGTAAACCCAGGAGATGTCATTCTTGTCTCCCCATCTCCCTCTGAAGAGAAGAGAGACATCCCTTTTTATAATCTGGAACAAATCCCTCAAGTAAATGGGGCCATTCTGGTCATGGATCCCCATACGGGAAAAATACTGGCGCTTGAAGGTGGGTATTCTTTCGAAAAAAGCGAATTCAACCGAGCCCTGCAGGCCTTCCGACAACCAGGGTCCGCATTCAAATCCTTTGTCTACTTAGCGGCTCTCGAAAAAGGATATACTCCCAACTCGTCTGTTTTGGATGCTCCTATTTCCATTAATGTGGGGGGTAAGATTGGCGTTTGGAAACCCGTGAATATTACAGGCAAAACCTATGGATGGGTGCCGCTACATGAGGCTCTTGAAAGGTCCATGAACCTCGCCACCATTTGGCTCGCTCAACGCATCGGCATGGCCCCCATCCAAGAAATAGCAAAACGCTTGAACATTTACGATCAAATTCCCCCCGGACTTGCAACGGTATTGGGGGCCGCTGAAACAAATCTGCTGCGTCTTACCACCGCTTACGGGATATTAGTAAATCAGGGACGCAAAATTGAACCGCAGTGGATTAATACGGTGAAGGATCGCCGAGGAAAGATTCTATCTACAAATGTGTCGCCTCTCGAAGCCTTATCCAAAAGCCCCTTGATCATCCCGGGCGAGCAGTTAGTCTCTCCCAAACTTGCTTTTCAAATGCTGCGCATCCTTCAGAAATCTGTAGAGCGGGGAGCTGCCCTGCGTGCCCAGGTGCCCGGTCAAATTGTGGCCGGAAAATCAGGCACTACCAATGATTATTTTGATGCTTGGTTCATTGGATTCACGCCTGATCTGGTGGTAGGAGTACTTGTAGGCTTCGACACCCCTCAAAGTCTAGGGAATCATCAAACGGGATCAGCGGTCGCCGCCCCCATTTTTGCAGACTTTATGAAGACTATTTTAAAAGACACGACCCCAAAACCTTTTGAAGAACCCAAAGAAAGTCAAACGGCCTGGGTAGATGCGGTCTTGCCTCAAGAATCAACCCCCGTAGCGCCTCTGACCGCCTCCGCCGAAGACCTCTCCCGCCTCCCCCTCATTTCTGAGGAGAAGGCGGGAGAGAGATAATCACCCAATCATCCTTCAGAAAAGGTCTTAGTTCCTATACCCATGAACGGCGGATCTTACTGGTGTCCGAGGTATCTCGTTTGTCGGTATTAGACGACCATTTGGAGCAGTGAGTACAATTTCTGGTAGGGATTGAAACGTAGCCACAAACCCTCCCTCTACATCAGAATCGTCAGATGATTGGGAATAAGGAGGCGTTTTAAGACCTAATGGAGAACCAAATTCAGCCCCCACCCACCTTTTCCCCACAGGAGTACTCGCCACCATACTATTGTCGTGGTGAGTCGCGTCCTGGTGAGGAACAGAGAACGTGGAATTGAATGGAGCCGTTAAAAACAATTCTATCGCATTTGCATACCTCATACTTTCATTTGCATTAAACTCCCTTTTTAGTTTTGGAAGCTCATCCACATAGCCCTCTACAGCAGCACGAGGTGGGCTATAGGAAAATGTGGTAGCAGCAGGGCCTTCCAGGGTTTTATCGGATCCTTCCCTTATTGCTTGAGTATGCAGACGGCGTTGGAGTTCTGCTATCGTCTCATGCAAGTCTGAAAGAAGTTGCTCAGTTGCGCTTCTTTCTCCAGAAAGCCTCGAATTGTCAGTGTTTACAGCAATAAGCTGTTTCTTGAGTGCCTCGTTTTCTATATTTTTCTTTTGAAGCTCCTGTTCCATTACCGACACCCTTTCATGAGTATTCGTCTTTTCAAGAAGTTGAGCCTGAATTCTATCGAGTTTTTGTTCGTTCTTCTTTAATGTCCGTTGAAGAGATTCCTTTTCTGCAAACAGATTATCAGAGTAGGTCTGAGCATCAACCAGTTTTCTCGTCAAATTACCTACAATATCATCAACAGCACCAGGATTTCCCTTTCCTCTTCGGGATTTTTTCCCACGAAAGGGAGAATTTGATAGATCGAAACTTGCAGAGAGTCTTGAGGCATCCAACGAAGTATCCCGCTCAGGCAGCGATCCAGTATTTCTTTTGTACTGGTCTAACTGCTGCTTCAGCTCTCTAAGTTGAGTCTCCAAGGCTAGCCTAGATCTCAGAGCTGCTATGTTTTTTGCAACAATACTTGCGTTTTCTTCTCGGATTTTTGAGATCTGTTGTTCTTTTTTATCAAGATCTAATTGAAGATTTTTCATCCGTTCTGCGTCCTCTGTAGACATTTGTGATGCCAGCTTGTCGCCCTTAACCGCGAGCTCAAGCCCTTGCTTGGTAATTTCATCTTGCAAGCATATATTTTGTCCCTTTAATTTCTCTATGTCCTTACTCTTCTCTTCAAGATGAGAATTTGTTTGATCAAGACTTGTCTGCAATTCATTAATTTTAGCGTATAACCCCTCATAACTTGCTCCATAACTGCCTTGAATTCCTGTCAGGGCTGCTTCCATTTGGGCACGCGCAGCTACTTCTGTTGCCAAAACCTCTTCTTTTTCACTCACAACAGCCTCTAATGCCTGCTGTACTCGACTCAGGGCAATTTCTTGAGCTTGGATCTGCGCAAGAAGTTCTGCTTCCCGTGTTGTCTTCTTGGTCATCAATTCCTGTGCCATAGCCGTTGAGGCTCTCTTAGTCACCTGGAGTCCCTGCTGCAGCTGCTCACCGAACTCCTGAATAAGGCGCTTAAAGCTGAAAATATGAGTCTTTTGATCTTCCATCTGGACTTTGAATAGCGCATTCTCCTCCTGAAAACGTTTGAAAGAAGCCATAATATTTTTTTTAAGAAGAGCATCGGGAGCCTCTGTTCCGGCGGCTCCAGACCCCGATTCAGCCGGCACAAAAGATTTCAGTCTCTCTTGCAAAGCTCTTACCAATTCATTCCCTTCATTCACTTGAATGCGAGCCCTTTCAAGTTCGTCTGCATTCCTGGCCGCTTCTTCTCTCAGAATGCGATGCTCTTCCTTAATTAGTTGCAATTCCGCAGGGGTACGAACCAAGGCTTTATAGGCATGAGCCACAGCAGCGTCTTCTCTTAACTCCTGAATAAGCAAAGCCTGTGCCGCTGCGTTGCTTTCAAAAACATTTAATGTCAACACCAAGGCGGTAGACAAAAGAAGTTTATTTAATTTCATAATTTACCCTTTCCTATAAAGACCAAGAAACCCCAACTGAGATCGTATTCACAGAGGGCCTCACTTTAAAACTGCTATTGATAGTTCTATTGGCCCATGTGGTATTAAACATCTGATACCGTGCATAGGTATATTCGATGCCCAACTTTGTTTTTGCTGATAAAGCTATAGTCAAGCCCGCTCCTGGAACTGCTGCCCACAAGAACTTTCTCTTAACTGTTTTTGGGAACCCATCACTCGTTGATTCAAGAGTAAACTGACTGGTTTCCACTCCCAATATTCCATAGACAACTACAGTTTCATTGAAGGAAGTCCCTAATTTTCCCCTGGCACCAAAGGCCGCTTTCCGAGAAAATTTTTCTTGATCCAGAGCTGGAGCAGTTCCACTCTCATAAGTAGCTTTTTGAGGATCAAACAAAAAATAACCCTCCACAGCTCCGTAGATGTTAGAGGAAGAAAGCACTTCATATCCTCCAAAAATCTTCCCCAAAAACCCTTGAGAATGAATCTGTTTTTTATTAGATGTAGTGTCCGCCACCGAAACACTCCGTCCATTAAAAATGGAGTACCCGGTTCCTACGCCGACGTAAAAATTGGAAAATGGCTTGGCTGATTCAGCTGCAACGGCAGAAATTCCTCCCACGAGGATGGCTGAAGATAAAAGTTTTAGATATTTATAATGATTCATAACAACACCTTTTAATTAAATTATTATTCTTGGCTTTTATCACAGAGGTTCTTTTTAAACATATGGCAAACAGAGCATGCACCACATGCACTTTCTGCATGAGACGAACCACAAAACTTTGTTTGAATAATTCTAGGGATAGGGCTAAACTGTTCGTTAGAAAGGAAAAAAATCCCATGAAAAACGAACTCGATACCGCCGTATGGCCCAATGAAATCCAAGCCTTGCGAGAAGAAACGAAGCCCACTTATCGGGCCGTGTCTCCAGAGCTTGAGGAAATTCTTTATAAACCTTTTCCTGTGCTTGATCATGGGTTTGTGCGCATTGTAGACTACATGGGCGATGATTCGGCCATTGTCCAAGCAGCCCGCGTTTCCTACGGCAAAGGAACCAAGAAACAAACAGAGGATAAAGCCCTCATTCACTACCTCATGCGCCATCGCCACACTACCCCTTTTGAAATGTGTGAGATTAAATTCCATATTAAGCTTCCCATCTTCGTGGCCCGGGAATGGGTGCGCCACAGAACCGCCAATATCAAT
>CAZEUR010000021.1:0-18198 GCA_964515175.1 uncultured Holosporaceae bacterium | reverse complement strand
TAAACCATGCACTCCTCCCTTCTTGTCAATAAAAATTTAGATGCGTCGGCCCTGTATAGGGCATAGACGTGTATTTACATTTTGCCAAAACTCCACTAGTGTAGAGATATGCATAAACCATCAATTCACATCATAAAGTCGGGTCTCCTTCAGAGCGTTACCCATGGGTTTTTTACCCGAAATGGCGGCGTAAGCAAGGGAGACTATGACTCCCTCAATTGTTCTATGAAGGAAATCATGGATGAACCTCATACGGATACCTCAGAGAATATTTTGATTAATAGGGCGCTGGCTATGGGGGCCTTGGGTGTTCCTGTTGAGAGCCTGTTAACGGTCAGACAAGTTCATGGCACCACAGCTATATTTGTGACCCAGACTTGGGAAGAATCTCCTCGGGCAGATGCTCTGCTCACCAAGCGTCGAGATGTGACCTTGGCTGTTCAAACGGCAGATTGTGTTCCTGTTTTATTTATGGATACGGAAAATCAGATTATTGGGGCAATTCACGCGGGATGGAGAGGGGCGCTGGCAGGCATTATAGAGTCTACCTTAGATGCTCTTCTTGAAATTGGGGGAGATCCTCTCACAACATTAGCCTCTATTGGGCCTTGTATTTCCCAGAAGTTTTTTGAGGTGGGGTCTGAGGTGGAGGCAGCTTTCTTGGAAAAACATCCAGAAAACAAGCAGTTCTTTAAAAAAGATGCAGATTCTCTTTTCTTTGATCTTTCGGGATATGTGAAGCACATTCTTGAAAAAGCAGGCGTTAAAGAAGTGGAATTGCTCCCCTATGATACGTATCGTCAAGAAGATCAATTTTTCAGCTGTCGTCGATCAACCCATAGAAAGGAAAACTTTGGAGGGCAACTCTCCGCCATTAGTTTTCTGAATACATAGATGGAATCTTCTGGTTTTCAGCAACGAGGCGTTCTGGTGGCGCTCTCTTCTCCTTCTGGTGCAGGCAAGACAACCCTTACCCGAAAGCTTTTAGAGCATTCTCCTAACTTTAAGCTTTCTGTTTCTGTGACCACACGGTCTCCCCGTCCAGGAGAAGTGGAGGGGAAGGATTACTACTTTAAAAGCAAAGAAGTATTCGAGAAAATGAAAGAAGCGGATGACTTTCTTGAGTGGGCAAAGGTATTTGGAAATTATTATGGGACGCTTCAGCAACCTGTCATGGCAGCGCTGGAAGATGGGTGTGATGTTCTTTTTGATATTGATTGGCAAGGGACTCAGCAGTTGACCCAAAAGATGGGCGAAGACATGGTCTCTGTCTTTATTCTGCCTCCCTCCATGGGGGAGTTGGAACAACGACTGTATAGACGTTCCCAAGATGAAGAATCCACCATTTTGGATCGCATGGGTAAAGCAGTCTCTGAAATCAGTCATTGGGCAGAGTATGATTATGTTCTGGTGAATGAAGATTTGGATAAGACATTGCAGCAGATCTTGGCAATAATTCGGGCAGAAAAACTCAAAAAAAGCCGCCAGCTTGGCCTTGAAACCTTTGTTAAAGGCCTAATGGAATTTGTGTGATTATATTAATACCAAAAAGATTCCCTTAATGATCATGGGAATGCTGAGAGCTTGCCCCATACTGACCTCAAGTCCTTGAAAGGAAAGAATACCATCGGGCTCCCGGAAAAATTCCATAGAAAAGCGTGCCAAGCCATATCCTATCAAGAAAATACCTGAGAGAAGGCCCGGTTTTTTAAGAGCATCCTTTTTATAAAGGAAGTAAGAGAGGGTGGAGAATAACACGATTCCTTCCAAAAAAGCTTCGTACAATTGGCTTGGGTGACGCATGAGAAACCCACCGGAGGGAAAGATAACTGCCCAGGGAACGGTCGTGACGCGCCCATAGAGTTCATCGTTAATGAAGTTGGCGATGCGCCCTAAGAAAATCCCAATGGGTGCCGCCGCTACAATAAGATCCATTAATGTCATGAAGGGAACGTTTTTCCGCCAGGCAAAGGTGCGCATGGAAATGATGGTCCCGAGCAAAGCACCGTGAAAAGACATACCCCCTTCCCAAACTTTTAGAAGTTGGAAGGGATCCACAAAGAAGAGTCGGAGATCATAGAAAACAGCATACCCCAACCGTCCCCCCACAATAATACCAATGACGGCCCAAATTACCGCATCATCCATAACGGTTCCGGAGAATTTCTTCAGACGATAGTGTTTGACGATACGTTTACAGTAGTGCCAACCACCGCCAAGTCCCAGGATATAGGCCAAATTGTACCAACGGAGGGCGATAGGGCCATAGATGGTAAAGATGACAGGATCGATCTGAGGAAAAGTCATGGTAATCTCCGCATTTGATTTATTTTCTATGAAGTCCTAGTATAGCGAAAAATATGGATTTCTAAAAGACTTATGGATAAAAAGACAGACCTTTATGAAGCGCTTCAGCTTATTTCTGAAAAGAGATGGGAAGAACTTTCCTTGGCTGATTTTTCTTCTGATCTTAATCTTGTACGAAAAGAAGATATTTTTAGGATCCTATTTGAAGAAGTCTTGCAAGATATAAAGGAACGACTGCCACCAGAATCAATCATTGCTTATACTTTGCGGGAAAAGCTCTTGGAAATTTTTCTCACCAAATTTGAATGCCTAACTCCCTATAAAGAGCCTCTTAAGGAAATTCTTAAGAATTCCTGGGCTTTCGTTCCTATTATGGGTCCTATTTTAATGCAGGAATATCCCCATCATAAGAAGCTCTTAGAATTTTATGGAATTACGGGGCCGACTTTTGTGGCAGAAATTCAATCCAATGGGCTATTTGTTATCTATGGGATGGCTTTCCGAACTTGGTTGCAGGAAGAAGAGGAAAGTTTGCCCAAAACGTCTGCTTATTTAGACAAGTTGTTGCAGGAAGGGGAACGTTTTCTGGAGCGGTATTCTTAACTCTTCCTTTCCAAATCCTTCCAAAAAGCGTATGATGGGGTTCATTTTTAAGAGAGAATGGATGTGCGATGAAACTATCTACCTATTTTTTGCCAACATTGAAAGAAACGCCTAGTGAAGCGACCGTTGCATCGCATCGGCTGATGCTGCGTGCAGGTATGATTTCCCAATCCACAGCGGGTATTTATTCCTGGCTGCCTTTGGGCCTTCGTGTTTTGAAAAAAGTAGAACAAATAGTGCGGGAAGAGCAAGATCGTATGGGAGCTCAAGAGGTGCTCATGCCTTTATTGCAATCGGCGGAGCTTTGGCAAGAAAGTGGGAGGTATGATGGGTACGGCAAAGAAATGCTGCGCATGAAAGACCGTCACGAGCGAGATCTATTATTTGGACCCACAGCAGAAGAAGTCATTACAGATATCTTTCGTCGCTATATCAAAAGCTATAAGGCCTTGCCCAAGTGCTTTTACCAAATCCATTGGAAATTCCGAGATGAGATTAGACCTCGGTTCGGAGTCATGAGAGGGCGGGAATTTCTCATGAAAGATGCGTACTCCTTTGATATGGATAAAGAGAGCGCTGTTAATACGTATCGCGCCATGATGCGAACATATTTGAAGACCTTCCAACGTTTGGGGCTTGCGGTGATCCCAGTTCGCGCTGATACGGGTGTGATCGGAGGAGATCTCAGCCATGAGTTCCATGTACTGGCTCAGACTGGGGAGAGCCAAGTTTACTATGATAAAAAGTTTGATGCTTTCCGCGATAATATAGATGAAGTGGATGTAGATGAGATTATGGGCCTCTATGCCATGGCCGATGAAATGCATAAACCGGAAGCCTGCCCCTTGAAGAGCGAAGACCTACGTGAAGCGCGTGGTATTGAAGTAGGTCATATTTTTAACTTTGGCACAAAGTATTCAGAGATCATGAATGCGAAGGTGGTGTTAGCAGATGGGTCATCCATTGCCCCAGAGATGGGGTCTTATGGGATTGGGGTGTCTCGCCTTGTGGGGGCCATTATTGAGGCGAATCATGATGATCAAGGGATCATTTGGCCCGAGAGTGTAGCGCCTTTTCAGGTGGCTCTTATTGCTCTTGGAGGAACGGCAGAAGTTACAGAGGCGTGCAATAAAATTTATGGGGATTTGGAAAGAGCTGGGATTTCCGTTCTGTATGATGATCGGTCTGAGGGGCCAGGGGTAAAGTTTTCTACCGCGGATCTCATAGGGCTTCCTTGGCAAGTTATCTTGGGGCCAAAAGGATTACAGGAAGAACTTGTAGAGATTAAATGTCGTCGTACAGGGAATCGGGAGAGTGTTTCTCTTGGGGTGCTCATTTCTTATATGCAAGAGAAGCTATGTTAACCTTTAATTGGTTCATTGCGTGGCGGTATCTTTGGTCAAAGAGGACGGATAGTTTTATTTCCATCATCCGGACCTTTTCACTTCTTGGTATTGCCTTAGGCGTGGCAACCCTTATTGTCGTCATGTCTGTGATGAATGGATTTCGTCATGAGTTGACTCAGAAAGTATTAGATTTTAACAGTCACCTCTCTATTTTTGATGGAGAGGGAGACTTTCAGGATTATACAAAAATTTTGAAAACTTTGAGGAAAATCCCAGAAATTCTTGAGGTTATTCCTGTTATTGAAGGCCAGGGTCTTTTATCCGCGAATGGTAAATCTTTGGGCGTTATGATCAAAGCTTTTCCCTACGAAGACCTTCAGAAAAGAGAGGTTCTTTTTAAGAAAAACTTGGTGGGAGACTTCGAAGCATTTCAAACCACTGGCAATGGGATTGCTTTGGGTATGCGCCTTGCAGAAAAGCTTCAGGTGAACCTGGGAAGTACGGTATCTTTTTTGTCTCCTGATGGAAACATCACGCCCTTTGGTGTTATGCCCCGACTTCAATCCTTTAAGGTTGTGGCCCTCTTTGAATCAGGTATGTTTGAGTATGATAGTAGGACGGCTTTCATTCCTTTTGGTGCCGCCCAGACTTTTTTCCAAAAAGGGGTGGGGATTGACCATTTGGATCTGTTTCTGGAAAACCCTCACCAGCCAGAACGGGTTATGGAAGACATTCAAAGACAATTATTGAGACCCTTAAAGTTTTTGCCGTGGACGCAAGCCCATGCAAGTTTCTTTGAAATTGTGAAAATTGAAAGGAACGTTATGTTTATAATCCTGACCATGATCATTCTGGTGGCCGTATTTAATATCGTGTCTGGACTTGTGATGCTGGTAAAGGACAAGACCCAAGATATTGCCATTTTGAAAACTATGGGGGCAGGTCAGGCAAGTATTTTAAAAATCTTTCTTTGTGTGGGAAGCGCGATTGGGGTGTTGGGAACTTTGTCCGGGGTAGCCCTGGGAATTCTTGTGGCATTTAACCTTGAACGTCTAAGACAATTCGTCCAAATTTTGACGGGGTCAACTCTCTTCAATCAAGAGTTCTACTTCTTAACAGAGCTTCCTGTTGTGGTTAATAGCTCTGAAATTTTAGGTATTTGTCTGATGAGCATTGGGTTTTCTTTTCTGGCAACCTTTTATCCTGCTTGGCGAGCCGCTAAATTAAACCCTGTTCAGGCATTGCGTTATGAATAAACCTTTGCTTGAACTTCGGAATATTCATAAGGTCTTTTTTCAGGGCAAAGAACCTCTTAAGATCCTGACAGGTGTCAATCTTGCTCTCCAGAAGGGAGAAATGGTGGGGCTTGTGGGCGCCTCTGGTTCTGGAAAATCAACACTCCTTCATATCGCGGGACTTTTAGATAGTTCGACAGCTGGCGAGATTTTCTTTGCGGGTCACGAGGTGTCTCATCAATCAGATGCTGCCAAAACAAATCTCCGAGGGGGAAATTTTGGGTTTGTTTATCAAAAGCATTGTCTTTTGCCAGAGTTTACATCCCTTGAAAATGTGATGGTGCCTCAAATGATTCAAGGAATATCAAAGAAAATGGCTCAGGAAAAAGCGAAACATCTTCTGGATGTTGTGGGTCTTTCAGAGAGGTTTCATCATTTTCCTCAGCAGCTTTCTGGCGGAGAGCAGCAGCGGGTGGCGATCGCACGGGCTTTGGCCAATGACGTTCAGGTATTACTGGCCGACGAGCCTACAGGAAATTTGGACGAACATACGGCGGAAAAAGTTTTAGATCTTCTCTTTAATCTGGTAAAATCATCTAAGCTCACGGCACTGATCGTGACTCATAACATGGACATTGCTCAGCGCATGGGCCGTGCTGTGAGGTTGCATGAAGGCAAGCTGATATAAAGGTAAAATGACGCAATCTCTTAATTTTCAGGACGCATTTGTCCATCTGCGGGTCCATACGGCATACTCTTTATCTGAGGGAGCCCTCAAGATTGAAGATGTTGTTCCTTTGGCTCAGGAATTAGAGATGCCAGCGCTTGCTATCACAGACACCAATAATATGTTTGGTGTGCTTGAATTTTCTTTGGCATGTGCGAAGGCAGGGATTCAGCCTATTATTGGTCTTGAGATTAAACTTAAAGATGTTGTTTTTGGAACATCAAATTATACATTGCCGTCTGTCATTCTGATCGCCCAAAGTGAGCAAGGATACAAAAATCTTATTCAATTGATTAGTAGGGCGTACATAGACCTTCCCAATCGGGGAACGCCTCATCTGTTCTTAGAAGATTTACACAGCATGACAGAGGGGGTTATTGCTCTGTCTGGTGGGGTAGAGGGGCCATTAGGGAATCTTATTCTTCAGAATAAATTAGCAGAAACTACAACTTTGCTGAAACAATTCCAAGACCTCTTTGGGGACCGGTTTTATATGGAAATCAGCCGTCATGGCATGGAAAAAGAAATCCGAACAGAAGATACCTTTCTGAAGCTTGCCTATGATTACAATATTCCTTTGGTGGCTACCAATAATTGTTTCTTTAAAGATCGCAGCATGTATGAGGCACATGATGCCTTAATTTGTATTGCGGAAGGAGCCTATGTAGCAGATCCTGAAAGACGAAAAGTAACGTCTCATCATTACTTTAAGTCTTCTGCAGAGATGAAAGAATTGTTTAAGGATTTACCGGAGGCCATTGAAAACACAGCTCTTATTGCTCAAAGATGCCATTATATGCCAACTGTCTCCGTGCCTTTACTGCCTCCCTTTAAAAGCGAGTCAGGGAGGGATGAAATAGAGGAGCTCAGGGCTCAGACCGCAGAAGGATTGAAGCATAGACTAGAAAAATGTGTCTTTAGTCCAGAGAATTCTGAATCAGAAAAAGAGAACATAAGAAAAACGTACAGCGAACGAATAGAGTATGAGCTTGGTGTTATCATCCAGATGGGCTTTGCAGGATATTTCTTAATTGTCGCAGATTTTATCCAGTGGGCCAAGCGCCAGCATATCCCTGTGGGGCCGGGACGAGGATCGGGGGCCGGATCTCTTGTTGCCTGGAGTCTTACTATTACAGACATTGATCCTATCCGATTTAATCTTCTTTTTGAGCGCTTTTTGAACCCGGAGCGGGTATCCTTGCCGGATTTTGATGTGGATTTTTGTCAAGACCGTCGGGATGAGGTAATTCATTACGTGCAGCAACGGTATGGGTCTGAAAAAGTGGCTCAGATCATCACCTTTGGAAAGTTGCAGGCGCGGGCTGTTTTGAGGGATGTGGGGCGCGTTTTACAGATGCCTTATCCTCAGATTGATCGTATCTGTAAGCTTGTGCCTCAAACGCCTGGCAAGCAATGTACTCTGGAAGAGGCTATATCTCAAGAACCCTTGTTGCAAGAAATGCGCACCAATGATGCGTCTGTGGCACATCTCATGGATATGGCATTGAAATTGGAAGGGTTGTACCGCCATGCCTCTACCCATGCGGCGGGGATTATCATCGGAGACAGGCCTCTTAATGAATTGGTGCCTCTTTACAGAGATCCAAAATCTGATATTTTGGCCACCCAGTTTAGTATGAAGTATGTAGAGCTGGCAGGTCTTATCAAATTTGACTTATTAGGGCTTAAAACCTTAACGATCCTTGAAAATGCTGCCGAAATGGCTCGTGACCAGGGAGCGGATGTTCAGATTGATACCATCCCCTTGGAAGATAAAAAAACCTTTGATCTTTTAAAGCGCGTTGAAACAGTTGGGATCTTCCAGCTGGAAGGTCAAGGCATGCGTGACGTGGTTAAAAAGCTAAAACCCGATCGTTTCGAAGAAATTATTGCCCTTGTGGCGCTCTATCGTCCAGGCCCCATGGATGATATTCCAAGATACCTTGCCTGTAAGCATGGGGAAGAAAAAGTTTCTTATCTACACCCTAAGCTGGAACCTATTCTTAAAGATACTTATGGCGTTATGGTTTATCAGGAGCAGGTGATGCAGATTGCTCAGGAGCTTGGAGGGTACACCCTCGGGTCTGCGGATCTTCTGCGTCGCGCCATGGGAAAAAAAATTAAAAGTGAAATGGACCAACAGCGGAAGATTTTCCAGGAAGGAGCCATTAAAAACAATATTAGCCCTAAAATAGCCTCTAAAATCTTTGATCAGATGGCCAAATTTGCGGGCTATGGGTTTAATAAGTCCCACTCCGCTCCGTATGCCTTGATTTCCTATCAAACGGCTTATATGAAGGCCAATTTTCCCCATGAGTTCATGGCTGCTACCATGACATATGATATGAACAATACGGACAAGCTTGATTTCTATCGTCAAGATCTGAAAGCCTCTAACATTAATCTTCTTTTGCCAGACATCAACAAGTCAGAAGAATGCTTCACAGTGGAAGTGGATCCAACGACCGGAGAAAAAGCGGTTCGTTATGCTCTTTCTGCCATCCGAAATGTGGGTGAAAGCTCCATGAAGGAAATGGTGGATGAGCGTAAGAAAAATGGCCTTTATAAGGACCTGAATGATTTTCTATCAAGAGTGACGTCCAAGATGTTGAATAAACGTCAGATGGAAAGCCTCATTAGTGCGGGAGCTTTTGATAGTTTAAACAAAAATAGAGCCCAACTTTTTGACGCCATTGAATCTATGATTCGCCACGTAGCAAGCTTATCAGATCAACGATCCAGCCAGCAAGTGGATCTTTTTGGGGCGGCACAGTCTTCAAACGTCTTTGAGTTACCAGCGGTTACAGAATGGCCTTTATTACAGAAGCTGAAACAAGAATCAGAAGCCATTGGCTTTTACTTGTCTTCCCATCCTTTGGAAAGTTACAGTGAAGAAACTCTTAAAAAATGGCGTGTAACCGCCAGTCATGAACTAGAGAAGATTTCCAGTGCTCAGACCAATGTGATTGGGATTCCCACACTCTTTAAGCCTCGTACGACGAAGACGGGCAAAAAGTTTGCCTTTCTGGGTCTTTCTGATGCCTTTGGAAGTTATGAAGTTACCGTTTTTTCAGAGCTTATTGATCAGGCGCGTACCTTGGTAGAGAAGGGGGATCCCCTGTTTATTGGAATTTCCATGCGAAGAGACGCGGAAGGAACCTTGCGGTTGACAGCCAATAGCCTCAAGTCCTTGTCTCAGGTAGCAGACAAGGTAGAGGGGCCTGTGAGGCTTCAGATTAGCGCCCTGGATGCGTTGGAAAAGCTGAAAGCTTTCCTAGACCAAAAACCGAATGGGTCTCAAGAAATCTTCCTGCTGTGGGAGACAGAAAAGGGACAGAATGTAGAGATAATGCTACCAAATCGATATAAGCTTACAGCAGATGATTTATCAATGCTAAAGTCATACTCTGTCATAAGAGAGTCTTCCCGGTCATGAAAAAAATTCTTTCTTTTTTGTGGCTGTGCTTAAGCATAAATCTTGGCTATTCGAGCGATGCGCCTCCTGTATCTCCTGAATTGAAAAAGTTCATCGCAAATCTTGAAACAAAAACACAAACTCTGCAGGGGGGAGCCATTGCTATCTTGTATAAAGGAAAGGTTGTTTATAAAAAAACCTTTGGTTATAGAAAAGGTAAAATAGGGGCCATATCCTCTTCCACATTATTTCCGCTTGCTTCCATTTCGAAAATAGTATCAGCCGTTGCAACAGGGCTTTTGGTGGATCAAAAACTCATAACCTTTCAAGAAAATTTCCAACTAGAAGCGTTACCTCACTCTGTGCAACTGAGCCATATCTTGAGCCATACTACAGGTCAACACTTTACAGGAAATCAGGAAATTGAAAAGCAGTTACACCGGGAAAAAATCCTCCGAAAGCTCAAGAATCAAAAAACAGTAAAAAAGCCAGGAGAAACTTATCGTTATAACAATCTGGTCTATAGCCTCTTGGCAGAAGCTCTAGAAAAAAAGAAACTTTCTATGATCGCCGCGATTGCGCGCCTAAAGAAAGCTTTGAAGATAAAGGATCTTGAGATAATACCTTTTTCTTCTTCTGATTCCGTAGCCTACCCTCACGCATGCCGCACTATTAGAGGGAAAGAAATGCCAGGAAGAACCTTATCTTTTCCATCTCCTTACCCTAAAGCAGCGCCTGCAGCCGCAGGTGTGGTGGCATCTCTTGATTCCATGATTGAATTTTACAGGATAGCTTTTGGATATCGTCCAGACCTTATTTCCAATGATGTTTTGAAGAAAATGCATACATCGGCTACGTCCAGTGATGACTTAACAAGACTCCCCATAAAATGGCCTGTGCCGAGGAATAAGGTGAAATTGTCTTATGGCTTAGGATTTCGTATCTTAGAGGTTAAGAATGCTCCAGAAACAAAAATGATTTTTCATCCGGGCTATATTCATGGCATCAATACCTTCATGGGGCATATTCCTTCAGAAGAAATGGGTCTTATCATCCTTGTTAATCAACGTTCTGGGGTGCCATTCAAAAGCGGTATTAAGTTCTGGGGAATGTATATATAGCCTCTCTTGTTTCAAGAAACTTTGTGCCCAACTTTGCCGCCTGTTTTTTAGGCATAGATACGGGGGGCTTCGTGTCACTTTGTTTGCCAAGAGAGGGTGCAAAAAACAGAAGGAACGCCTCAGTGCCTTCAAAACCTTCGCCAGCACCAGCAGTGCTTCCCGAAGAACCCTTAAAAGCTCCTAAAGCTTCTGAAGAGTCCATCAAAATGGGGGCGAGATTTCGCCAAGGTGATTCACCCATGTACCTTGAGCGTATCAATCCAAGCGAGACTCCCTATAGACAGCTATTTTTAGAAACAGAATTCTTAGATGATCCTAAAGTTTCTTTTCTTGCGACTTTTTGTGAAGACCTGCTAAAAAAATCAACCTATTTTGGAGCTTTTATCTATAAAGGAGATGATGCAAAGGGAGATTTAATGGAAGGGGTGCAGATAACCTATATCTCTGGAGAAAAAGTTGATATTACGGAAGTAAATATTTTGCCTCTCTACCAACGTAAAGGATAGGGGGCTGCGGCGGTTAGGACGGTGTTCGGCATTTATACCTCTCCTAAACGGGGTCTAAATTTTGATAAATTCTGCCTGTGTGTCCAGACAAGAAATGAAGGGGCGCGAGGCTTTTGGGACAAGTTAGGGTTTATGAGTGACTCAAGATATGAAGTGTTCCCAATAGGAGGTATCCCTCTTTACCCGCCAAGATCTGAAGTGGAAAAGAAGCCCTAAGGCACCCCCCTGAACGACCCATGCAAAATTTGCATGGGAGGGATGCGAAAAATTACATACCTAACGGTAAGGGAATCTCTATAGTGGTGAAACAAGGTGGCTAGACGCCGCCTTAGTTTGTAAAGGTTCCGCCGAAAGGCGCATTGCATTCCGGGCGCAAAACCCGGATAGAGGGCGCGAGCCCTCGGATTACGTCTCCCAGACGTAAGCCTCCCTGTTGAACTTTAGGGCCGGGGTTTTCCTCGGCTCCTCTTTTTTTGGCCTCACCTTTAACGATACAATAGCCTGAGATTTTTACAACTCTTTTTTTTGAATTTTTTTCTGGCTCCAAATTTTTTGATCAAAGCATACGCTCGTTACACTTATTTTCCGCAGACAGAAAGAATTTTATACAAAATAATTGACGAACGAAAAAAAACAGTTTTTAGTAAAAATATAGAGTGTTTAAATTTAACAAAAAGGGAAGCATAAAATGAGAATGAGTAAAAGTGAACTTATTACACAAATCGCACAAACGTCTGGGCTTACAAAGGCAGCGGCTTCAAAGGCTGTAGAAGGTTTCTTGGAAGTGGTAACAGCTACTTTAAAGAGCGGCGGATCTGTAGGTCTTGTGGGTTTCGGAACGTTTAAGTCTGTAGCTCGTAAGGCAACTCAGGGTCGCAATCCTCGCACAGGGGCACGTATTCAGATTAAGGCGACGACTCTTCCGAAATTTAAGGCTGGAAAAGCACTAAAAGAGCAAGTAGCAGGCTAACTTTAATTTAAATATTGAAGATATCAGTTATTTTTGTTATATAACCAGGGTGGTTAAGGGCGATTAGCTCAGCGGTAGAGCGTCTCGTTTACACCGAGAGGGTCGGCGGTTCAATCCCGTCATCGCCCACCACTATAGTTAGACAGATTTAAAATGTCGGCTATACTAAATTTGGCCAGGGGGTGTAGCTCAGTTGGTTAGAGCGCCGGCCTGTCACGCCGGAGGTCGCGGGTTCGAGTCCCGTCACTCCCGCCACTTTTTTTAGTGGTCATGGCTCTCCTAAGGTCTAAGTTTTTTTATTCAGATTTTAAAATATAAAGCGGGAGCTCTTCTTTTCCCTCGTAAAGCTTGCCTCCCAACAGGGAGCATGTGTCGGGAGAAAGTTTGTCAAAAAAAGCATTTAAGAATGATAGTTCGGGCCAACATTCGGCATTTTCAAAAGTGAAAGCAACATAAAAAGAAAACCTAATACATGAATAACGCCTGTAATTTTTCATTAAAATAAGAATTGAATCTTTGAGGCCGAACGTAAGAAGCCTTTTTAAAGCCTGACGAAACTTTTCTTCTCCCATGTAATCTTCATCGTACAAATTGTTCATGTCTAACACACTGATTTTCGATTGAAAGTTTTCTAGCATATTTGCAAGTTTGTCCATATCTATGGGATTCGTTAGATCCATTTGCACGAAAACAATTTTATCTTTCATTGTTAATTGGTGCAGGCGTGCATATAATTTATCATCAAAAAGATAATTTCCTAATTTATAATCAAGAATTTCTCCCAGATCTAAAATTTGAGGCGGGCTTTCTATCAAAAAGTTTGTGCACGAACCTTTTTTGTTTCGTTGAAGGTCAAACCAATGAAACTCTTCTTTTGTAAGGCTATCGGGCATTTCTTTTCCGAAGCGCTTAATTTGAGGCCAAGTTACTTTCTTTAAGAAATTTTTTTCTTGATTGTTAAAAAACCTAGCCATTTGTGGATACAAGATTTTCAATTTTCTATGTATTTTTAAATATTTTTTTTGATATACCAGAGATCCATATCTATTGAGCTCTTCTGGATAAGGATAATCGTCATTTTTTCTAACTTTTTCATCCCACCAATCAAAATCTTCCTTTGTTAATTTTGGGCTTATTTTTCGCCAGTTAGAGAGAGAGGCCTCCCAACGTAACGCCTTGTAAAGTTCCTTGTTTGGTGCTTTTAACAGCTCCCTATTAATTTTGCTATATCGCATAATATCTGGGCAGATATCTAAAATAATAAGATGGTCAATTTCAGGAAACATAGAGGCTCCTCGAAAGGCACGCTCTCCACCCACGGTAATGTACAGACCTGGTGGGGCCTTATGAAGAAAAGGTTGAATTTGTGGCAGTTGAATTTCTGTCGAAATAGGAAATGTCCTGATGCTTTCAGAACGTGGACAGAGCAATACTAATATTAAAATAATTATATTTAATAACAAATAATAATTTCGAGGAAAATATTTATATAAATTCATATAACGTTCCTGTATTGAAATAAATGAGTCTGCGGCACAATATAAAAAATACAAACTCTGAATTCAACTGAATTTCTCTGCAGCCTTAGAATTTTTTCTGGAAGCCTGTCCCTAATTCAGGTAAATTGAAGTCATAGGTTTAGAGAAATTTTTATGATAAAAATCTGGCAGAATCTTCTGGTGGGGGGCGTTGTTCTTATCCTTATCTCATGTGAGAAAAAGCCAGCATCGCTGCCGGGGGTTCTTTATGAAGAAAGTCCTCATAGTTTGGTGGGAGATATGTGTGGTTTGGGATGTGAGAAGTGTAATGGGGACATACAAACCTGTCTCAGCTTTGTGCAAGAAAACCTGTCCACTCTTTGTGATAGCCCGAAAGAGAATTGCTACGTTTTGTGGACACGATATGTGAAAGACTGTCAGTCTTTATGTTCGAAAACTCCTAAAAAATCTAGAGTGTCATGAAAAAAGAGCCCCCTATTTTGATTACAGGCGTTGCTGGGTTTATTGGATTCCATACGGCGCAAAAGCTCTTGGAGCAGGGAATGTCCCTTATAGGGGTCGATTCCCTATCTCCCTATTATGATGTGTCTCTCAAAGAATCCCGTCTTAAAATTTTAAAAGAATCTTTTCCTGATTCCTTTCAATTTTTTAAAGCGTCTATTGAAGACTGTGCAGAGATGGAGCACATTTGGAAATCTGCAAAAGAACCCATCAAGAAAGTCATTCATTTGGCAGCCCAAGCGGGGGTGCGCTATTCTTTGGAAAATCCTTATGAATATATAACTACAAATGTGGCGGGGCATTTGGTGTTGCTAGAGTTGGCCCGTCATCATGGTCCCCTCACAAATTTTGTCTATGCCAGTAGTTCCTCTGTTTATGGAGGGAATCAAAAGTTGCCTTTTTCAGAGTCTGACCGCACAGATTCGCCTTTGGCTCTGTATGCGGCCACCAAGAAATGTGATGAACTTATGACAGAGGCCTATTCCCATTTGTTTCGTATCCCCGCCATTGGATTGCGATTCTTTACGGCCTATGGTCCCTGGGGTCGCCCTGATCAGGCGCTCTTTATTTTCACAAAGAAAATTTTGGCCGGGGAAACTATTTCTGTCTTTAACAACGGCCATATGAAAAGGGACTTTACATACATCGATGATATTGTTGCAGGCATTCTGGGAGCTCTTAAGAATCCCATTAAGGATACAGGGCAGGGGGCTCCCCATAAGATTTATAACCTCGGTAATAGCTCCATAGAACTATTGATGGATTACATCCATTTGATTGAAGAAAATTTGGGCAAAAAAGCCAAAATTGATTATCTCCCCATGCAACCAGGGGATGTACCGGCGGCACTCTCTGATATTACAGAGGCACGGCAGGACCTTGGATTTGATCCCAAAACCTCTGTGCGAGAGGGGGTCAAGCATTTTATTGATTGGTATAAAGGATATTATGATTAATTTTTTAAAACATATAATCAAAAGTAAGGGCAGACTCAAGCGCTGCGCCTAGCTTTTCTTCAATCGCTTTGTAATTGGGATGCTTAAAATAGTTCTGGCGCGCTTCCATAGAATCAAAATGCAGGACTAAAGCATGAGTGAGTTCCCGAGAAAGCCCTTCTTGACTGCAGTCTTTGCCACAAGAAAAACTTTTTACCTCGGGAATAGATGTAACGGCCTCCTTCAAATCTTGAATAACTGAATCCACCTGAGATTCAGACATGTCTTTCTTAAAAGACATCAAAACAATCCGGTTTAGCAAAATTCTCTCCTTATGGGATGTTCGATAACCTTGGCATTTTAACGGCTTAGCTGTCAATCGGCAATTGATTCTTATTAAGGTCTATGGCAGACATTTTTTAGACCTTAAGTCAGAAAATTACAGTGATTTTCTCACTTTAAGCAACATTTCATTAGAGGAAGAATGAGGCGCAAACTCCCCATTGTAGCAAAAACCAAAAGACCAGCCGTCTAAAAATTCCATACTGGCATCAATACCAGGAGAAATAAGTGTTTGATCTTTTGTTGTGGGAGTTACACTGCTCCCATCTGCAGAAATAATCCGACCTTTCTGAATAGGGGTTTTATTAACTACGCTCAACTTAAAGGTAGGAGTCCATTTAAAAGATTCCTTTTCATATGTTTGGGAAACAGCGGCTCCTCCTTCTAATCGCATCATGCTTGCGGTGCGACTTTTTTGATAGAGATTATTAAGAGGGGCTCCCGTTTCCTGATATCCATTTTCAAATGAATAAGCATAATCAAGCCCAGCAAAAAAACGAGCCGTATAAGTGCCCATGGGAACTTTATACCCTCCCCCTACATGAGGGGTTAGTTGATATCCTTCATGTTGATTGTTAGCCCAAACTCCTGGGTATACGGTGCGATAAGCCCGATATCTTTGTAGTCCAGCTACCAAACTACCATCCAGATACCATTGATCTCCAAACCAAGTCCCAAAGATATTAAAGAATTTATCAGAAATTCGGCTTTTCCCACTATCCGCATCAAAGTTCACATTGATGCGGGCGTATCCGATACCGCCCCCAATAATCATATCGTGACGAACTTTATGATCCATACCGAATAAAATCCCCCCCGTCCGTGTATTGTATCCCACTGAGCCTCCGCTCTTCCCTTGTCTCACTATCATTCCAAAGGGTTGAACCCAAACACCTGTGGTGCTATTGCGTAGGGGATTCCACTGTTTCATAGTATCTTGCACCATTTCTGTAACACCTCCATCGGTCATATTGAGCAAGTCTCCTCCTGGATTCACAGCTCGAATAGAGGGGCGAAATGAATTAAAATTACTTCTTGTTTCCATTTGATTTCCTGTTGCATACCCTCGAACTTCTGTAAGAACACTTCTCACAACCCGATGCTTTAAAAAGTCATTATTAGCACCCACAGAACTATGTTCTGCAGCTAATTTTGCGTTTTGGTTTGGTTTCCTAGCTAATTTTATCGTGAGATTGTCCACCATTGTCGCTGAAAAAGGAAAAGTATGCGGGGTTGTCTGGACAGACCTAGGGGGGGTTATTGTACCCGAGTCTCTCTGGGTAAAAACCGTATAGAGCTGTCCGTCTTGGTAGTCTGTTGCATCGCCCTCTGGCCTAATAATTAAGTTAACAGGAGATAGATCGCAGGGGCCCACTCCATACAAAGACAGTTGTGCCGCGTGACCGCTGCTGTTCACATTTAGCAGCACATTACTTCCAGGGGAAAAAACTAGTGTGTTGGAGGAAAAGTTACCAAACTCATAGTTACCACCTGATATGTTGCCACGAGATAGATCTAGGGTGCCGCCGTTCGCCACTATGACGGAGCCTCCTCCCTGGTAGCTGGGGGCTATTTTAAAGGCCAGAGTTGCTCCCGAATTAATGGTTGAGCTTCCTCCATAAGTGTTCTCGCCTGACAAGATCAAAGTCCCCTTTGTGACTTCCACATTCAGACCATTTCCAGGAATATTACTTTGAATTTCTAGAGAGGAATCTCTATTTCGAGGGGAATAAATAATAGAAGCGCCCTCACCATAGTTCCCAATCTCAGTTATCTGGCTGTTGTAGATATCCGTGCTGGGAGAAATGCTCCCTGTATCCCTAAAGATGACAGTGCTGGGTGATTCAAAGTAAATATGTTTAATGCTATTAGTATCTCCCTTCAAGGTAGAGAGGTAATTTCCATAGGTGCCGAGCTGGATGGGTTCTCTTAATGTGTTTGTGCCACTAAAATCAGCGATGAGAGGACCGCTTCTTCCATAAAGATGGATGCCCGTTGTTCCGGAAACATTACCTGTTACATTAACCGTAAGAGGATCCGTATTTCTGTTTTCTATGGTCCAATAATGATTATTTATAACAGTATCCGCATCCCATGAAACAGTTCCTGGTACATTCGGGGAAAGACTCGGATAGAGGGGGTCCCCAACGAATTCAACGTTCCCTTTCCCTGAAAATCCTCCGCGGCTAAACACCTCACTTATTTCCTCACTTACGGCATAATTTTGAAAGGTGAGATTCTGATTGCTGGTAGAATTGTTTATAAAAGAATTCTGTCCAGGGGGTGGGTCTACAATCGCCGCATTTGCAAATGTGATCGAATAAGAAGGAGCGCCAGCTGCGTATATGATCTGGGCCACATCTCCTGCCAACGTACCGTTATGATTGGGGTCTCCGATGGTTGTTGAGTATCCTTGAGAGGGCGTAAAGAAAGCGGTGTCTCCAGCTTGGGGATATTGATTCGTGCCTACATTTGTTGTTTTCTGCCAGTTTTCAGAGGAATTCCAGTTATTGGTTGTTCCTATCCAGTTAAAACTGTCTCCTGCTGCGGTAGCCGTTCCCCAAATCATCGTTAGTGTTAAAGCCACTATGAACTGGTTATAAGGTTTTTTCATGTATCCCTGCTCCCCTATTTTTATTAACGTCAGTTCGGGATTAGATCGAGTTTGAGGGAAGGTTTTTTAAATTTACA
>CAZEUR010000020.1:0-19498 GCA_964515175.1 uncultured Holosporaceae bacterium | reverse complement strand
ATCCAAATCCATGTGGTAAGAATTGATCCATTCAAGAATAGTGCCGATGTCTCTGATTTTTTATGGACGAACTCTACCACATGGTAAAGTCTCTGTAAAACAAACTTCTGGCAAAAATAATTTTTTTTGTTAGGATGGACCTCTAAGTTTTAAAAGAAGGGACGTTTTATGTGGAATAGGTCTTTTGTTATCGTTTTAGGGGCAAGCTTTGTTTTGTCTTGTGTGGCCTTATGGCGTGCAACTGTGGGGCCGTCTCCCGAGCGTCTCATGGAAACCATATATTCTGAGCTAAGCAAACAACCGGAAGTTATTGCGGCCATCACTGTTGAGGGAATGAAAACCCTTCAGAAACAGCAAGAAGATGCGGACATGCGGTCTAAGCTGGATAAAATAAAATCCAAACGACACGAGCTGCTAGGAGACTCACAATCTCCTTTCGCAGGAAATCCGAAAGGGGATGTGACCATATTCTCGTTTTTTGATTATCATTGTGGATATTGCCGTCGGGCTAATCCGACCCTTGAAAAGATTGTGGCGACTGATCCTAATGTAAAAATTGTTTATAAAGAGTTCCCAATTTTTGGAGATCTGACTTTGTCGAAAGCAGCATTGGCGGCGCACAAACAAAGTAGATACAAGGATTTTTATGCAGTATTGATGAATTCTGAAGAAACATTATCACCTGAAAATTTGATTGAAATTGCGCGCAAGCTCAAGATGAACGTGGATCAATTTTCGCGTGATATGAGCAGTCTTGAGGTAGAGCGTCAAATTCAAGAGAATATGGCATTGGGTCATTCTTTGGACATTACAGCAACGCCAACCTTTATTGTGGGGTCGAGTGTTGTGCCAGGCGTTCTGGACTTGGAAGGATTCCGTCAAGAAATTGCGAAGGAACGTCTTAAGAATACGAGAGGATGATTGGTTAAGGGGCGTATAGCTCAGCGGTAGAGCACTACGTTGACATCGTAGGGGTCATCGGTTCAATCCCGGTTACGCCCACCATTCCTTCCCCTCATTTAAGACAAAGAAATTGGACCGTCAGCCGAGACTTTTGAGAAGAGGACAATCTGAGAAGACTTCGTTTCCTGGAGTTCCTCATATTTAATGGGAACGAGTAGCCAACCTTTCGTGTTATCCAATATGATTTTGTGGGGCAGGTACCCCTGATCCTCCGCTGAATAGAGAAAGTCTTTAGGTGAGGCCCCTTTTGTTTCCATCATTTTTGGATCCCATGTCATGAGAATAGGCGGGTATCCGGATCTTTTTAGGAGATCTTGAGCTCCCTGCAGGGCGTCAATTTCCGATCCTTCAATATCCATGAGGATAAAGTTCATATTTGGAAGCTCTAGATCATCTAATTTCACAAGGCCGATTTGATGGCATTTTTGAGGGGGCTCTTGGTTCGGGTCAATTTCTCCAAAGCAAAGGGTTGAGAGGCCTTTTTCGGCAGCTGTAGCCATAGGGAAGACTTGAACAATGCTGTCCAGTCTGTTGAGGAGAATGTTCTTCTTCAACGTCCCCAACACTTCTGGGTTGGGCTCAAAAGCATAAACAGCTCCATCAGGTCTCACAAGCTTTCCAATAAGAACATCTTCAAATCCTATATTGGCACCAAGGTGTAACACTTTAGATCCTGTGGTTACAAACTTGGTTAAGGCCTTTGTAATGCCGGGATGCCAATCACCTAACTCTGTGATAAGTTTGTTGGCGGGCGTATTTTTAAGGGTAATGATCGAAAAGTCATAGGCAGTTGACGTTAAAACCTCGTTTTCTGTGAGAATCTCGGTGGCAAAGAATCCTTTTTTTGCATAGTATTGATAGGCGCCCACCAGGCTTCCCAAGAAAACAATGAAGAGAAGAGAGAGAAAGAGATTTTTTTTCTTAATAGCCATGTTTTTCACCCAATTTTAAAAAATTCTAACGGGAAACAACCTAAAGTCAAGGAATTTACTTGAAATTTGTTTCTAAGAAGAGTATATCCTTTGGGAAGCTGAAAGGCTAATTTTTTAATCACGCACGTAGGATCGAAGGTTTTTGGGCCTGTCCGGTGTTCCTTAAAATAGGGATTGCACATGATTCTACGGCGGACGTAACCGGAAAAGGAAAGAAAAATGTCAAACGTAGATTTTACTATGCGCCAGCTCCTTGAGGCTGGAGTTCACTTTGGTCACGACCCTCGTCGTTGGAACCCAAAAATGGATCCCTATTTGTTTGGGATCAGAAACAAAGTTCATATCATTGACTTGCAGCAAACAATGCCTATGCTTCATCAGGCATTGGCAGCTATCACAGAGACAGTTTCCAAGGGAGGACGCATCCTCTTTGTGGGGAGCAAAAGACAGGCATCTCAGAAAATTGCAGAAGCAGCGCAGGCTTGTGGACAGTACTATGTTAACCATCGGTGGTTGGGAGGGATGCTCACAAACTGGCAAACCATCTCTAAATCCATCAAGCGTTTGACAGAAATTGAAGAACAGATTGCAAAAGAAGGGGCTGGTATTACAAAGAAGGAATACCTTCGTCTCATGCGTGAAAAGGATAAATTGGATCGCGTTTTGGGTGGAATTCGTGCCATGGGAGGGCGTCCAAACATGCTCTTTATCATTGACACAAACAAAGAAGATTTGGCGGTTGAAGAAGCCTATAAGTTGGGCATTCCTGTTGTAGCTATTCTGGACAGTAACTCCTGCCCAGACAAGATTGCGTACCCAATCCCTGGAAATGATGACTCTAGTCGTGCCATTGACTTGTATTGTCAGCTTGTTGTTAGTGCTGTCCTTAAAGGACTGCAGGCTGAAGTTGTGGCCTCTGGTGCAGATTTGGGAGCGTCCGAGGAAGTGGTTGTGGATGCGGTTGCTGAATTGGAAGCTATTGCTGAAGAAATGGTTGTTGAGGGACAATCCCCTGCGGCTGAAGCTTCTGTAGAAGCATAAGGAGGGTTTGATGGCAGAAATTACAGCATCTCTCGTAAAGGAGCTTCGCGACCGTACGGGTGCGGGCATGATGGACTGCAAAAAAGCTTTAGGTGAAGTTCAGGGAGATCTTGAGCAAGCTGTTGATTGGCTTCGCAAAAAAGGTCTTGCTGCGGCGGCCAAAAAAGCAGGACGTGTAACGGCTGAAGGGCTTGTGGGTGTTGATGCTCAGGGAACTGTTGGGGCCATTATAGAAGTCAATGCTGAGACAGACTTTGTGGCGAGGAATGATAAGTTTCAAGGGTTTGTGAGCCACGCTGTAAAGTTGGCCTCCTCCTTCAAAGGGGATTTGGCTGAATTTTCAAATCAGGCTTATGGAGATGATACTGGCCGTACGGTGGGAGAGGAATTAACTCATCTTATTTCCATCGTCGGTGAAAATATGAATCTTCGTCGCACGGCGCGTCTGGAGGTTTCTCAGGGTGTGGTTGTCTGCTATATGCATGGATCTCTTGTTTCGGGATTAGGGCGTATTGGGGTCATTGTGGCCCTAGAGTCTGAAGCAGATAAGCAAGAGTTAGAAACATTAGGACGCCAGATTGCAATGCATGTGGCGGCATCAAATCCTCAGTCTATTCATGTATTAGGGCTTGATAGTGCCTTGTTGGATAGGGAAAAAGCTATTATTTCTGAAAAAGCTCGGGCGTCTGGTAAGCCAGAGGCTGTTATTGAGAAAATGATTGAAGGGGGGCTTCGAAAGCTTTATGAGGAAGTTGTTCTTATGGAGCAATCTTTTATCATGGATCCTGACAGTAAGGTAAAGAAAATCATTGAAGATTTTGGCAAGAAACATCTTCCTGTCGAACTTTCTGGTTTTGTGCGATTCGCTTTGGGCGAAGGCATCGAAAAAGAAGAAGGTGATTTTGCAGCTGAGGTCGCAAGTTTACAAAAATAAATTTGACCTCAAAGGGGGTATGCCTATGAGCGCGTCGAATAAAAATAAATACAGTAGAGTTTTAATTAAACTTTCTGGAGAGGCTCTTGGTGGCAAATCAGAAGATATATTCTGCCATAAAACTCTTGATAAGATTGTTGAAGCCATTCAAAACCTTTTAAATAGTGGGGTTCAAGTTGCCCTTGTTGTTGGGGGAGGAAACATTCATAGGGGTGTTCCTTCTTCCACAAGAGGTCTTTTTGATCGCGTGACGGGAGACCACATGGGCATGCTAGCCACCGTCATCAACGGGTTGGCTCTCCAAAGCAAAATGACGGAGAGGGGGATTTCCAATAAGGTCTTTTCTAGCGTTCAGGTGCCTTTGGTGTGCGAAGAGTTTACACAAAGGCATGCTCTTCAGGCCTTAGAAGAGGATAGGGTCGCTATTTTTGTGGGCGGCACAGCAGCACCTTTCTTTACCACAGATACGGCAGCTGTATTGAGATCCATAGAGATGGAATGCGATGTTTTGATGAAAGCCACCCAAGTGGATGGTGTTTATAGCGCAGATCCCAAAAAAGAGCCAACAGCAGAACGATTTGATGAATTAAGCTATAAAGATATTTTGGCCCGTAATTTAAGAATTATGGATTTGCCGGCGATCTCTTTGGCACAAGAGTATAAATTGCCGATTCTTGTTTTTTCTTTGCAAGGAAATGACTGCTTCAGAAAAGTGTTGCAGGGCGAAGAACGATTCACACTTATCAGCTAGGAGGAAAAATGGCATTAGAGCTTATAGAGCAACTTAAAAAAAAGATGGACAGTTCTCTGGACGTTTTAAAAAAGGATTTTCAGGCACTCAGGACTGGTCGAGCAACGACAGCGCTCTTAGATCATGTGACTGTGGATGCTTATGGATCTCAGATGCCTATTTCCCAGTTGGGCACCATCAGTGCACCTGAGCCGCGCATGCTTTCCATTCAAGTTTGGGATCATGGCATGATTAAAAGCGTTGAAAAAGCTTTGATGGAAGCGAATTTAGGACTTAATCCTTTGGTTGAGGGCCAACTTATTCGGCTGCCTTTGCCAGATCTGAGCGAAGAGAGGCGCCGTGAACTCACTAAAGTTGCGGCAAAGTATTCTGAAGCCACAAAGATCAGCGTTCGAAACGTTCGACGTGACGGGATGGATTCTTTGAAAGACATGGAGAAAAAGAGCGAAATTACAGAAGATGAACATCATCGTTTTTCAGAAGAAGTCCAGGAGTTAACAGATAAATATATCAAGATGATTGACGATCTGTATGCGCACAAAGAAAAAGATATTATGCAGATTTGAGCGCGGAGTCTTTATTGAAACCTCACGTAAAATCCCCAACTCACGTTGCCATTGTTATGGATGGGAATGGTCGTTGGGCTAAATCTCAGGGAAAACCTCGGCTTTTTGGTCATCGTCGAGGTGTGGAAAACGTTAAATCTATTATTGAGGAATGTATTGCTCAAAAGATTCCCTACCTAACGATCTATGCTTTTTCCACGGAAAACTGGCATAGACCGGAAGAAGAAGTGTCAGGTCTTATGAATCTTCTGAGATTTTATCTGAAAAACGAGATCAAGACCTTTAAAAAGCAGGGTGTGTCTTTGCGGATGATTGGGGAAAGAAGCCGATTAGACAAGGACATCCAAGACCTTATTCTGCATGCGGAAGAGGAAACGAAAGATAACTCGATACTTACGCTGCAAGTGGCCTTGAGCTATGGATCTCGGGAGGAAATTACGGAAGCTTTCCGAAAGATGATGGCGGCGGGTCTTGAGATGTCTCAAATAACGGCAGAAAAAGTAGAAGAGTTTCTCTATACGGTTGGGATCCCAGATCCAGATTTGTTTATTCGCACGAGTGGGGAACAACGGCTGAGTAATTTTCTTTTGTGGCAGAGTGCTTATGCGGAGCTGTATTTCACAGAAACACTATGGCCAGAATTTTCAAAACAGGAATTCCAGAAAGCACTTTCTGCGTATGATGAGCGAGAGCGTCGGTTTGGCAAAACTTCAGAGCAAGTTCAATGAAAAAAAATATTTTATCTTATATAAACTCTCATTTAGACGTTTTAACCCCTCTTCAGAAACGGATTGTTTCTGGATTAGGTATGAGCCTTGTTTTTTGTGGGATTTTGTGGGGAGGGCCTTTGGCAATTCAATGCCTTTTCTTTCTCTTGTCAGGCGCTTTGATTGTTGAATGGGTTAAAATTTGTGGATTGCCTCCAAAGAAAACAACTTTCATTATGATAGGGGTTGTGTATGGAAGCATGTACGCAACCATGACGGGGAGATCTTATTTAGGGCTTGGTATTTTATTGAGTGCTGCAAGCGTTTCAATTTTGCTGAGCTGGATTGCCTGGTATCGTCGATTTCTCTGGGTTTCTTTGGGAATTCTCTATATAGGTCTTCCCTGTGCAGCGGCTGTTTGGATGGTGGATAGTTTATTTGGGGGGGTTGCTCTTGTGGGGTGGGTCATGATGATTGTGGCTGTAAATGACATAGCCGCTTACGGATTCGGAACCTGGCTCCGAGGACCCAAACTAATGGCTGCCATCAGTCCTTCCAAGACTTGGTCTGGATTTTTTGGGGGGTTGGCCTGCGCCACTCTCAGCGGGGGAATTTTCTACTTTTTTGTTGAAAGCAATGTCTCTCTAAAAAAATTCATGGGAATTTGTCTTTGTATGGCATTTGGGGCCGCAATCGGAGATCTTCTGGAATCAAAGCTTAAAAGAATTCATAAAATTAAGGATAGTGGGGACATCATTCCAGGGCATGGGGGTTTGTTTGATCGACTGGATGGCTTCTTATTTGTTTTGCCGTTCGTTGCTCTTGCCATTTTTTTGTATCCCCAAATCATGCTATTTAATTTGAAATAAGGGCTTGTAAACCAAGCAAAAGAGCCTTAGTATCTCGGGTGAGGTGATTAATGGAATTTTTAGCATCAGCGCAGGCAGTATTATCGTGGGTTTTCCCCTTTCTTTTAGTCTTGACCGTATTGGTTTTTTTTCATGAATTAGGTCATTACTGGGCAGCACGTCGGAATGGGGTTCGTGTGGAAGCCTTTTCTATTGGATTTGGTCCAGAGCTTTTTGGATGGAAAGATAGCCACGGTACACGGTGGAAGTTTAGTCTCATTCCTTTTGGGGGCTATGTGCAAATGTTTGGAGATGCAAACGCTGCCAGCCTTCCTGATTTTGAGAAAAATCTTAAACTTACGAGTGCTGAGAAGAAACAGACTCTTGATTCAAAGACTGTGTGGCAACGGATCGAGGTTTCCGGTATGGGGCCCTTGGCGAACATTATTCTGGCGATTCTTTTTTTGACCATCGTCTTTTATGTAAAGGGAGAGCAAAGCACAGCCCCCATCTTTGGTGAAATTAAACAAGGAAGTGTTGCGGCACAAGCTGGCATTCAGCCGGGTGATAGGGTTTTGTCTGTGAATGAGACTCCTGTGGAAACCTTTAGGCAAATTCAAAATGTAATTACTAAAAACCCGGGAAATCCCTTATCTTTTCAAATTCAACGTGCTGACGAACGACGAACTATTACCGTTATCCCTGATGGCGTCCAGGCAACTTCAAAAGTAAAAATTGGTATGATTGGGGTGATGCCAGAGTTAATTCCTCATAGCTTCTTCGGATCTCCAATTGCCGCGATTAAGTCAGTTTTTTCCATGAGTGGGGAGCTTTTGCGGTTTCTGGGTGCGGCAGTTTCTTCAAAAGAAGATGCCTCTAAGCTGGGAAGTGTGATGAGCATTGCTAAGATGTCGAAAGATAGTTTTGAGGGAGGGATTATAGCTCTTCTCCAATTCATGGCAATACTTTCTTTGAATCTTGGGGTCATTAATTTGGTTCCTGTTCCGGGGTTAGATGGGGGGCATTTGTTCTTCTATATCGTTGAAGCTATCCGGGGAAAACCTATGAGCCCTAAGGTTCACGAAATTGCTTTTAAAATAGGTCTTGGGATTCTAGGAGTATTTATGTTAGGAACTCTTTGGAATGATTTGGTTAGGTTTAATGTGGTGGGAAGTATTTTAGATTTCTGTCACAAGTGGTAAAAATGAGGATTAATGTGAATAAAGTATGGGGAATTCTTGCAAGTGTGATTTTTTTGAGTTGTGGTATTGCGCAAGCCGTGCCCATTTCAAAAATTGTAATTGAAGGAAATGAAAGAATTGAGACCAATACAATTCTTGGCTATATCACCGTTCAAGAGGGCCAAGCTCCTACACAGCAGGAAATTGATGACAATCTAAAAGCTATTTATAATTCTAACTATTTTTCAGATGTTTCTATTAAGCAGGAAGGGTCTACTTTAGTCGTACGAATTGTTGAAAATCCTAGCATAAATCGCATTGTTTTTGAGGGAAATAAAAACATAAGCGATAAAATTTTTAATACGGAAGTTAAGATTCAGCCTCGACAACTTTTAAACAAGAATAAGGTCTATGAAGAAGTTCAAAGAATCTTAGCTATTTATCAAGCTAAGGGATATTTTGGGGCGAAGGTGACGCCTCAAATCATCAAAAGAGAACAAAACAGAGTGGATGTTGTTTTTGAAATCGTGGAAGGACCCTCTGCCAGCGTAAGAAGCATTAAGTTTGTTGGAAACAAAAAATTTACGAACGATCAATTGCGGCAGATCATTTTGACGAAAGAGGCTCACTGGTGGAGATTTTTTGCAAATGACGACGTTTATGTTCCAACGCGGTTGGAGGGAGATCGAGAGAATCTTCGTAAGTTCTACCTCTCAAAAGGCTATGCGGATTTCCGAGTGGTCTCTGCTGTTGCAGAATTGGTGCCGGCTCGAGATGGGTTTATCATTACCTTTACCTTAGAGGAAGGGGAAAGGTATAAGTTTGGGGAAATTACCGTTCAAAATACTATTCCTTATCTGAAGGTAGAGGAAATTATCAAGAAGCTTGGAGCAAAACAAGGGGATTGGTATTCTACAGCTGTTATTGAAAAAGATACGGAAACCATCACAAATATTGCGGGCGACCACGGGTATGCTTTTGTGGAAATCCAGCCCATTCCTTCGCGGGATGAGGAGAAAAGAACAATTAAATTAGTTTATAAGCTTGTGGAAGGGCCTAAGGTCTTCATCAACAAAATTAATATCATTGGGAATTCCCGCACCATAGACTCGGTCATTCGTCGGCAATTGCTGGTGGCAGAAGGAGATCCTTTCAATAGCACAAAGCTCCGTGCCTCTGATAAAAACCTTCAAAACCTCGGCTTCTTTAAAAAGGTGGAGTTGAAATCGGTGCCGGTTGTGGGTGACCTTGAAAAAACTGATGAAGAAGTGTTGGTGGAAGAGCAATCAACAGGAGAAATAAACTTTTCTGCGGGATATAACACGGCTGAAGGACCTTTTGGTATGGTTAACTTTACAGAGAGAAACCTTTTTGGTCGAGCCTATGAGTTCAACTCTAGAATCTATTATGCAAAACTCCGTCAAAGTTTAGATGTCAGTTTCCAAGATCCTTATTTCTTAAATAAAGATTTAGTGGCAGGCGTTGGAGGCGGTAAGGTCAAGCAAAACAATGAGTCAGAAAGTTCCTATACCCAGGATCAGACCAGTGCTCGTGTATGGATGGGGTACCATTTATCAGAGCACTTAATCCAAAAGTGGAATTACATGGTTGCTTTAGATAGGATTGGTACTATTAATGCTAATGCTGCTCCTCAAATTAGGGAGCAATCTGGTAAGAAGACCGTCTCTCTTGTGGGGCACACATTGAGCTACGACACAAGAGACTTTAAATTTGCTCCAACGAGCGGTTATATCGCGACAATGAATAACGATTTTGCTGGATTGGGCGGGAATGTTCGTTTCACAAAGAACGTTATAGGCGGCGAAATTTACTTTACGCCCCTGGATGAAATTACATTTGGTATCGTATCAGAGGCGGGTATAGCTCAGGGACTTGGGCAAAAACTTCGCGTTAATGACAAGTTCCACTTAGGAGGAAATACTCTCAGAGGGTTTGATTACGGCGGTGTGGGCCCACACTCTAAGTTAGGAAACCGGGACGATTTGGGAGGAGATCGTATGTTCACCTTCTCCACAGAAGCTACTTTTCCTATTGGGATTTCTCGTGAATTGGGAATCAGAGGATCTGTCTTTTTGGATTCAGGAACAACCTGGGATTCCAAAGAAACTTCATCAAACGTTTTCAACGAGAAAGGGATGCGTGTTGCGGTCGGCTTTGGATTTGGTTGGGCGTCTCCAATGGGGCTCATTCGGGTGGATTTTGGATTCCCAATTGTTAAGAAATTGGGAGACAAAACGTCTATGGTTCTTGTAAACTTTGGTACAGGGCGCTTTTAATTGTGTTTAGGAAATCTAAAAAAAATTTTTCAGCTCTATGGGTGGCGGTTGCTCTTGCCCTTGCCCTAGGAGGGGGCGCTTATTTTCTATATCCTCTCTGCCAACAAAGAAAAGAGACAGAATCTTTGCAGATTCTTGTCATCCGGTGGGAATATTTGTGGGAAAATCTACCTGAGATGAAGGCTTTAAAGAAAAATCTTGGTCAAAAACTAGAAGGGTATCACCGTGAATTTTCGGCTCTTGAAATACAGTTAAGGCAAGAAAACCAAACTTTGTCAGAATCCCAGAAAAACATTAATTTTAAAGATCCCTCTCAATCTAAATCCTTTGAAGATCGCCAGAAAGGTTTTGCTGAAAAGGTGATGAAGACACAACAAGAAGCTGAAAGAAGACAAAAAGATATTAATGAACATCATGAGAAGTCTATTCATAATCTACGTCAAAGGATCAACGGGGTCGTAGCAGAGATCGCGAAAAAACATAAGGCAGACATTGTTATTTTTCATCAACAATGTCCCTATTATGATCCTAGGTTGGATATTACAGAAGAAGCCCTTGCAGCACTGAAATCAGGAAGAGGGTAAATGGCATGGTAGATTCTCGCTTTTATTCCAAATTGCGACCTCATTCTGTAGAGGAGTTGGCCAATCTCATCGGAGCTGCAGTTGCTCAAGACCAGAAAACAATTATGGTAGAAGACCTTTCTGCTTTGGATAAAGCAACACCGAAAGATATTGTATTTCTTAATCGAAAAGAGTTTCTTCCTCTGCTGAAAACAACACAAGCAAGAGCCTGCGTTATAACTCAAGAATTTATGGATCAGACTCCGCCTTCTGTTATCTCTTTGGTGGTAAAAGACCCCCAAGTGGCCTTTGCCAAAATTGCACAGATATTTTATCCGGAAGCCCATCATGCCCCTGTATTTACAGGAAATCCGAAGAATGCAAAAATCCATGAAACTGCGATCGTTGGGCAAAATGTATCTATGGGAGATGGGGTTGAAATTGGCGCCCATACAAAAATTGGAGCGGGGGTTTCCATCGGAGCTGGCGTTAAAATAGGGAGTCATTGCCAAATCTATGACCAAGTGACCATCACTCATGCAATGCTTGGGGATTACATAGAGATTCACTCCGGTGCACGTATTGGGCAACCGGGGTTTGGATTTGCTGTTGAGCAGGGAAAAATGCTCGACATTCCTCAGCTAGGGCGAGTGATCATTCACGACCATGTCCGTATCGGTGCTAATACATCTATTGATAGGGGAGCCATGCAAGACACGGTTGTCGGTCCATGGTGTAGGATTGATAATCTGGTGCAGATTGCCCATAATGTAACATTGGGGACAGGTTGTATTATTGTTTCTCAAGTCGGAATTGCGGGTAGCACAGAGATTGGGGACTATTCCATTCTGGCGGGACAAGTGGGCGTTAAAGACCACTTGAAGATTGGAAAAGGTGTGAAAGTTGCGGCCCAAAGTGGAATTGGAAAAGATCTGGAAGATGGGGCTGTGGTGGGAGGATATCCCGCCGTTCCCATTCAAGATTGGCACCGTCAGACGATAGCTTTATCCCGATTGATAAAAAGAAAGGATTGAATGAGATGATTATTAATATTCAGGAAATCGAAAAGTTAATCCCTCACCGCTACCCATTTCTTTTGGTGGATAGGGTTGAGGATGTGGTTTTGTCAGAAAGCGCTGTTGGTATTAAAAATGTGACTGTAAATGAATGGTTTTTTCAAGGCCATTTTCCGGGACACCCCGTCATGCCGGGCGTTCTAATTGTAGAAGCTATGGCTCAAACGGCAGGGGTTTTGGTGATGAAATCTACAGCCAGAGCTGCATCTAATAAAACCGTCTATTTTATGTCCATTGAGGAAGCTCGTTTTAGGAAGCCCGTAGTGCCGGGAGATACACTTCAGATTCATGTGAAAAAACAAAAAGAAAGAGATCCCATTTGGAAGTTTTCAGGCCAGGCACTGGTGAACGGAACGGTGGTCTCCGAGGCTGTGTTTTCTGCAATGATCGTAGACAAGTCCAATGACAAAGCCTAAATCAGAAACATTTATCCATCCTACGGCGATTGTTGAAATAGGGGCAAAAATTGCTTCAGGGGTTCAGGTGGGTCCCTATGCATACATCGGATCACAGGTGACCTTAGAAAAAGGAGTCCACATATCTTCTCATGTGGTCATTACAGGACTTACAACAGTTGGTGAGGGAACTAAGATATATCCCTTTGCGGCCATAGGATATGAGCCTCAATTTACGGGATATGATCAAGAGCCCTCTCAGATTAAAATTGGAAAAAATAATTTAATTCGAGAACATGTGACGATTCATCCTGGTACCAAAAAGGGAGGGATGATGACAACTATCGGAGATAACTGTATGATTATGGTCGCGTGCCATGTTGCCCATGATTGCCATGTTGGAAACGGTGTAATTATGGCGAATAATGCGACCCTTGGGGGGCATGTAACCGTCGGTGACTTTTCCATTATTGGAGGTCTTAGCGGTATTCATCAAAATGTGCGTCTTGGGCAAGGATGTATTATTGGGGGGCTATCAGGTGTGGAAGGGGATGTGATTCCTTATGGCTCCGTCATGGGGAACAGAGCCCGGCTTTGTGGGCTTAATCTTGTTGGACTTAAGCGTCGAGGAGTTTCACGGCAAGATATTCATGGAATCCGAACGGCCTATCGCCTTTTATTTGCCAATGAGGGAACTTTGGCAGAACGTATAGAAGATGTGGTGGGGCTTTTTAAAAAAGATCCTTATGTGATGGAAATTATTAAATTTTTACAAGAAAACGGCACTCATAATCTTAGACCTTTGTGTTTGCCCGAATAGAGGTGTTATGTCGCAAAAACTTGGAATTCTTCTGGGAAGAGGTAATCTTCCCCGCCTTTTGGTAGATTTTTGCCAGCTTCATGGGCATCCCTATTTTTTATTAGCCTTCGAAGGGCAAGCAGAAGAGGATTTTGTAAAAAGGCACCCCCATGCCTGGATTAAATTTGGAGAAGTTGGTAAAGGGCTAAAAATATTAAAACAAGAACAGGTAAGTGATATTGTCTTGGTTGGAGCTTTAAAGAGGCCTTCTTTTAAAACACTTAAAATGGATTTAAAAACCATGGAATGGGTGGCAAAGATTGGACAGAAAGCTTTTGGTGATGATGGATTATTGGGAGGCATCGTTTCTCTTTTAGAGCAAGAGGGATTTAAAGTGGTTGGCGCCCATGAAGTGATGAATACTCTTTTGATGAAACCAGGGGCTTTAGGAAAACATAAGCCAGATGGAGAAGACCTTAAGGACATTCATCGTGGGATTAAAGTGGCTTATGCCTTGGGAGAAGAGGATATAGGTCAAGCAGTTGTGGTAGAGCAAGGGGTGGTTCTTGCTGTGGAAGCTTTTGAGGGAACGGATGCTTTACTGAGGAGATCAGCAGAGCTAAAGTTTGGAAAACGGGGGGGCGTTTTGGTTAAGAGGTCAAAGCCTCAGCAAGAAAAAAGAGTGGATCTTCCCACAATTGGCCTGGAAACTGTGCGAATTGCTTCCAGTATTGGGCTTAAGGGCATTGCTTTGGAGTCTGGGGCGGGTCTCATTTTGAATCAACAAAAAACCATTGCGCTGGCAGATAAAGAGGGGCTTTTCATTTATGGATTTACCCAAAAAGACTAAAGATTGGCCTTTGATTTTTATTGTGGCTGGGGAAGCCTCTGGTGATCTGTTTGGGGCCCAACTTATTAAAGCTCTCCACGAAGAATTTAAAGGAAAAGTTCGATTCGCAGGCATTGGAGGAGATCTTATGCGTCAGGAGGGTTTTGAGTCTTTTTTCCCCCTCTCTGATTTTGGAGTTATGGGTTTTTTTGAAGATTGGTTGAAATACTTTAAAATCATTTCCCATCTTTATAAAACAGTTCGTTATGTAAAAGACATGGAGCCTGACGTAGTTCTAACTATTGATTTCCCGGGGTTTAATTTTCAATTGGGGAAGAGGTTAAAGAAGCTCAATGTTGTCCATATGCATTATGTGGCGCCCACTGTTTGGGCATGGAAAAAGAACCGTGCCGAAAAGATTTCTAAATTTCTGCACCATCTCTTTGCACTTTTTTCTTTTGAACCAGTCTATTTTGAAAAATATGGATTACCAACAACATTTGTGGGGCATCCTCTTGTGGAGCTAGACCTATCTTCTGGGAAAGCAGTAAAGTTTAAGAAAAAGTATAAAATTCCAGAAAAAGCGACACTTGTATGTTTTCTGCCAGGCAGTCGGATGGGAGAGTTGAATCGACACCTAACCATTTTTCGTGACACAGCAGAACTTCTTAAGGAAAAGATTCCAAATCTTTGGATAGCTATCCCAACGCTTCCATCTTGTGAAGATTATTTAAAATGTAATTGGCTTTCTTCTGTGCCGACGATTTTTTTAACGGATCTGGAAGAGAAAAAAGATGCTTATGCCGCAAGCTCTGTGGCTCTGGCCGCTTCTGGAACGGTTGCTTTAGAGCTTGCTCTTGCGCGCCTTCCCATGATCATTACCTATAAGGTCTCGAGAATTTCTGCCTGGATCGTGCGACAATTTGTGAAAACGAAATATTTTTGTATGATTAATATTCTTTTAAAACGGAAAGCAATTCCTGAGCTTCTTCAAGAAGAGTGTGACCCTCAAAAGCTTTCGTCAGCCCTTCTGGCTTTATTGAAAGATCCTTTAAAAAGAGCAGAGCAAATGAAAAGCTTTAAGGAATTAGCTCCGTGCCTAATTGCGGGCCAGGTATCGCCCAGTCGTAGAATTGCTGAAACAGTTCGAAAAACAGTGAAGGGATCTTGAGATGGCGGGATTGCAAAAAAAATCTTTTACGCTCTCTGGTCATCGGACGTCGGTTGCTCTAGAGCCCATTTTTTGGGAAGAGCTTGAAAAAATTTCCAGCAATCGGGGTGTTAGCCTTTCTCGGCTTATAACGGAGATTGATGCCGCCAATCAAGGAAACTTAGCCAGTATTTTACGTCTTCATGTTTTGAATTTTTATAAAGGTCATTGAAGGAAATAATTTGTTCAGAGTTTCCTTTTCAGAACTTAAGGATTCGTTTGCTTTGGACGCAAATATTTACTAAGATCTAAAGAGTGGAGAGAACAAGAAATGCGTAAAACTTTTGGGATCTGGGCCTTTCTGGTATTCTGTATCTTTCCTTCTTGGGGGGCAACTATATTTGTTTCCGATGGGGGAGGGAGCGTCTCTCACTCAGAAGATGATACTGTGTCTGCCGAGAAAATGACGGCAGTAGAGTCGGATGATCTGGATTCTGACCCCTTTGAAGTCATTAATCGCAAGGTTTTCTACTTTAATGAAATTGTTGATGGTGTTTTGTTAGATCCTTTTGCAAATATGTATAAAATGTGGGCGCCCATTTCTGTCCAGAAAGGACTTTCACATGGGCTTTCTAATCTTATGGAGCCCTTAACGGTCGCGAATGACTGCTTGCAAGCAAAGGGGTCTAAGGCTTTGGAAAGTCTGAGTAGGTTTTTAATAAATACGGTTTTTGGATTGGGTGGGATTTTTGATGTGGCGGATTCTCTGGGGCTTGAAAGGCACAAAGAAACCTTTAATACAACTTTGAAGCACTGGGGGGTTCCTCCTGGGCCCTATATTATTCTGCCGGTTCTAGGTCCTGCAAATCCTAGGTTCTTATTGGGGTTGGGAGGGGATTATATTCTAGATCCTGTTCGGTATTGCCTGCAGCGTTCCGGAGAGCGTGATTTGATTTGGGTGAGATATGGGCTTACGGTGTTGACAACACGTGCGGAAATAACCCAGGATCTCAAAAATTTTAGAGAAAATTCTGTGGATCCTTATGCTTCGGTGCGAAGTTTCTACAAACAATATATGAACGCAGAAAGAGGAGTGGATGGGCAGATTATATCTAAGAGCCCATCTCTTGAAGAATTTATGTTTGAAGATGAGGATCAAAATGCACGCAATACTCGGTAACTCAAGGAATAAAATGACAAAGATTTTTGTAGGGCTTCTTTTAGTCTGTTTTACGTTTTTGGCAAAAGCAGGAGATCCTCAAAATGACAAGGGGGAGAAAGCTCGACAGTTTATTCAAGATCTGGGAGATCGTGCCATTAAGTCTTTGACAGGAAAAGAATTAACCATCCAGGAGCGCCGCAATAGATTTGAAAAAATGTTTGTTGAAGATTTTGATTACGAACGAATTGGAAAATTTGTCTTAGGGCGGTTCCGTCGTGGCGTTGTAACAGAGGATATGGATCATTATTTGAAATTGTTTAAATCGACCATTGTCAGTACGTATGCTGCTCGGTTTGGCGAATATAATCATGAAAAATTTAAGGCAACATCTGGGAAGGTTGCGGATGATAAAGGTGCCTCTATAATCGTCTCCAGTCAGATTATCCGCCCCAATGATTCCAAAGTTATGATTGAATGGCACCTCTATGAAGACAAGCAAAAATTATTAAAAATCTATGACGTGGTTGTGGAGGGCGTTAGTATGGCCTTAACTCAAAGATCAGAATTTACGGGAATTTTGCAATCAAAGAATGGTATTAAAGGGTTGATTGAGGAGCTGACAAACAGACAGCAAAACCCTGATTCCAATACTAAAAATAGTACACCTAAATCTAAAGGCTGATGGCGTTCTTCCGTTCCATGGCCACAGTAAGCGGCCTTACATTTCTGAGCCGGGTATTGGGCTATGCAAGAGATGTTTTAATTGGATCTACTTTTGGAGACTCCGGTATTTCTGATGTTTTCTTTCAAGCGTTCCGATTGCCCAATCTGTTTCGGAGTCTTTTTGCGGAAGGTGCCTTAAACTCTGCTTTTGTTCCAATCTTTGGACGACTGTATCATAAGTCTGGCCGGGCTAAAGCCCTTGGTTTTGCACGACTTGTTTTTACCGTGTTAATCGTAATTCTTTTGCTTCTAGTTCTTGTCTTTGAGCTTAAGATGGAAAGTATTATGTCTGTTTTAGCGCCAGGATTTAAAAACGACCCAGAAAAAATTCATATGGCAGTTCAGTTTGGACATATTGTGTTCCCCTATATTTTATTTATTGCGCTTTCTGCCTTGTGCGCTGGAATATTGAATTCTCTCAATCGCTTTTCTGCAGCTGCGTCTGCACCCATCTTATTGAATTTGTTTTGTATAGTATCGCTTCTTTTCTTTTCTTTTATTGCTCTGGATGCAGGAAAGGCCCTGAGTTGGGCCGTGACGCTTGCCGGCGTTGCCCAATTTATGTGGGTTTTTTTTGCATGTGTTCGAAATGGAGTGATTCTGAAACCGGTCCCCCTAAAGATGACAGAAGAGTTAAAGACCTTATTGCGTCGAGTGGGGCCGGGTATTGCCGGGGCTGGGGTATATCAAGTAAATTTATTAATATCGACAGGAGTGGCTTCTTTTGTCCCTATGGCCGTGTCTTATTTGGCTTTTGCTGATCGAATCAACCAGTTTCCTTTAAGCATTACAGGGATTGCCATTGGGACTGTTTTGCTTCCTCTATTAACGCGTCACGTGGCTGCCAATCGACATGAGGAATCTATTTATATTCAAAATCGGGTGCTGCAATTTGGTTTTGTTTTAACAGTCCCCGCAACTGTTGCGCTGGCTGTTCTTTCTTTGCCTATTGTGACAGTTCTCTTCCAACACGGTCGTTTTACGTCACTTATGTCTCAAGAAGTAGCCAAAGTTCTCTCCATTTACGCTCTCTGTCTATCTGCAAATGTGGCGGTAAAAATTTTGAATGCGAACTTTTTTTCAAGGGGGGATACACGCACACCCATGATCGTGGCATCCGTGTCCATTGTGTCCAATCTAATTTTTATTGCCTTATTATTCCCCCTTTTTAGTTACTATGGAATTGCCATGGCTGCGGCTCTTGCATCTTTTGTCAATGCAAGTGCTCTTAGTTATTTGTTATACAAAAAGAATTATTTTAACCCTGATAAAAGATTAAAAAAAACATTGCCGAGAATCTTAATGGCAGCAGGACTTATGGGGGCTTTTCTTTATGGGGGCATCTCATGGTTGAATCTTGTGTGGGCTGAGAGTATTCTGCAGGACGTGGTTCTTTTAGGACTTCTTATTGGTGGAGGAGGGCTTTCTTACTTAGGGCTTCTCCTTCTGTTCAAAGGAATCTCTATGGAAGAATTTAGAGAAGTGATGAAACGAACTTCTGAAGAGATTGTTATGAAAGAAATAGAGCTATGAAGCGTATTTTATCAGGGATGCAGCCCACGGGAAATCTGCATTTAGGAAATTATTTAGGAGCTCTTAAGAATTGGGTGAGCCTTCAATATGATTATGAATCTTTCTTTTTCATGCCAGATCTTCATGCTTTAACAGTTCATCCGGATCCTGCACAGCTTAAACGCCATGTTCTTGAAGGAGCTGCTTGGTATATAGCAGCAGGGATTGATCCTGCTAAAAGTACTTTGTTTGTGCAGAGTACAATTTCTGCCCATACGGAACTCATGTGGATTTTATCTTGCTTTACGCCCACAGGATGGCTTAATCGCATGATCCAATTTAAAGAAAAAGCAGGGTCTAAACAGGAGAATGCAAACCTAGGCCTTTATGCTTATCCTGTTTTACAAGCGGCAGACATATTGGCTTATAAAGCCACGCATGTTCCCGTCGGAGAAGATCAGAAACAACATGTAGAGTTGACGCGTGAGATAGCCCAAGCTTTTAACCGGCGCTATGGAGAGATTTTGACTGTTCCAGAACCTCAGATTTTTGGCACAGGCACCCGAGTAATGGGACTAAAAGATGGGACTAAAAAAATGAGCAAATCGGATCCGGCAGAGGGCTCTCGGATAAATCTTCTGGATGATGCTGATACAATTATGAAAAAAATTAAAAAGGCCACAACAGATACGGCGCCTTTTCCTGAAACGATGGAAGGCACTGGAGATCGTCCTGAAGTCAGGAATTTAATTAACATTTATAGTGCGTTGAGCGGAGTTGTGCCTCAAGAAATATGCCGTCAGTTTGGAGGTAAGAATTTCTCTGAGTTTAAGCAAGCATTGGCGATGGTTTGTATTGAGTCCTTGTCTCCCATTCGAGAAAGGTTTCTAACCCTAATGCAGTCTCCAGACCATGTGGAAAAAATTCTAAAAGAAGGCGCCGAAAAGGCTAACCAGGTGGCAAATACTACTCTGCAAGAAGTAAGACGAGCTGTTGGAGTAGGATCTTTATTAGGTAGACCTCATGCGTAAGTCATCTTGGATAGTCTCGTAAGATAAGGGCAATCATT
>CAZEUR010000019.1:0-19509 GCA_964515175.1 uncultured Holosporaceae bacterium | reverse complement strand
TCACTTCGTTTCCACTTTTATCTGGCTCAGGTAGAAATGTTCACAGAACCTAGTTGCTTCTGATGCATTAGGAGCAATGCAGCCTTTTGGTGGTTTTAATTTCGGTGAGATGCAGGGGGCGCCTGTACGGAGGTTCAAAATCACTATAGAGAAGTTACCCTCTGACAATGTGAAAGTAACAAAGAGTGCAGTAAGTGCTGGGGCAGGTCAGTACACGGGTGCTGGTATGTCCTTTTCTACAAAGGGAACCTCTCCTGCAGATTTAGAGTGTGTGAAGAGTATCGTTGAAAAATGGGCAAGCTCTGATACAGCGCTACTGGAGTCTTGTAAAAACCAGTGTAAAGCTCAGGGATTTGACCCATGGAGGTCCTGTCCATAGCGGAAACTGATGCTGCATATCTTGAAAGCGCTGAGCGCCGCTGTGATGGCTGTCTTTGAAGAAGCTAGGGCTAAATTTGCGAGCTAACAATAGGCATTGAATTCTTTTTAAGATCCCAAATTGCGACCACCCCTCGGAAGAGGGGTGGGGTTTTTATGGGTAAATTGCCCTAGACTCTGTGAAGGACAATTGTATAACGTGTGCGTGACGCGAGGACTTCGACTTGAGCCTAAAGCAATAGTCCCTCTGCTGTCTTTAAATCTTCTGGCGTATCAACGCCAAGTGAAATAGCATCAGTCACACACACCCCAAAGAGCATGCCGGCCTCAAGGGCGCGGAGTTGTTCGAGAGACTCTTGTTTTTCAAGTGGAGAGCGGGGGAGGCCCACCATTTCTTTGAGAGCATTCCGCCGATAGGCATAGATACCCATATGATGATAGTAGGTGTTATCGGCAGAGGCAACGCCTGTGCGGCTGAAATAGAATGCTTGGCCAATGTTATCTTGGATATCTCCCACAATTGCTTTCACCACATTGCGATTGGTGATTTCACTTTCATCTCTCACGGGGGTTACCAATGTGGCAATGTCAAATTTAGCATTCTCAAGAGGCAGTAAGACTTTTCGGATATCTTCTGGTTCGATGGTTGGAAGATCTCCTTGAAGATTAATGACGGTGTCTATATGACCTTGAGGGTCCACGTGGCAGAGAGCCTCATAGATGCGATCTGATCCAGAGGCCAGATCTGGGTTTGTCATCACCGCACGGCCACCCGCAGATTCAATGATATCTTTTATCTCTTGGTCACCACAGGCCACAACCACAGGTCCAACATTTGCTTTCATGGCGCGTTCCCATACGTGGAGCACCATAGGTTTCCCATGGATCAAAGCAAGAGGTTTATTGGGAAAGCGAACGGCCGCTAGGCGACTGGGGATGAGAATAATAGGGTGAGATGACATAAAGTTCCTTTCCTGGCTTAAATACGAAATAGAGAGTAGCAAATAATTTGGTTTGGGGGAAGGGTGGATTTTTCTCGCATCCTATGAGATAGTGAAAGGAATTCATATTGGAAGGAGTTCATTATTAAATTTATAGCTCATATCCTCGTGTTTTTTTCTATCTGTTCGGCAGTGGCAGCGCCTTTGCCCAATTGGTATGTTTCCATGCGAGGTTTGGGAGAACCTAAATATAAACGGGACTTCTCATGTTTCTCCTATGCTAATCCTAATGCCCCAAAAGGGGGGAATATCAATTTATATACCTCTCGACAGTTTGATTCTTTTAACCCCTTTATTATCAAGGGCGTGTCACCGGACGGAATGCCCGATCTTGTTTTTGCTCGGCTTATGAAAGCACCCATTGACAATGGGGAGGTGGCCTACCCTTATGTGGCTGAAAAAGTTGAAATTGCCGGAGATTTTAAATCAGTAGTTTTTTATATCAACTCAGAGGCTAAATTCCATGATGGGTCCTCTATTACTGCTCAAGATGTCAAATTCTCTTTTGAAGCTTTGAAAAACCAAGGTTTTCCCATTTATCAGTCTTGGTATAAGGGGGTGAAAGGAACAAAAACATTAAGCGATCGATCTATTCGATTTGTTTTTCATAAACCCTCTCGCAACTTAACATTTTTGATTGGAAAATTGCCAATTCTATCAAAGGCTTACTATGACAGGTATAAATTCTCAGAAGGTAAAAAACCTCCTCTTGGGAGTGGCCCTTATAAAGTTAAAAGTTTTACAAAGGGTGGAGATATTGTTTATGAGCGCGTTAAGAAATGGTGGGGCGAGAATCTTCCCGTTAATAAAGGACATCATAATTTTGATACTATCCGGTATGCCTACTTTGCGACCGCCGCGGTTGGATTTGAAGCCTTTAAGAAGGGCGAGATTGATTGGTGGAAGGAAGACCGGATTGCAAATTGGGTGGAAAACTATAATTTTCAAGCCGTTAAAGAGGGGCGTGTTCTGCAAAAAACATTCAAGAAACCGATTCCTCATGGATTAAATGCTTTTTTCATCAATACACGCCGCGCTTGCTTGAGTGATTGGCAGGTGAGACGAGCGATTAATTTGCTCTTCAATTTCGAATGGCTCAATCAGGCAAAATTCTATAAGGTCTATGCTCGCAATAAAAGCATCTTTATGGATACAGGATTTGGAGCAGAAGGGCCTTTAACTAAAGAACAGGTAGCTTTTCTCAAGAAATATGATAAGGCGCTTTTGCCCCCTGATATTTTTACCAAAACTAATTTTCTGACTCAGGGGAATTCGAGGGGACTGCCTCGTGCAAATAAAGATGAGGCTATGGGGCTTTTAAAAGAAGCAGGATGGATTTTGAAAGACGGAAAACTGAAACACAAACGGCAAAAAGAGCCCTTTTCTTTAGATATCGTTTTGGCCTCTGCAGGGCAGAGAAAATTGGTTGAGAACTTTGTGAAAAATTTGGCAGAAGTTGGAATTACAGCCCATGTTCTTGTTCTTCCATTAAGTGCCTACTATGAACGGTTTAATGAATTTGATTTTGACTTGATCCTGAACTATCACCCCCCTGTTTATATTCCAGGTATTGAGCAGCAAGATTTTTGGTCTTCAGAAGAAGCCATGGTGCCGGGGACTTTAAATTTGGCAGGAGCTGAAAATAAGGTGGTGGATGATTTGGTGAAAAAAATTGTAGAAAGTACAACAATTTCAACCCTTAAGATATATACATCCTTATTGGATCGTGTTATAAGCGCTCAATATTATTTAGTCCCTGGATGGGCTCCAGAAAATAATTATGTTTCTTTCTGGAATAAAGTTAAGAGTTTAAACAAACCTGCCAGTCTCTTTAGTGTGGATACGTGGTGGAAGAAATAGAGTCTCCTCATGATTTCTTACATTTTTCGCCGTTTTCTGCTGATTTTTCCCACCTTGTTTGGTGTTCTCCTTATTAATTTTTTAATCGTGCAAATAACGCCCGGTGGGCCCATTGAACAAATGATTGCCAAAGCTCGGGGAATGTCTGCCGACGAGGGAATGTCAGAGATACTGTCTTCTGAACACTCTGAGGTTTTTTCAAAATATCAAGGGGCACGAGGGTTGCCTCCGGAGTTCATCGAGCAGCTTGAAAAACAATATGGCTTTGATCAACCCATTGCCACAAGATTTTGGATTATGATCAAAAATTATATGACCTTTGATTTTGGAGAAAGCTATTTCCGGGAAACCAAGGTGTGGGATCTCATTATTTCTAAACTCCCTGTATCGCTCTCTCTAGGATTATGGTCAACGTTGCTCATTTATTTATTGGGAGTCCCTTTGGGTATCTGGAAAGCCGTTCGAGATGGATCAAAGTTTGATCTTATAACAAGTGCTATTGTGGTGGGCGCTTATGCCATCCCAAGTTTTGTGTTCTCTCTTTTGTTGATTATCTTTTTTGCGGGGGGGAGCTATTGTGATCTTTTTCCTTTGAGAGGTCTATTTTCGGATGATATAGATGCCTACTCCTTCTTGGGTAGGGTGGGAGACTATCTTTGGCACATAACACTACCTATTTTTTCTGTGGTGATCAGCGGAATTGCGGGCGTTACGCTCATTACGAAAAACTCGTTTATGGAAGAAATTCATAAACCTTACGTGACCACCGCTCGGGCAAAAGGCCTTAATGGCAAAGAAATTTTATACAAACATATTTTTAGGAATGCCATGCTTCCCTTAATCTCAAGATTTCCTGGAGCCTTTGTAAGTATTTTCTTTACGAGCAATTTGCTAATTGAGGTAATTTTTTCTCTAGATGGGTTAGGGCTCTTAGGGTTTGAAGCCGCCATGAATCGGGATTATCCCGTCATGTTTGGAAGTCTTTATATCTTTACTCTGCTAAGTCTATTGTTGCACTTAATAGGGGACCTTCTTTACCGATTTGTGGATCCTCGAATCACATTTGAGGGAGAGAAACTTTCATGAGGTTTTTTGACTCCCAAAAGTTTGAAAGGTTTTCAAAAAGAAAAAGAAGCGTTATATCTCTCGTTTGTTTTTTGATTTTATTTTTTATTTCCATGGGCGCCGAGTTTATCGCTAATGACAAACCCCTGTTTGTTTATTACAAGAAGCATTGTTATTTTCCGGTTTTCAAACAATATCCAGAACGTGATTTTGGAGGATCCTTTGAAACAGAAGCGAATTATCGGGATCTTTTTGTGAAAAAACTTATTGAGAAAGAGGGATGGATCCTGTGGCCGCTTATTCCCTATGGATATGATACGGTTAATTATGAGTTGACAAGATCGGTGCCAGCGCCCCCGTCTGCTGAAAATTGGCTAGGAACGGATGATCAGGGGAGGGACCTTTTGGCGCGTCTTATTTATGGGTGTCGGTTCTCTATTTTATTTGGGCTTTCCGTTATGATGCTCAGCGCCGTGATTGGCTTTTTTATGGGGGCAATTCAGGGGTACTTTGGAGGGTATGTGGATTTGATTCTTCAAAGATTTACGGAAATTTGGGCGGGACTTCCTATCCTCTTTTTGCTGATCACTTTGTCGAGTCTTATGGAACCTGGTTTTTGGTCTCTTTTGTTCCTTATGGGGCTTTTTAAATGGATGATGATTGTGCCCATTGTGCGCGCTGAATTTCTGCGTGCCCGAAATTTTGATTATGTGCGTGCTGCAAAATCTTTAGGAATTGGGTCCACTTCCATTATTTTAAGGCATATTTTGCCTAATATCATATCGGCTCCCTTGACTCTTTTGCCCTTTGTTTTGATAACAGCCATTAGTTTGTTGTCTACCCTAGATTTTCTTGGATTTGGGCTGCCGGCCGGATCACCTTCTTTAGGGGAAATTTTACATCAGGGGAAAAATAATCTCTCGGCACCCTGGATTGGTATTTCAAGCTTTATAACGCTTTCGGTCCTTTTGAGCTCTCTTGTTTTTATTGGAGAAGGCATTCGGGAAGTCTTTAGGCCCAATCAAATGAGTGGAGATACACTTCTGTGAAAGTAAGGCCTCTTCTTCAAGTGAAGGATCTCAGCATTGGGTTCGGAGCCCCTGATAGCCCCTCTGTTGTGGATCGGGTGAGCTTTGGGATCATGCCAGGAGAAGCGTTGGGGCTTGTTGGGGAGAGTGGGTCAGGAAAATCTATCACAGCTCTCTCTCTTATGAAGCTTTTGGCGTACCCCCAAGCTTTTCATTCTTCTGGAGAAATCATCTTTAAAGGGGAGGATGTTTTAAAGCTCTCAGGTCAGAAGTTGCGGGCTTTGAGAGGGGCGTCCATTGGCATGATTTTCCAAGATCCCCTGACTTCTTTAAATCCCCTGTATCCAATTGGCCACCAGATTGTGGAAGCAATTTTAACTCATCGGCCCCTCTCGGCGTTGGAGGCTCGGAAGGAAGGGGTTGTGCTTTTAGAGACAGTCCAATTGAGAGATGCTAAGAATCGTATGAACGCCTATCCTCATGAGTTGTCAGGAGGGGAGCGACAGCGGGTGGTTATCGCCATGGCCATTGCCAATAAGCCAGATCTTTTAATCGCCGATGAACCAACCACATCTTTAGATGTAACGATCCAAGCGCAAATTTTGAACCTCTTGCAAGATCTTCAAAAAAAGACAGGAATGGCGTTGCTTCTTATCAGTCATGATCTGACCATTGTTCGTAAAATGACGGATAGAGTTTTGGTGATGAACAAAGGACATGTTGTAGAGTCAGGAGAAACAAAAAGTGTTTTTACAAAACCCAAGCATGCCTATACAAAAAAATTATTGGCTGCAGAATTAAAAGGAGAAGAAGCACTGCCTAAGGAAGAAACTTCAATAATTTTGGATGCTAAAGATATTGAGGTTTCTTTTCCCAAGAAAAAGAAAAATTTTTGGGACAAGGTCGAGAAATTTTTGGCTGTGAATGGCGTGAGTCTTCATATCCGGCAAGGAGAGACGCTGGGGCTTGTGGGAGAGAGTGGTTCTGGAAAATCCAGTCTTGCCTTTGCTCTGGGAAGGTTGCAAAACTTTAAAGGGGAGGTTTCCTTCTTGGGGCAACCTTTGAATCATTTGCACGGAAAAAATCTAAAACTTTTGCGACGCGAGCTTCAATTTGTGTTTCAAGATCCCTTTAGCTCTCTCAATCCCAAAATGACGGTCCAAGAGATTGTGGGGGAGGGCCTAGAAGTTCATAAATTGGCAAAAGATAAAGCTGATGAGGGTCGTCGCATTAGGAGAGCATTGCAAGATGTTCAACTGTCCCCAGATCTTTTGAATAGATATCCTCATGAGCTTTCAGGTGGCCAGCGGCAGCGTGTTGCAATCGCGCGTGTTCTTATTTTAAAACCAAAACTTATTATTTTGGATGAACCCACCTCGGCCCTTGATCTATCGGTTCAAGGGCACATTATTGAAATCTTGAAGGATCTGCAGAGGAAATATAAGACTTCCTATCTTTTTATCAGCCATGACTTGAGGGTTATTCAGGCCATCAGCGATCGTGTTATGGTCATGAAGTCAGGCAAAATTGTGGAAGAGGGGACAGCCAAAGCTATTTTTCATCATCCGAAGAATGGCTATACAAAGGCTCTTTTAAAGGCGGCTATCCTAAAATAAATATCGACTTTCTCTCTTAAAAATGATTGAATTAAGAAGATAAAAAATTAAACTGGGATGGTATTAACACATGAAAAAATCAATTTACTTGATTGTAGGGGTGGCTCTCCTTCTATGTCATCTTTCTTCAGCAGAAAGTCTACCTTCCCATGTGCGTCGTTCATCCATTCTTGCCGCGGTGGGCGGGAGTTGTACCCGGTATTCTTGTGCGACCAACAAAGGTTTTGAACAGTGCCTCTTGGAAGGGGGGCTCTATACATCTATGGCGAGCTATACACATGAGGAGCTTAAAGCGCTTCTGAAAGTTAAGAGGCTACACCCGAATTGCTATAAAAGTTTTTGTATTGCCAACTGTATGACGCCTCCAGGCATCGAAGAAAATCCGGTTGATGCACGTACCCAATGTTGCTCTGAGGGAGAGGGCACTTATTTTAAAGTAAAAAAAAGATCAGACCTTTGTGGCAAAATAAGCAAACTTAAGGAGAAAAAAAGGAATTCTTATATTGAAAAGATGGACCAATTTATTGAAACAAAAATGGAAAACTGTACTCAGGGTGACCAGGATGAGTTGAAGGGATTGGGGGGTATCTTGCGCAGAATGTGTTATTTCTGTGGACCCCTTCTGGGAGCGGAGGGATATAGGATCATACGTGCCTGCAAAGCTAGAAAAGGAGACTTCCCTAATAATGTGGAGCAGAGGATAGGGCAATTATCAAAGAGGGATATAGGCCTAAACCAAAACAGTTCGGCGAACACGCTTCAACTAATGCGTCAAATCGGAGTCTCTACCCTTCAGAGCGCCGTGAGTGGAGTTCGTGAACAGGGGAGTGCTGTTTTTAATCAAGCTAGGGGATATGGTGCAGATCAAGGAAGAGGCCTTCATAATCTGGTTCAAGAACATATGCGGGGAGCATCCAATCAAGCAGCAAAGGCAAGAAACAGAGCATTCAAAGAAGCTCAAGGTTTTGGCAAGAGAGCCTCTGGTCTTGCTTCTGGGTTGACGGGAGATATTCAAAGAGAAAAAAGGAAACTTGAGAAAGATTTTGCAGAAAAGCAAAAAGCAATCAAAGCTAAGTCTCAAAAAATAAACTTTTGGCCACAAGAGGCTCGAGAAGCAGCTCGGAATAGGTTACGAAGAGAATCAAACGCCCTTCAAGAAAGATACGAAGAGGAACTTAGAGACTTAGAAGAAAAGGGATCTGAAGATGAGGGAGAGCAAGTTGGCGACCTCGACGTAGATTTAGAAGGGTTTAACGACGAAAGCGACGACTAGGCTCTAGACTTTAATCGTGACTAGGCCTCAAACTAGGCCAAGGAACGGAGGCATCCCGAAGTTTTATTTTAAGAGCCTCAGTTTTAAGGCGAATTTTTGCATTATCAGAAAAAAGCATATAGAGATAAGGAGCCTCGTGTCGAAGCGTTAAGAGATAGAGATCCTGAATATCTTTGCTTTTTGGATCAAACCCAGAAAACTGAACACTCTCGACATTTTCAATAGAAATACCGCTTGCGATGCGCTGAGGAGAATCTCCTTCTTGTTCCCATTGATATCGATGGGCAAAGAGATGGAAACATTTTTTGGTCGAATCATAATTAAGCCCATCAAGAGGAATCAAAGAATCCTGCAAGCAAGCAGACAAAATATGCAAATCCTCAGAATCTTGTGCCATCATTTTCAATGGCACGAGTGTGGTTTCTTTCATGTTTTTACCCTGTTAGCGGTCCCTAGGTACCAGTCTAATTGTTTTCAGAAATTCTTTCAATAAGAGCGCCACAAGCCCTAAGCTTTTTTTCCATGGACTCATACCCCCGATCCAAATGATAGACGCGATTCACAATGGTTTCTCCTTGTGCGGCAAGTCCTGCAAGCACCAAAGACGCAGAGGCGCGCAAATCTGTGGCCATGACAGGAGCGCCTATGAGGTTGGAAACACCGGTGACAGAAGAGGTAGACCCTTGGACTCGAATGTTGGCTCCCATTCTTAAAAGCTCCGCCACATGCATAAAGCGATTTTCCCAAATGGTTTCTGAAATGGTAGACGTTCCTTCTGCCAATGTCATGAGTGCCATGAATTGAGCTTGTAAATCGGTGGGAAATCCAGGATAAGGAGCGGTTGTTATATCTACACTTTTAAGGTGTCTTAAATTTTCTTTGAAACTCACTTTAAATCCGTTAGAGGTTGGTTGAAATTGAAGGCCCGCTTGCTCCAAAACACCAATGACGGCAGGCAAAAGATCGAGTCGCGTATGGGTGAGTTCTAGCTCTCCTTTTGTGATGCCAGCGGCCATAATATAGGTGCCGGTTTCGATGCGGTCGGGAATGACAGAATGGGAAGTGCCATGAAGTTCTTTAACGCCTTCAATGGTTAAGGTGTCGGTGCCAATTCCTTGAATTTTTGCTCCCATTTTAACAAGGCATTCTGCCAGATCTGTAACCTCAGGTTCTTGAGCCGCATTGAGTAGTTTTGTTTGTCCTTTGGCAAGACATGCGGCCATTAGGAGGTTTTCTGTGCCTGTTACGGACACTACAGGAAAGGAGAAAGTGGCTCCTTGAAGGCCATTCTTGGCATGGGCATGTATATAGCCTTCTTTTAGTTCTATGGTGGCACCCAAAGCTTCAAGGCCTTTGATATGGAGGTCCACAGGCCTTACCCCAATGGCACATCCCCCAGGAAGTGAGACTTGTGCATGTCCGTGGCGACTGACAAGAGGCCCTAGAGTTAAAATGGAAGCACGCATCTTTCTAACAAGATCATAATCCGCATGGGTGAGAAGGTTTTTATTGGCGGTTAGGGTGACTGCATGTTCTGCACGAATCGCTGTGACACCTAAAGATTCCAGCAAATGAGACATGGTCTGAATATCAGCAAGATTTGGAAGATTGCTTAAAATTAACGGTTGATTGGTTAGAAGACAAGCGCTCATCAAAGGAAGAGCCGCATTTTTCGCACCGCTAATCCGCACCGTTCCCTTTAAGGGATGGCCTCCCTGAATGTGCAATTTGTCCATGGAAACTCTCTTCTGGCTACACTAAAATTTTAGGAAGGGTGACGCCCGTTTGGTTCATGTATTTTCCTGCACGGTCTTTGTAAGAGACATCACAGACAGCACTTCCCTGGAAAAATAGAAATTGGCAGGCGCCTTCATTTGCATAAATTTTAGCGGGTAGTGGGGTTGTATTAGAAAACTCCAACGTTACATGACCTTCCCACTCGGGCTCTAAAGGTGTTACATTCACGATGATGCCGCAGCGAGCATAGGTGGATTTCCCCAAACAAATCACTAAAATATCCCTAGGAATGCGAAAATACTCCACTGTGCGAGCAAGGGCAAAGCTATTGGGGGGAATGATGCAAACGTCCGTATCTCGGTCCACAAAGGAATTTCCAGAGAAATTTTTGGGATCCACGATGGCACTTTCCATGTTGGTAAATACTTTGAATTCTGAAGAAACACGGGCATCATATCCATAGGAAGAGAGGCCATAGGAAATCTTGCCAATTCCAGATTGCTTCTCAGCAAAAGGCTCAATCATCCCTTTTTGAGCTTTCTCCCGAATCCAAGAATCAGGCATTATTCCCATAAGTATCTCCCTTCAATTGATCTTGTCGTTGCCGTTGTTGCTGCTTGCGTTTGAGCAGATTTTCCCGCAGCACCTTCGCCAGGCGATCGGCATGCTTCTTGGCATAAGAGGTTTTGACGGGTGTTATTTTCATATCTCTGTTTTTAGCATAGCTCCTTTGAAAACTCCAGTACAGAGTTTACAATTCAGATTGACAATTTAAGGGACAGCTACTAGGATCCCATAATGGTGTCTTTTACAAAAGATTTTGGGAAATACGCCCCTCCTGCGTGGGCTAGGGTTTTATTAAAAGTCCTGCAGTCGTGCCCGAAAAATGGATTGGGCCGAAAATTGATTCTTCTTTTACGAAAGCCCCTTTTCATTTTTCTGCCTAGAGTGGATACATCTGTTGGACAGATTCGCTTGAGAGTTAATCTTAAAGATAATATTTCTGAGCGAAAATTTTTAACAATGCCCCAATTCTTTGATCCGGAAGAACTAGATTTAATATCAAAATATTTCAAGGGTAATAATAAGAATTCTGTATTTGTAGATGTTGGAGCAAATGTGGGAATTTATTCCCTTTGGGCGGCTCTTTTCATGCAGGGAAAGGGAACTATATTGGCCATTGAACCAAACCTTCTTGCGCATGAAAGGTTGATGTACAACTGTGCTTTGAATACTTTTGCCAAAAATATTAAAGGGTGTAATGTGGCTCTGTCGGACCATGATGGATTTGAAACACTTTTTATTGGTCAGAGTAATTTAGGGGAAGCTAGCTGTGTTCACAAAACCGAAACTCCTATTAAAGTTAAGGCAATAAAGCTATCGACTCTACTATCTAATCACAAAATCAAAAAAGTGGATATTCTTAAGATTGATGTGGAGGGAGCGGAGCCCCTTATCCTAATGCAGTTTTTTGATCACAGCTCCAAGGCCCTTTATCCAAAGGCCCTCATTATTGAGAACTCTATTCCTATAGACTTTGCTGAGTACCTTAAAAAGAAAGGGTACGTCCTTTTTGCTCAAACAAAGATGAATTTTATTTTTACTCTAAGCCCATAAAAGTCCTATTATTTCGCACCGGAAGTTTTCTGAGGTTGGTATCTATGCAGTTTTTCCCTTTTCTTATAGTTATTTTATCTATAAAAAAGATGCGCGTTGGTCAGCTACAATCGCCCGATTTCTAAATATTTCTGATGACGTTGGGCCTTAAGCTGTTTTGGTGTTAAGTTCGATAGGTCTTTCAACTCTTTTTCCAAAGCGTTTCCCAGATTTGAGATAGCTTCTTTTGGGTTGCGATGGGCGGCACCCAAGGGTTCGGGAACAATTCTATCGATGATCTTTAATTTTAAGAGATCTTGAGCTGTTAGTTTCTGCGCTTCTGCCGCTTCTTCTTTTTTAGCCGAGTCATGCCATAAAATGGAGGCACACCCTTCCGGTGAAATGACGGAATAAATAGCATGTTCCATCATGAGGACGCGATTAGCTGTGGCAAGGGCAATGGCACCGCCTGATCCTCCTTCACCGATGATGGTAGATACAAATGGCACTGTGACAGATAGACACATGTCTGTGGCACGTGCAATGGCCACTGCTTGGCCGCGTTCTTCCGCCTCAACGCCTGGATAGGCGCCGGCCGTGTCCACAAGGGTGATCAGGGGTACACGGTAGTGTTCAGCAAGCGCCATCAGACGAATAGCTTTCCGGTACCCTTCCGGTTTGGGAGACCCAAAATTGTGTTTCATACGAGATTCAATATCATGACCCTTCTCTTGGCCTATGATCATGACTGTTTGGCCTCGAAACCGCCCGAGGCCGCCCACAATGGATTGATCATCTGCGTAGAGGCGATCTCCTGTGAGTTCTGTAAAATCGTTAATGAGCTCCTTGACATAATCTAAGAAATGAGGACGCTCTGGATGGCGAGCTACTTGGACTTTGTCCCATGAAGACAGTTTACTATAGGTTTCTTTTAGAAGTTTATCTACCTTTTTTTGCAGCACAGAAATTTCGGCTACGATATCCATACCTTTTTCCTTGGAGACATGCCGAAGTTCTTCAATTTTAGCTTCTAAATCTGCTATTTGTTTTTCAAAATCTAATGTGTACATTTATTCATCATCCTATAGCCAGATTAAATCGTACTCTCTATATCTTTGTAGGGACATCCTTTATAACCTTAAAAATAATAAGAGTCAAAGTTACCAAAGCAATCATCCAATTTTGCCAAATTCCAAAACTTATGCACCAGAAAACAATGTACATAAAAAATAAGACGAAACCAGCCGCACGCACTTCACGATTTGGAATTCGGGAAATCATCCTTACAAGAGTATATCCAAGCCCTAAGAGCAGGATGATGCCTATCAAGCCTAATTCTAGCCAAACCTGAACAAATCCATTGTGTGGGTGCCTTGAAAAAACAGAATCTTCGTAATAAACAATGCTGCCCCAGGATTGAGGAACAATGCCCTCTGGAATGATTTTTTCTGAAGCATAAAGAGATTTTTCTAAGACTTTATTTGAATAATAAGCGGCTCTAAACCGTCCGCCTTCCACATAAGAGGAAAAATTAAACCCATATCCCAAAAGAGGAGAGTTTAATATTTTTAGGGAAAAGTCATGCCAAATTTGAATGCGATGTTGGGCGCTTGTGGCAATATAGTGCATATAGTTTAACAGGGTGTTTTCATTTACAAAATAAACAAAAATGAAGGGGCAGGAGAGAGCAAAGATACCTATAAAGAAGCTAATCAGCTCTCCTAAGGATTTTCGCCAATAGACCAGGGGAAAACTCAAGGTTCCTACCAGGACAGCAACGGTGGCGGCACGGGGCTGTGCTTTCCAAAAAATGGATGCGAGCACTAAAAAAAGAAATATCTGTGTTCCACGAAGAATGTTTTTGGGAATAAAGTGGCGTAAGGTGAGAGAAAAGAGAACTAGAAAGAGAGAGAGGATGATGACCCCTCTCAAAAGAAGAGTGGGATTGTATCCTCCTGATTTTGTATAAAGGTCTGAGATGAATCCACCCCCATAAATCTCTAAGGTGTAAAAGAGGATATAGACAATAAGGGCGTAGAAAAAAATCTTTAGAAAAAGGAGCTTACCTTGCAATGGTAGTTTTTTGATGCCCAGATAGGTGAAAAAGCTCACGAGCATGATGGACAAAAGCTTCCCAAAATGCCCAAGCTCCAAGAGGATATGAGGTGACCGGAAGATACTCAGAAATATCCAGACGCCCAGTGCGCCAATCCAAAAATATATTTTATGAGGGGTAAGAGGGAGGAGTTTCTTCCATTCCTTTCTTTTGAAAAAAGGAAGGATTTCTGAGAGTCCGAAAAGAAAAAAAGCAAGAAAAAGAAGGATGACAGTTCCTTTTCCTTTGAAGGTTGCAACCACGGGCAAACTAAAGAATAAAAGACAGGTGCCATATTTTTGAATCGAATTCATTGGGGTTCTTCCGTCTCTTCTGGTTCGTCTGTGGGGACCGATTCTCCGGGAATAACATAGACACCCGAGAGCCAGCGGTGAAGATCCACATCTTTGCAGCGTTTGGAGCAAAAGGGTCGAAACTCAGGGACAACAGATTTTTTGCAAATGGCACATTTAGAGGTCATATGATCTTGTAACTCCAAAACTTTTCAACATCTTTACGGTCTCGTATAAAGGAAGGCCAATCATATTAGAATAGGATCCATTCACACTTTTTGTAAAGGGGTCTATCTGTTCCAAAACAAGGCCTCCGCTGCAGCGTTGCCAATTTGCCTGGCGTATATAGAGATCCATTTCGTCTTCAGGGATTCGAGCAAAGGAAACCCTAGTAATAACAGTTTTCTCTGCAGTACGATTCTTATCCTTTACGACAACAGTGGTGTAAATGCGTATGCGTCGGCCAGAAAATTTTTTCAAGAATGAGCGTGCTTCTTCTGGGGATTCGGGTTTCTGAAAAATCCGACGTCCCATAACAACGATAGTATCTGCGGATAAAACAACGGCATCAGGATGCTTGTTAGAGGCAGAGTCTGCTTTGAGGCGGGTCACTCGTTTGACGTAGTCTCGGGGAGCTTCCCGGCTGAAGGCCGATTCATCCACATCCTGAGGGTCCACTTGGTAGGGCACTATTCCTGCTTGTTCCAACAACATAAGCCTGGATGAAGACGCAGACGCTAGAACAAAGAAGGGGGAGGATGCAGCCATGTCAGATATATTTATTTTTCCCGGAAGGTAATGCGACCCTTGGTGAGATCGTAGGGAGTCATCTCTACTTTCACTTTGTCCCCAACAAGTACCCGAATTCTGTTCTTATGCATCCGACCGGATGTGTGAGCTGTAATTTCATGTCCATTTTCCAGCTTAACCCGAAAACATGCATTGGGAAGCAGTTCAATCACTACCCCTGAAAACTCAATTAAGTCTTCTTTCGCCATAGAATCTCCTTATCTAAAATTCAATCGTCTTATTTATACCCCCATTTCCTCATTTTGTACACCAAGTATAAAAATATATCGACAGATTGGGGAATTTTTGGTAAACCCTTGTGTACTTCTTGAGTTTTTTCAAGGTCTCGAGGGCGCGTAGCTCAGTCGGTAGAGCAGTTGACTCTTAATCAATTGGTCACAGGTTCGAATCCTGTCGCGCCCACCAGTCCCCATAAGGGTTTTAGGGTTTTCTGAGATCTCGGGATTTTCTTCGGTGCTACCCTGGTGCTACTTTTGGAGGGAAAGTGTCTTGATAAGAGACTCTAGCACATTAACTCAAGGTCAGGCGCCTTATAGCTTCCAACAATTCTTTTTTTGAAGTTCTTTCTAGCTCTAAACGATATTCCTCATAGTCTTGTATGGGGGTTGTCCATTTTTCTTCATCTACAAGTTTACATTTGACCACTTCTATATCAAATTTAAGCTTCAACCATGCAATGATAATGTCCCTAATATACTCGAAAGCAACATCTATGTAAGAGGGGGATTCTCTATTCCTTAAGCGTGGTTCACAGATTGTCGCATAAGAATGCCTACCTCTATTATTGGCATGTTTATCTACCCACTCTTTTTTCTCATTTTCTGAGGTAGATTTAAATAAATCTGATCTATCCTTTTGAAGAATCTCAATTATTAGAGAAAAATTATCCCAGCATGACCCATAAGAAAGCAATTGCATGACCTTTCCAACAGTCTCAGGATGATTTATTGATAACTCATGTAATTTTGTTCCATCCATATTCGTGTGTATTCGGCGGAGCCAAGGAGAGCGATCATTAGTATGATTAGATTTTGTGCGAGCAGATAAACATATCTCCCCAGCAGCGTTGACCAGCTCATAATGATCCACACAAAACTGGATGCCATTAAACCCATCTTTGATAGGAATTCCCGAGATAAGAACAAGGATTCCTCGAACTATATGCTCTTCTTGAGGTATTCTATCAGATAGACTTTCTACAGAAATGATTGATGTTTCATAGAACATGGTTTCACCCTCCACCTCTGTTATTAGTGAAGGGAAATAGCGTTTTAATGCAATTCGGTCTTCCGCTGTCCCTTTAAGATAAAGTCTAAGAATCTCAATATTTTGTGATGTTTCTGCAGGAAGAGTCTGTCGTATAAAATTTGATACAGAAGACAAGTAGAAAATATTTTTGAGCCCTTTATGTTCCAACCATTTAGCTGCTAATCTCCTGATAAATTCAAACCCCTCATAAAGAGTGTAGCTCTTGTTAACATTTTTTTGAGAAGGAGAACTTCTTAAGTGACGAGGTCCTTCTCTAAGGTCACGAGATGACCTAGCATAGATCCTGAAGGATCCGCTCTCAGAATTTTCAATGCCCAATTTATCCTTTAAATTTTTTCCATTATTAATTTGTTTCCTGAGCTGTTTCTCTTTGTCTCGATTCAGTATAGAGCCCTTTTTATATCCTAGGAGGTCCAGATTAATAATTTCATAAATCCTCCACAAATTATTCCATTGAACTCCTTGAGATAGTTCCACAAAAATAGCTTTAACATTTCTATCTGCTTTAAAAACCCTATAAATATCTGATCCGAATTGTGTAGAAGGATTATAGAAAGGAATGTCTTGTGAAGATTCTATGTCCTGACCTTTTTCCGCTGGATGGTCAAACCCCCATAATGCATCTCCTCTCCAAATAAGACAGATATTAGGAATCCTCGTTGTTAAAAAACAAACAATACCTTGAATGAAGGGTCCCTCTTCGTCAATTTCCTGTGTGCGTATAGGACTTTCACATCTATGGCCACATAAAAGGATTTCATTGTTTTCATCAAAATTCATTAGGCCTTGAAAACAGGTAGAGGTCACCTGGATATCATAACGGTTCCCTTTTACAAATATAGTATGAGCCAAATTCATTCCAAAAATGTATTCTTACGGGGAGAATAAAGCAAGAAATCTCAAATCGCACACTCATTTTCGAGTCTGCATGTTGCGTATAAGCCAACTCCCTCTTCAAACCCCCTACAAAATTGCCCCCATTTTTGGTAATATCAGCTCATAGCGTGGAAGGCCAAACGGCCGTTTGGAGGGTGGGGTATGTATATTTTGCAGGAAGATAGAAAAAGGTTGGCTCAGGGACAGGCGAGACTTCAACATCAGGAAATAATGTTGCAGATCAAAGAACGAAAAGCACGCATCAGCAATTTTATTCGCTTGGGGGAAATTATGGAGAGATGCAAGATTTCAACCCTTGACCATAAAGTTTTGGCAGGTGGGTTTTTGCACATCCAAGAATCTTTAAAAGACAAATGGATTGCGAACGAATGGGCGGATCGTGGGTTGCCCTATCTCGCAAAACCAGAGAAACCTAAAAAGGAACCTCCGGCTCTGCAAGTGGTGTTTAAAAAACTGCCTCCAGAAGAGGTTCGGAAAGCTCTCTGGGAGCGCAGATTTACGTCTGAAAACAGTCAGCAGATTTGGGAGGGTAAAGCCATACGGAAAGACCTCGTAGCTCTTATTGGAAACCATGGGAGTGTTTATAGGCTGAAGATTCCGGGGGTTTGATGTTATCCACATTTCCATAGCCCTCCCAGCAGCATTTTAAATAGCTAAGCTGGGCATGGGCTTGTGGAATTCGTGGGGAACGATATTTTGAACAAGAACCATCTACACGCTTCAATTTACTACAGTACAAGTGCTGTACATTGACATTTGTTAATATGTACGGTATGTTGACTGTATGAAATATAAAGGATTTTCTGGTAAGAGGAGAAAGCTATTATCTACCATTTTAGCAAATGGGAAGGGTGTTATTACCATTGATTCTGTGGTTGCCATTTTGGGGTGGGATCGAGTAAAGGCAAGAGCATTTCTATCTTCCTTAAACCAAGCAGGATGGATCAAATCTGTCAAAAGAGGTTTGTATATACCTGTTCCTTTGGAATCAGATAATCCAGAGCTTACCAATGTGAACCCTTTTGTGTTGGCTAATTATCTTTATACAGATTGCTACGTAGGGGGGTGGAGTGCGGCCTCTTTTTGGGGGCTAACAGATCAAATTTTCTTAAAAACATGGGTTATAGTAAAAGCTCCAGTGAAGGAGAAAGAGGAGGTGAGGGGAAATCATACCTATGCTCTCAAGCGTGTTTCTTCCAGCTATTTCTATGGCCTTTATACAGAGTGGATTGGGCAAGATAAGGTTTATATCAGTGATCCCCATAAAACAGTCATTGATTTTGCAAATTTCATAGATGAATATGGGATGCAAAGTTTTATGGATGTATTTTTGGAATATTTAAGGTCTGAACATAAAGATTTAAAGGTGCTACTCGGCTATGCGGATAAAGCTAAAAACAAGACTGTTTTCAAAAGGATAGGGTTTATGCTGGAAAAGGCCTCACCTGCAGATACAGAATTTGTGGATACGTGTCTTACAAAGATTGGCAAAAGCGTCACCTTACTTTCTCCAAAGGAAAAATGTGAGACATTCGTAACAAAATGGAGACTATGGGTGCCTACCTCTATTGCTGAATCATGATCTACAAGCAGGAACTTTTAAAGAAGCAAAAAGAACTGAATCTGCCTCTTGCAACGGTTGAGAAGGATTATATGTTGGGCCTTGTTCTGTCCAGTTTCTACAGGCATCCAAAACTGAAAGAACAATGGGTATTCAAAGGCGGAACATGCCTCAAGAAGATCTATATCCCAGATTATCGCTTCAGTGAAGACCTGGATTTCACCATCAAAAAAGAGGGAGATATGGATCCAGAAACGATTGGAAAATATCTGTCAGAAGCTTTTGCTCAGGGCAAAGAGCTATTGGGGCTCTCGATCCAAAATGAGAACATCAAGATCGATCCTTTTCCAGATAAAAAAGGGTTGTTTATCCAAATCAAAGTTCCTTATCAAAGTCCTTTGATGCCGGTTGGGTCTTTGCCTCGGATTAAACTGGATTTGACGCAGGATGAAAATATCGAAGATACGCCTACCTGGCTCCCTTTGATGCATGCCTATTCCGATGCGAAGCTCGTTTCCATTCCCATCCAGTCCTATAGCTTGGATGAGATCTTTGCAGAAAAGTGTAGAGCTTTGGTTCAGCGTACTCGGCCTCGAGATTTGTATGATGTCGTTAACCTCTACGAGAAGTTTTATAAGGATAAAAAGGATCTCGGCAACTTTATCCGCATCGCCAAACTAAAATTCAAATTCAAAGATCTCAATTTTCCTGAATCTCTTTTGGGATTGTCAGATGATAAGTTTGAGGAAACAAAGGAATCTTGGGCGTACATGCTCAGTCATCAGCTTCATGATCTGGAAGGCATCAATCATTACGTGGATAAATACCAGGAAATCTCTGAATGGCTAAAAGTATGCTGTGTGTCTTAAGTGTCATAAAAGACACCTGGAGGACATGAGTAGTTCCCCACAAATTCCACAAGCCCAGTGTGGCGTATGCTCTATGAAGGAGCCGCCACCAGGGCTGTGCAAATGTAGATAACGTCAGTTCGGGATTAGATCGAGTTTGAGGGAAGGTTTTTTAAATTTAC
>CAZEUR010000018.1:0-20590 GCA_964515175.1 uncultured Holosporaceae bacterium | reverse complement strand
CTCGAAAGGTGTAATTACCAAAGTGAGGATCTCCATGAAGGAGGCCTTCTTTGTAGAAAGGATAATACCAGGTATAAAAGAGATTCTTGGCCATGAGGTTGCGATGCTCGAGCGGTGCCTCTGTGCACGATAGGAGTGGCTGACCTTCGAGATAGTCCATGGTGAGGAGGCGTTCAGTGGAAAGCTCTGGAATACCTTCCGGGATATAGATTGCCAGGTTATGAGAGAGAAGGCTTTTGAATGTCTTCAAGGATGAAAATTCTTGGAGATAAGAAAGTTCTTTTCGAAGGTGATCTCCGATTTCCTTTATGATTTCTTCTGTATCCAAAGGACCTCGATAGAGTCGCAAGAGCAGTTTTACCTGGGAGAGGTCGGCTTCTACGGTGGAGGTCATATCAGGATATTGAAGCTTACAAGCAAGGTTGCGACCGTGAAGATCTGTAGCTCTGTGTACTTGCCCCAGAGAAGCGGCGGCAAAAGGAGTCAAGTTGAAAGATGAGAAGTTTTTCATCCATTCGATGCCCAGCTCTGCCTTCATGCGACGTTTTACGAAGAGCTCTCCCATGCCAGGTGCTTGGGACTGAAGTGATTGAAAATGGTGAGCGTATTCAGGGGGAACCATATCAGGAACAATGGACAAAATTTGACCCACTTTCATGAGAGGTCCCTTTAAGTTGCCCAGAATTTTTGTAAGTTCAGAGGCAGTTTCCTCTGGGGAGCTCCCAAGTTTGGCCAAGAATCCGGCAACGGATGTGGATGTGTCAAAATGTCTTTTGAGACGACCAGAGAGGGAGAGGGTGTCCATCAGGGGAGTGTTTCAAGCTCATCGATTAAATCAGAGATCATCCCAAGGCCCTTATTCCAGAAATTTGGGTCTTCCGCATCAAGTCCGAAGGGCGCCAAGATTTCTTTATAGGAAAGAGTGCCTCCAGCACTGAGAAGAGTAATGTATTTTTCTTGGAATCCCGTCGGATTTTCTCGATAAACTGCATACAGAGAATTTACCAAACAGTTTCCAAAGGCATAGGCGTACACATAAAAAGGCACATGGAAAAAGTGGCTGATATAGGACCAGTTATACGCATAATCTGGGGTGAAAGTGATGGAAGGTCCGAGGCTTGTCTTTTGAGTCTCAACCCAGATTTCACCGATTTGTTCTGGGGTGAGTTCTCCTTGCTTACGCTTTTCGTGGACCGCTTTTTCAAACTCACAAAAGGAAATTTGTCGCACAACTGTATTGAGCATATCGCCCACTTTTCCGACAAGAATAACTTTCCGACGTTTGGGGTCAGAAGTTTCTGACAGAAGCGAATGAAAGGTGAGCATTTCCCCAAAGATGGAGGCGGTTTCCGCCAGCGTCAGAGGGGTGTTTGACATGAGGTCTCCTTGTTTGGCCGCAAGTGTCTGATGAATACCATGACCCAGCTCATGGGCCAGTGTCATCACATCCCAAGTCTTGCCATGATAATTCTGGAGGATATAGGGGTGTACTGAGGGCACCGTGGAACAAGAAAAAGCACCGCTGTCTTTGCCAGGACGCAGCGCCGCATCAATCCAGTTCTTGTCAAAAAACATCTGCCCAATGTCGGCCATTTGAGGTGAAAAATCTCGATATGATTTAAGAACAATTTTTTGAGCTTCTTCCCATGGAATCACCCGATTATCATCTTCTGCGAGAGGGGCATTACGATCCCAATAGGGCATTTTTTTCTTCCCCATCCATTTAGCTTTTAATTTATAGAACCGGTGACTGAGTTTGGGGTAATAATTTCTGACAGAAGTGATCAGGGACTCTACCACTTTGTCGTCCACGAGATTTGCTTTGTTGCGGGGCTCGATAGGAGCCTTATATCCCCTCCAACGATCATCTATTTCTTTGTCTTTTATGATGGTATTGAAGACGAGAGTGAAGAGAGAAATATTCTCTTTGAGAACTTTTGAAAATACTTTTGCAGCCTTTTCACGTGTTTTTGGGTTGGGATCCAACATAAGGTTCCCAATGTCTGTGGAGGTTAGCTTTTTTCCATTAAAAGGAAATCGGATTTCTGAAAATGTTTCATCGTAAAGACGGATCCAGTTGGAGCAAGAAGGCCCGCTTTTTTCGTGAAGGATTTTTTCCAGGTCCTTTGAAAGTTGATGTTTTTTAAAAGTACGAATATTATCAATCCAGGGTTTATAGTGGGCGAGGCCTTTAGACTCTTTGAAGTATTTTTCAAGGGTTGCATCAGAAATATCATTAAGTTCGAGAGTGAAGAAAAGAAAATTTGTGCTAATCTCTATGAGAGATTCTTCTGTTCGTTGATAAAAAGAAACCCCCTTTTTGTCCGTCATATCCTGAGCGAAAACAAGCCGTGAAAAACTTCCTAAGCGTCCTAAAGTTTCTCCCAAGCTTTCATACTCTTGGATGGCTTTGGCGAGTGCTTCTGCTGAGAGGGTTCCAACCTTTGTTTCATATTTTTTAGAAAACTCTAAGGCAGCTTTTTGTGAGGTTTCTAAATCCTGTTGAATTTTTGGGTCTTCTATACCTTTGTAGAGGTCATCTAGATTCCAAGAGGGGGCTTTCATGTTTCTCCTTGCTTTTTTGACGAAATATCCATAACTTTTACCAATGAGTGATCTCCAGAATACCCTTATGAAGCAAGCTTTACAAGAAGCAATGACGGGTGCGCGCCTAGGCGAGGTGCCTGTGGGGGCCCTCATTGTAGATCCTGAAGGGCATCTTTTAGCGTGCTGTCATAATAAAAATATTCTTTTGAAAGACCCAACCGCCCATGCGGAAATCCTTGCTATTCGAGAAGCCTGTGAGAAAATTGGATATGAACGTTTAGTAGGCTGTAGTATCTACGTAACACTTGAGCCGTGTACCATGTGTGCGACGGCCATTTCTTTTGCGCGCCTCAAGACTCTTTGTTATGGGGCCTCCGATCCTAAAGGCGGCGGTATTGCGCACGGGGCGAAGGTGTATTCTCATAGAACTTGCCACCATAAACCAGAGGTTTTTGAAGGAATTTTGGCCGAAGAATGCGGGAAGATTCTACAGGATTTTTTTAAGGATCTAAGAAAAAAAAGACAAGATCTTTAAATTTTTGTTAAAAAGTATTATATATCTATCATAGACAGTGAGAGCCTTATGAAAGAATATGACCTGTTAATTGCTGGTAATCCCGAACTTCGTCGAAAGGCGCAAGATGTGGAACGTGTTGACGAAGAAATATTGCAACTTTTTCGAGACATGATTCATGTGATGCATCGAGATGATGGGTTTGGATTAGCGGCAACTCAGATAGGGGTTCATAAACGGGTCGTTGTCCTTGATTGCAGTGAAAGCTACTTGCCTGGTAATGGATACATGTATATTGTGAATCCTAAGATTCTATGGAAATCGGAAGAGACGGATGTTCAGGAAGAGGCCTGCATGTCTGTTCCAGGGCTTGGAGTTCCTGTGGAGCGTTCCTTAGAGATAAAAATGTTTTATTTAGATGAAGCCAACGAAGAGCGCATAGTCCATGCGAAAGATTTTTTTGCAAGAGCCCTACAACATGAGTTGGATCATTTGGAAGGAAAGCTAGTGATAGACTACCTTTCTCCTTTAAAGAGAAAAATGGCACTTAAGAAAATGCAACGCATGGGGAAGTGGAAAGACCTAGATGAGGTAAACACTTCCGCTAAGTAGAGGTATACGAAAACTTGGAAGACTTACAAAATATAAAAAACTTAAAAGGGTTAGAAAAGTTAAAGAGCTTGAGAGTAGTTTTTATGGGCACGCCAGATTTTGCTGTACCCACTCTGAAAGCCCTTGTGGATGTGGGCTGCCAGATTGCAGCTGTTTATACGCAACCTCCTCGGTCATCGGGCCGGGGGTACAAACTAAACCTAACTCCCATCCACCGCTTTGCTGAAGAACGAGGGTTTCCTGTTCGCTTGCCACCTACTTTGAAACCAATGGAAACAATTTCTGAGATTCTTTCTTTTAAACCGGATCTAGTTGTTGTGGCGGCTTATGGATTGTTGCTTCCTCATGCTCTTTTAAAATCTGTAAAGTATGGGTGTGTTAATGTTCACGCCTCTCTTTTGCCTCGATGGAGAGGGGCCGCTCCTATCCAAAGAGCTATAATGTCTGGTGCTACAAAAACGGGAGTGAGTATTATGAAGATGGACACGGGTATGGATACAGGCCCAGTCCTTACATGGGAAACAGTTCCTTTGACGGATGAAGTGACAGGAAAACAGCTTTACGAAGAGCTTTCCAAAAAAGGGGCCAAGCTCCTAATTGACACTTTACCAGCTTATTTGGACAATAAGATTAGGCCAAAAAGACAACAGGATGCTTTTGCGACTATGGCTCCTAAAATTGAAAAGGAAGAAGGTTTTTTGGATTGGAATGAGGCGGCGCGTGATCTTGAGAGAAAAGTGCGTGCGCTCAATCCTTTTTATAGTACTTACTTCTATTATAAAGGAGAACGTATTAAAGTTCTTGAAGCGGAAGTAAAGGATTCCTTTCTGTATTTTATGGAGGGAGAAAGAAGACGCACATTGAGCGATCAACTTCACATAGCATGTGCTTGGGGTATTTTTATTCCCAAAGTTTTGCAGCGTCCGGGAGGGGTGCCTTTGAATCGCGATGTTTTTTTGAGAGGATTTCCGATTCCGGCGGGTGAGGTTATAGAATAATACTATTCTCATAAAACTCTAATGACCTTGAGAGTTTTCGTCTTTTCTTCACAGGCTCAGAACCTAGAAATTTTCTGAAAATGTTATAAAATCATAGAGTCCGATGCAACGCTTTAAACTAACCATTGAATATACGGGAACCATCTTCGCCGGATGGCAACGGCAGGAGAATGCCTTATCTGTCCAGCAAGTGGTAGAGGAGGCAATCTGTGCCTTTACGCAGTTGTCTGAGGTTCAAGTTTTTTGTGCGGGACGCACAGATGCGGGCGTTCATGCGAAAGGCCAAGTGATTCATGTGGATTTACCGGCTCACTTTTCTTCTACTACGGTAAGGCGGGCCATGAATGCCCATCTGAAAGACTATCCTGTATCGGTGGTGAAATCAGAAAAGGTAGACTCTGAGTTTCATGCTCGATTTTCTGCAAAGAGACGTTCCTATGTTTATCGTATCATTAACCGTCCGGATAAGTTGGCTTTAGAGCAGGGATGGGCCTGGCATGTGCCTCGGCAATTGGATGTAAAGGCCATGGAGCAGGGCGCTGCATATCTTTTAGGAAAACACGATTTTTCAGCCTTTCGTACGATCCATTGCCAATCCAAAAATCCTGAGAAGACGCTAGAAAAAATTGAGTTAAAAAAAATGGGGGACTTGATAGAGATTTGGGTTGAGGCCCCTTCTTTTTTGCATCATCAAGTTCGGAATATGGTGGGAACCTTGGTGCAAGTTGGAGTAAAACGATGGGTACCGGAGTATGTAAAGGAAATTTTGGATTCCAAAGATCGATCTAAAGCCGGACCTACAGCCCCAGCGGATGGATTGTATTTCATGCGAGTTGAGTATTAATAACCCCATTCTTTTGAGCCATCGACGGCTTCATATCGTCACTTGTGTCAGTTGACTACGCGTTGTTCCTTGTTTCTAGCTGTTTCGTTCCAATCTTCTTTGGAGGAACAATGACTCCCATGGAGATGACCATCTTGAAGCCTTGCTCCACGGTCATATCCAAGACGATAATCTCTTTGCGGGGGATAAATAAAAGATATCCGGACGTGGGGTTTGGTGTTGTGGGCACAAAGACATTTACTATACCCTTGGGGAGCTCCTCTGAAACTTGACCAGACGTGGTGCCCGTAATGAAACACAAGGACCAAGTTCCTTTTCGGGGGTATTCAATAAGACCAACTTCCCGAAAGGAAGCAGAATCTTTGTCCAAAACCGCTTGGGATACCTGCTTGATCGTATTATAGATGCTACTGATGATAGGCATTTTGGAGAGAAGATTTTCACTGTGTTTTAGAAGGTATTTCCCAAGAACTCCTTGGCAGAGGAACCCAATGAAAGTGGATCCAATAAGGACAACAATGATGCCATAAGCCGGGATATAATCCTCTAAAAAGAAATAGTCTTCAGGAAACAGAGGGCGCACGAGACCGTTCACGCTTTGGATGAACCAGACAACGAGGGATCCTGTCAAAAAGAGGGGAGCTGAGAAGAGAAGGCCTGCAAAAAAACTATTACGTAGTTTGGAAAAAAGATCTTTGAGTTGATTCATGAGCTAATCCTTTTTGTGAGGAGTTGAATGTAGTAAAACCTCTGCATCAGGATATACCTTTAAAATACTTTCTTCAACCTGCTTGATTATCTTTGAAGACTCTTGAATGCTCATGGTAGAAGGAAATAAAACATTTGCATAAATGAACTCTCCCGCCCCCGAAGAACGCGTTCTAAGATCCCTACATCCTTTGACTTTTGGATGGGACTCAATAATATCAAGAATTTGCACTCGATCCTCTGCGGGAATTTGGCGATCCAGCAAAATATTAACAGCAGATTTAGAAATATCGTAGGCTGTGTAAATAATATAGGTGGAAATAATAGCCCCAAAGAGGGCGTCAATACTGCTCCATCCAAAAAGATGGTAACTACCAATAGAGATAAGCACGCCTATGTTGAGAAGTAGATCGCCTTTATAGTGGGTGGAGTCCGCCATGATGGTAAGAGATTTTGTTCGTTGAATTACATAACGCTGGAAAGCTACAAGGCCGAAAAGAAGAGCGATAGATGTTACCATCACCCAAATTCCGATGAGAGCATGTTGCAGGGGTTGGGGATTAAAGAATCGCTCGAGGGATTCTTTGATGAGGAAGCAGCTCGATCCAATGACGATGACGGATTGAAGAAGGGCAGCAAGAGCTTCAATTTTCCCGTGACCAAATCGATGCTCCTCATCGGCCGGTTGAGATGCATGATAAATCGCAATCATATTGATGAGGGAGGCTCCAAAATCAAGAAAAGAATCAGTGAGGCTCGAGAGTAAGCTGATGGAGCCCGTCAGATACCACGCAAAAAGCTTGATGGAGATGAGAATGACGGCCACGGAAATGGAGGCGGCCACAGACCATCTTTTTAGTCGATTTTTTTCGCTTGATGTTCCCATGTTTATCCTTTAGGACAACCCTACCACGGGGAAGGGGTACGGTTCAAGAGATTGGTTTTGACTGATCAAGAATTCGCCCTATAAATTGAAGTTTTTGTAACGCTTGAGGTTGCGAATAAATTCTTTCGCTTAGCTGGTTACAGAAAGTTCTATATTTCCATTGTTCGTGATAATCACATGGACAGATTGTTTCGTTAAAAAGAGATTTATAGGAGCGTTGTTTTTGTTCTTTATGGTTTGTCCTTATTTCTAGAAAGAAGTTGCTCATTTTGAAAATAAGGAGAAGGCGTACCATAAAAGGGGGGTGGTAAAGCTTAAGCGATGCCATAAAGTCTTTAAAGGACTCTCTAGCGAGCAGAGGTGTTTGAGAGAGACACTTGTGAATCTCAGCATATTCTTCCGGTGGAGCATCAAGAAAATATTTGTTAAATATTTCTTCCATAAATCTCATTTTTTTAGGCGGGATGCTTTGCAAGAGTTGTTGTGAGGGATTTTCAAAGATAGAAGGTTTTTCCATTGCCACGGTTTGGTGAGGTTGAGAAAAAGGAGGAGCGGGTGTAATTTCTTTAAAAGAGAGAAGGGGTTTATAAGGCGAAAAAGCACTCTTTTTGTTCTGATCACAGAGGGTGCTGTGGGATAAAGAGATCGTCAAAAGAGAAAATAGAAAAATTTTTTTAATCACGAACTTTCTGTCTAGAACCTAAATTAAATCTTCTAAATTTTTAAAGTGCTCTAACGCGTCGGGATTGGCTAAGGCCTCGATATTATGAACGGGGCGGCCGTGAACCACTTCACGAACAGCAAGTTCCACCAGTTTACCGTTCTTGGTTCGAGGGATGTCAGGAACTTGAATAATTACTTCGGGAACATGGCGTGGTGTGGTGTGAGTTCGAATCTGCTGCTTGATTTTATTCTTCAGAGACTCATTTAGGAAGCTGTCATCTTTTAGTTTTACGAATAAAATGATGCGAACATCGTTGCTATGCTCTTGGCCAATGGCAATGCTTTCCAAGACCTCGTCAATTTTTTCTACCTGGCGATAAATCTCAGCCGTACCAATGCGAACACCCCCAGGGTTGAGGACCGCATCTGAGCGACCGTAGATAATGAACCCCCCATGGTCTGTAAGTTCTGCAAAATCTCCATGACACCAGATGTTTGGAAATCTTGAGAAATAGGCGTCATGATACTTGGTTCCCTTTGGATCGTTCCAAAAACCCAGAGGCATGGAGGGGAAGGGTTTTGTGCAGACAAGCTCTCCCTTTTCGCCTTGAATGGGGTGGCCTTTGTCGTTGAAGATCTTAACAGCCATGCCAAGGCCTGCTGTTTGGATTTCTCCTCGCCATATGGGTGCCATGGGATTGCCTAAAACAAAGCAGGAAATAATGTCTGTTCCTCCAGAGATGGATGCTACACAGAGATCCTTTTTAATATGGTCATAGATGTAATCAAAACTTTCTGAAACCAAGGGTGATCCTGTGGAGGTGAGAATTTTCAGGGAAGATAGATCATGAGTTCTAGTGGGCGAGATATTTTCTTTCCGTAGAGAATCGATGAATTTGGCAGAGACACCAAAAAGGGTTATTTTTTCTTGCTCTGCGTAATCGAAGAGAATGGTCGGTGTGGGTGCTAAGGGTGATCCATCATAGAGGAGGATTGTGACACCAGAGGCTAAAGAAGAAACCTGCCAGTTCCACATCATCCAGCCACAAGTGGTGAAGTAAAACAAACGATCATTGGGTTTGAGATCGCAATGAAGTTGATGTTCTTTCATATGCTGGAGTAATGTGCCACCAGCACCGTGTACGATACATTTGGGCACGCCAGTGGTGCCTGAGGAAAACATAATGAAGAGCGGTGTGTTGAAGGGGAATCGTTGAAATTCAATCTCTTCCGACGGGAAAGGCTTAAGAAAATTATTCCAAGATGTGGTTTTGGGTAGATCAATATCAATGGACGTATTGCTTTCATAGGAAAAAACAATGGTTTGCTGGAGAGCAGGAAGCCCGTTTTGAATTTCCTCTAATTTTTCTAAACAAGAGTGGATCTTGCCTTTATACACATAACAATCGGCTGTAAATAAAATCTTTGGCTCGATCTGGCCAAAACGATCGAGAATACCTGTGACGCCAAAATCGGGAGAGCAGGAAGACCAAATAGCTCCAAGGGTGGCAGTAGCGAGCATAGCAATAATGGCTTCCGGCGTATTGGGAACATAACCTGCTATCCGATCACCACTCTGAATTCCAAAGGTTTTCATGGCTTGGGCCAAACGAGAGACGTCATCATAGAGTTGCTTAAAGGTAATAGATCTCTTTATTTGGTCTTCTCCCCAGAAGAGGATTGCCATTTCCTCATCCCGACGACGCAGAAGGTTCTCAGCATAATTTAAATGAGAATCAGGAAAAAAAGCGGCGCTTTCCATTTGGGATTCATTTGAGAGATAGGGTTCTTTTTTGTCCCCAATCACCTCGCAAAAATCCCACACTTTTGACCAGAAGTCTTCTCCATTTTCAATGGACCAGGTATGGAGGTCTTCATAGGAATTTTGCTGAACAAAGCCCATGAATCTTTTCAGGAGTGTTCCGTTTTTATACTCGGAAGATGGAGACCAAAGAGGATTTTTCATGTTACTTACTATGATTCTGCCATTTAGATTCTACAACATCAAGAGTATTGGTGCGGAGTCCTTCTCGGATGTCGAGCATGAGCTGATTCATAAAATAAATATTATGGAGGGTAATGAGTTGCATCCCCAAAATTTCTTTTGCCTTGAAAAGGTGGTGAAGATACGCTTTGGAATAGCGCTCGCATGTAAAACATCCACAATCAGATTCGAGGGGAGTCGGGTCTTCCCGATATTGAGCATTTCGGATCTGGAGAGATTCTTTGACGGCCCCTTTTACTAAAGCTCCCCCATGGCGGGCCATACGAGTTGGATGAACGCAATCAAAGGTATCAATGCCTTGGCGTACCCCCATAAAAATATCAGAGATACCGCCAATGCCCAAAAGATGGATAGGGCGGGCACGATCTAAACGTGGAGCTGTGAAAGAAACAACTTCTGCCATTTGGTCTTTATCAGCACCGAGGGATCCGCCGATAGCATGTCCAAAGAAGTCTTGGGAATTCACAAAATCCACACTTTCTTGACGGAGGTCTGGATAGACGCCCCCTTGAATAATTCCATAAAGAGCTTGTTTGCCATCATTTTCTCGATCAAATTCCGCAAGGCTCCGGAGTGCCCAACGATGACTCATGCGCATGGATTTTTCCGTATATTTTTTATCCACATGAAACGGGGTACACTCATCAAGGACCACCACCAGATCGGGGCCCAATTTTTTCTGAATCTGCATGGATTTCTCAGGCGTGAGCAAATGATAGCTTCCATCGATATAGGATCGAAATTTTGCACCCTCTTCTGTGATCTTGAGAAGAGAATTGGCGCGGCCACCTTGGCGCTTTCCTTTTATTTCCTCAGCTACAGATCCATGACCCAAACTAAAAATTTGAAAGCCACCGGAGTCTGTGAGCATAGGGCCATCCCACCCACAAAATTTATGGAGCCCCCCCATTTTTTCAACCACATCCGCGTTAGGTTGCAACATGAGATGATAAGTGTTGGACAGAATGATTTGAGTATGAGCATCTTTTACTTGGTCCATGTTGACTGCCTTCATGGCACCCTTCGTGGCACAAAAAATAAAAGCAGGGGTCTCAATGGTGCCATGGGGTGTCGTTAATGTTCCCAGACGAGCTCTGTTGGCGTCAGGAACTTCCTTGAAATCAAAAGAAAAATTAGGATATCGAATAGAGGTCATGGGATTTTGGTTTGCAAAAGCGAGAGAGGTACATAAAGCCTACATTTCCACCAGAAAGCAGGACTCTTAAAATACTGGTGCCGAACATGTATTTCCAGAAGATTTCAGAAAATGTTCCAGCATTTAAGGCAAAAACGTACCAGGCAAAGAAGCTGAATACGGCATTATCTAAGAAAGAAGCGACGAGGGACGATAGGAGGGCGCGGAGACCTAATTGGGCCGTACCCGTTTGTTTCCGGATGAATCGGTAAATAAAAATATCCGTATATTGACTGGTGAAATAGGCAATGAGGCTTGAGACGAATAGAGCAGGTGCTGGAACAAAGAGAGTTTGGATTGCAGCATGCGCTTCAGGGCTGGAAGATGCATCACCATAGGCCAAGATACTCATCATGAAGACGGTCATCAAGAAATAAGCAAGGAATCCATACAGAACAGCCTTGAGGGCGGCTCGTTTGCCGTAATATTCGTTGATGATATCGCTACAGAGAAAGAGAGAGGTGAAAAGAATGGTGCCTACTGCCATGGAAGTGGGATAGAAGGAAAATTGAACTTGTTTTAGAACGGCGATGTTAGAGGCAATGACTCCAATGCCTGTATATAGATAGAGACCCATAAGTCCCGCCATGCGAAAGCAAAGAAGGAGGAGTCCTCCACAAAGGAAAAATTTTAGAAGAAGGATGAGTTCTGGAGGCATATAAGGGCTCTAAAGTAAAAAACCCGCGTAAGCGGGTTTTAATGAAGAATAGAAAGCCATAAGCTTACGCTACAACAGCTTTCTTTTGGATTTGTTTTTTCAGCTTTTGCATCTTCTCAGTCAATTTAGCCTTTGGAGTAGACGCAAGGTAAGCATCAAGTCCACCCTTAGATTCAACAATGCGCATCCCATGCACAGTGCTGCGTACAGGGATATTTACACCCAAAGCTTCACTCATCAAAGAGACATGCTGTAAGTTTGGCAAAAAACGACGGCGCGTTCTATTGTTCGCGTGGCTCACATTGTTGCCAACCATCACACCTTTTCCAGTAATTTCACAACGACGGGACATTTCAAATTCCTTTAATTTCTAAAAACTCTTGCTCTTTTTAACGGAAAACCCAAGATTGGTCAAGGATTTTCTTAGAATTGATATCCTAAAGAAAGCATGAAGCGCTGTTCTTTGAAATGGAACCTATGAGTCCAGGAGTGAGTAGAATCGTAAGTTTTTAATGTAGGGCCTGGGACATACGAATATTCGACTCTTAAAAATATTTTCTCACTCAGAGTTGACTTTAGGCCGATTCCAGGAACAAAAGATAGGTGATTTTTCTTTTTTTGAGTATAGGAGAATCCTCCACCCGGTACGATAGGGGTACAAACCTCATATTTGCCATTTTCAATGCCTAAACGAAGATAAACAGAGGTAGGAGAAGATTCAGCAATAGAAGTACCCGCCAAAAAATCTATTCCATAAGAGCTTTTCTTTTCAGAGATCGCATCCCATCCATTCCAACTATCTTGCTTATCCACGGTATTTGTTACTTTTGTATTTTGGTAAAGAAAATATAACTCCGTCGCAACGTAAGATTCTTTAAAAATAGGAACGGAATAGCCTGCAAATAATCCTCCATTAGGGCGCGCGCTTCCTGTGTCAGATAAGTTATTAATATTGGAGCCGTTGTTTCCAGTAAAGTTATAACGAACATATAAATTTGAAACCCCTGCAGAAACGCCCGCATAAAACCCACGAGTACTACCAGCAGTGGCGACATTTGATAAACAGAATATAGAAAAAATAAGACCTAAAGACCTAGACTTCATTTAATACCTCCTAAATTTAATTTTCTTGAAGGTACGAAAAAGTTAGGAAAGATGCAATTCTTTTCTACAATTTCTCTGCAAATTTAGAGAGATAAGCGGATACACCTTCCGGATTTGCTTTCATGCCGGCTTTGCCTTCGGTCCAACCGGCGGGGCAGACTTCTCCATTTTCTTCGAAGAATTGGAGAGCGTCTACAATGCGTAATGTTTCATCCACATCTCGGCCCAAGGGCAGGTCATTTACGAGTTGATGACGGACGATTCCTGCTTTATCAATTAAGAAAGTTCCGCGCAATGCCACGCCTCCTTCGAGAAGAACCTCGTAATCCCGAGAGATGCTTTTGGTGAGATCTCCCACCATGGGGAAGCCAACTTTCCCGATACCGCCGTCTTTAACGGCTGTGTTCTTCCAAGCGAGGTGAGTAAAGTGAGAATCCACACTGACTGCGATCACTTTTACACCGCGCTTTTCAAATTGATCCAATCTGTGGTCAAAGGCGATGATTTCGGAGGGACATACAAACGTAAAATCGAGAGGATAAAAGAAGAGAACACAGGGTTTTCCAGAGAGGTACGTCTTTAAATTGAAAGTTTCATTGATTGTGTTATTTCCCATAACGGTAGGGGCTGTAAAATCTGGGGCGAGTTTGCCAACAAGTGTGCTCATTTTTTCTCCTCATTTATGACTTGATCCCTTTTTACCTAAAGTGAAGGGGATTAGCAAAGAATTTTTATTTCCAGCGGAATTTGAAAAATAAAATTGTGATAACAAAAAGAAGCGTTATGGAGTTCCATAGGGAAACAGAGAAAGAATGAATTAGTAAACCATAAATGATCCAGAAAATTACCCCTGTTCCGAAGATAAGATACATGCCCAAAGAAATATCTTTGGTGGATTTTTCTTTCCATATGGTGAGAATTTGCGGAATAAAGGAAAGAGTAGTGCACGCCCCCGCGATGAGTCCGATGATTTCGATTGATTGCATGATTCTACTCCTTCACTTTGACTGTATCATAGATTTGGGAGGAAATCTTTTTATTTCCCCATCCCGTGATGAGCAAAAAACTCTCGTAGTCCTTGGGATTCCTGAACCCAATTGAGGCCAAAGGTTCGGAATGTGCTTAAGGTCTTACGCTCATTGGAGAAAAGAGAGTTCAAACCTTCCATAATGCCCAGAAATTTCAGATGATCAAATCGTCGGAGGCTTTCGTACTCCTTTAAGAGACCTAAATTCCCCAGATCAAGACCCAGAGAGATTCCTTTCTGTAAAGATGTGGCAAGTGCTGCCACATCTTGGATTCCAAGATTTAAACCCTGTCCTGCAAGGGGATGAATCACGTGGGCAGCATCGCCCACAAGAGCGACCCGTGGCTTTGTGAAGGTAGGAACGAATTGCGCTGAAAGAGGGTGGATTTTGTGTTCTGTGAGTCGCCTTAGGTTTTGAAACCCTTCCATATGTCGGGCAACTTCTTGATCAAAAGCATCTTCTGAGAGTTCCTGTAATTTTTGGGTGAGAGATTCTTCGGCGCTCCAGACGATAGCAGATCGATTGCCTGTCAAAGGGAGAATGGCAAAGGGTCCTGTGGGAAGGAATCTTTCGTAAGCAATACTGTTGTGGGGGTTGGAGTGGGCATATGTACAGACAATACCCCACTGATCATAGGACCAGCCGAATTTTGGGAATTGGAAGAGTTCTCGGATGGTGGATGCGCGACCATCCGCACCGATAACAAGAGAGGTTTGTAGGTGTGAGTTATTGAATAAAATGATTTCTACATAATCTTGATGGGGATTTATTTGTTTTACAGAGAGGGAATTTTCCCAGTTTATGAAGGGGCACTCTTTTGCTGCATCTTGCAGGGTTCCAAGGAGTAATTCTTCTTCGATCATATAACCAAAGGGGTGACCGCCACTATCTTTTTGGTCTAGAACAAGAAGCTGCTTGTGGTTCAATGTATGTATTTCCAAAAGCGGCTGAGCATGAGGCTCAAGCGTCTTCCAAACTTCCAAGGATTCTAAAAATTTTTGCGAGGCATGGGTAATTGAAATGGCACGGCCCCCGGAAGAGCTGCGGGGTTTAGATGTGCCTTCAAGGACTCGTGTAAAAATCCCAAATTTTCCCAGAGCTAAAGCTGTGAGGGACCCAACAAAACCTCCGCCCACAATGACGATGGGGGATGGCATTCTTTTATAGATTTTTTTCTGCGAAATCCCAATTCACAAGGTGTTTTAAGAAAATATCTACATAATCAGGACGACGATTTTGATAATCCAAATAATAGGCGTGCTCCCATACATCGCAGGTGAGAAGAGGGGTAATTCCTTTTTGAGTTAGAGGTGTCTCTGCATTGCCCGTTTTGATGATTTTTAGGTGTCCACGATCTTCCACAAGCCAGGCCCATCCACTGCCAAACTGGGTGACCCCAGCTTCCTTGAATTTTGTACAAAACCCATCAAAATCACCAAAATCTTTATCAATTTTTTTTAAAAGATCTTTGCTGGGTTCCCCGCCCCCTCCAGGTTTCATACTCTGCCAATAGAAGGTATGGTTCCACACTTGGGCGGCATTGTTAAAAATGGTTGTTTTCTCAGAATCTCCCGCCGTTTCCCGAATGACAGCTTCCAGATCTTTAGAGGCAAGAGGAGAATTCTCTAAAAGCTCATTCAACTTATTCACATATCCCTGATGGTGTTTTCCATAGTGAAAATTTAGAGTTTTCTCTGAAATATGGGGCTCCAAAGCACTCAGATTATAGGGAAGAGGAGGGAGTTTAAATGTCATTGAGCTGAACTATCCTTTGTTGACGAATCTGGGGAAAATTTAAATCCAACACCTGCAAAAATTGTGACCATTTTTGGCTTGCCTTTGAAAGAGGCATTTTCAGCCTTCATAGTTCTTGAATAGTCTATGCCCCCTGAAAAGAAAATAGAATCAGAGTGCAGGTAATTTACACCAATTCCGGGGACCACAGACCAGGTAACAATGGTTTTTGTTTGGCTATTTTTTGCGGTTAAACGACCATAGTCTAGGCCGAATCGTGCATACAAAAGGGTGCGTGGATTTAGATAAGTGCCGAGCCGTGCGGCAGCTCCTGCCATGAGAGAGGGAGTGAGCTTTAAAGAGTTTCCGCTGTCTGCAGTGATGCTTTGGGAGGCAAAGTTATATCCAACTCTTCCTTCTCCACCAAAATAGACAGATCCAAAGGTTTCGCCATATCCGGCCTTTGCAAACACAACTGGTGCATTCATAGAAAAGTTAAAAACGTCAGGAGGAGTACCACTTTCCTTGACCTTAAACCAAGAATATCCCAGATCAGCACCCACATAAGCACCATCGAGATTGCCTGCGTGCGTAAGAGACGTTATGGCGATTGATGATGTCGCGATTAATAATAGTTTTTTCATTAAATACCCCCAACAATTATCGACTTAGGGGCCCAGCATATCCGCCGCGAAGAAATAATTCAACCTTAAAATGGGATGTGCGGAGTTTATGAAGAGGATGGTGGGCCCGGTAGGACTCGAACCTACGACAGCACCGTTATGAGCGGTGAGTTCTAACCAACTGAACTACAGGCCCCCAAGGGAACGTCCTACTTTAGCGAAATTTTTGTCGAAAAGCAAAGCCTACGGTGCTACATCCATAAAACTACGGAGCTTCCGTGACCGACTCGGGTGTTTGAGCTTTCGGAGCGCTTTGGCTTCAATTTGCCGGATGCGTTCCCTGGTCACTGAAAACTGTTGACCAACTTCTTCCAAGGTGTGGTCTGAGTTCATGCCGATCCCGAAGCGCATCCGAAGAACCCGTTCTTCCCGAGGCGTCAAAGAAGAGAGGACCCGCGTAGTTGCTTCTTTCAAGTTAGACTGAATGGCAGCATCCAGAGGTACAATGGAACTTTTATCTTCAATGAAGTCTCCCAAATGGCTATCTTCTTCATCTCCAATGGGGGTTTCAAGACTGATAGGTTCTTTTGCAATCTTCAAAACTTTTCTCACCTTATCCAAGGGCATGGACAATTTTTCAGCCAACTCTTCAGGAGTTGGTTCACGACCCACCTCGTTCAGAATTTGACGGGACATACGCACCAGCTTGTTGATGGTTTCAATCATATGGACCGGAATGCGAATGGTTCTGGCTTGGTCTGCAATGGAGCGAGTAATGGCCTGTCGAATCCACCAGGTGGCATAAGTTGAGAACTTATATCCACGACGATATTCAAATTTATCGACGGCCTTCATGAGTCCAATATTGCCTTCTTGAATCAAGTCCAAGAACTGAAGACCACGGTTTGTGTACTTTTTCGCAATAGAAATCACTAAGCGCAGATTCGCCTCAATCATTTCTGTCTTTGCTCGATTGCACAGACGCGCTCCTTTTTGCACGGACGCAATCAATTCTTTAAACTCAAGGAGAGATAGCTCTAACTGCCCTGGGATTTCTTGAATCTTCTTAACAATCTTTTTAGCCTCAGCATTTTTAGAAAGAGATTCCCACTTCTCGTCTACATCAGCTAAAGCCTTGAGCCAATAAAGGTCAAGCTCTTGGTCTTGATAGATTTTCATAAAAGAGGTTCTATTGATTTTCAAAGATTCGGCGAGCTTTAAGAGCTCAAGCTCAGAGGAGGTAACAGTTTTTCCAAACTCTGTTAGTTCGCTGGTGAGCTCCTCAACACGACTTGAATTAAGATGGAGGTCATTGATTAAAGAAATCATAGTTTCTTGAGCGGCACTATAATCTTTCAAAACATCTACGGGAACAGGCTTTCTTTTTGAAAGGTATTCAAGCTTTTTCAAACGAAGCTTTTGCATTTTGTCACTAAGCGTTTCAATAGTGTCAAAAATTTCCATGGTCTTTGGAAGAATGGTCGCTTCAATTAAGGCAAGAGATGCACTCCCTTCTTCTTCACCAAGCTCTTCGGAGTCCAGTCCTTCTTCTGACTCTTTGATTCGGCGTAGGGACGCTTTTTTAGATGCACGGGGCCTCATTTCTTTTTGCGTTTTTGGCCGTGGGACAAAAGATTTTTTTTCCAAGGCATCAAAATCTACAGGCTCTTCATCAAAAGAAGGCTCTTCCTCAGAGTGAGCATCTAAAGAGACGATATCCCTTAAGAAAATTCTATTTTCTTTTAAGGCTTTGACCCAATGAAGGATGGTTGCAATGGTGCGAGGGCTTGAATACAGGGCGCGGGCTAACATTTCCTTTCCTGTTTCAATACGCTTTGCAATTTCAATTTCGCCTTCACGAGAGAGAAGTTCTACACTTCCCATTTCCCGTAAGTACATACGAACAGGATCGTCTGTGCGACCGACAATGTCTCCTGCGGACAGATCAACAATTGCCTCAACATCTTCCTCAACGGCCGGAATGAGGCTGAGTTCTCCCTCTTCTAATGCATCGGGGGCATCATCATCTGTCACATCGATTCCCATCTCAGCAAAAGTCTCGAGTATGGATTCCATGAGCTCTTCATTGTTTTTCCCTTTGGGAATAACGCGATTGATTTCTTCTTGGGTTACGGATCCACGTTCTTTTGCATCTTCAAGAAGCTTTTTAAGTTCAACAGAAACCTTCTCTCTGGAAAGGGGAAGCCCTTCATCCAGGTCTAAATCTTGTTCCGTATCAAAAACCGTTTCATCCATTATCTTTGACATTCGCGCTCTCTACTGTTCTGGGTAAAGTCCAACTGTAACATACCCGACTTTCCAATTAAATCACTTTTCTTCATCCTGGGCTTGCAGCACTTCTTTTAAGTGTTTGTATCGACGCCAACTTTCTTCTGAAAAGTTTTTGTCTAAAGCATCCAATGCAGCCCGAAGCTCACTGGGGCCATAGGATCTTGCCCGATAAAGATCCCGAATATGTTGCCAACCCTCCAAAATCTCTTGGTCTTCGTTTTTTTCCAGGAAGGGCGCATGTACCTTTAACTGCGCATTTAAGATCTTTTCTAGATCTGCTCCATATCCACATTCTTTAAGATAGGAATGAAGGGACATTTTTTCAATGGGGGAGACATCATAAAAATAAAATAAAATTTCTTTCTGAAGGGCCCCATAATTTTTTGTATTAAATTCACACAGAGAAAAGTCTTCTTGTAGGGTCTCTAGAATATGAGGGTGAAGAAGAATGGTGGCCATTAAAATTTCCTCATAGACCTTTAAAACATCAAGAGAGGACTTCTTGAAAGAGGCTTCTTTTTTAAAGACAGGAGACCCCCACGCATAAAGATGATTTTTAAGATCCCGATTGTAATAATGCCGAATAGTGGGGTTTTTAATTTGAGTGAGAAGAGTTTCTATGGAATGTTGCAGTAGTGCCTTTTGTTCGGGTGTTTTTCCGGGATGCTTCTCTGTCTCATTTTTCCAGATCATGTCAATGAGGGGAACACTGGAGGAAAAAAGGTCGCGGAATTTTTGAGGGCCTATTTTTTGAATTAGCGTGTCTGGATCTTCATTTGTTGGCAAAGGAAGGAAAGATAAAGATTTTCCTGGTTGTTCGAGAAGAGGAATAACCCGCTCTGCAGCTCGGAGCGCAGCTCTGTGACCGGCGGCGTCTCCATCAAAGCAAAGAACTGGTTCCGGTACAATCTGCCAAAGCTCTCGAATTTGATCTTCCGTAAGGGCAGTGCCTAGGGGAGCCACAACTCGTTCATACCCTTTTTGGTAAAGGCTGATGACATCCATATAGCCCTCTACCACCAGCAGGGGGTCTTGACGCTGAGTCGAGATAGAGGCCAGATCAAAGTTATAGAGCATCCCCCCCTTATTGAAGAGTAGAGTGGCGGGTGAATTTAAATACTTCGGTTCACCTGTGCCCAAAATGCGCCCTCCAAATCCCACCACCTTGCCACGACGGTTGCGAATTGGAAACATGACGCGATTGCGGAATTTATCATAGCTATCTTTTGTGTCTTCTGGGCTGCTCAAAAGCCCTGCCTGAAGAATCAGATCCAAAGAAAATCCTTCACTCAGCAGGAAGGTCCTAAGGGCAGTTCTGTCGTCTGAGGAAAATCCCAGTCGAAAAGTTTTGATCATTTCAGGGGTTAAATGACGTGCATTTAGAAGATAGTCTCGAGCTTCTGTGCCTGCAGCTAATTGAAGCTGCTGTTCAAAAAAAAGACATGCTTTTTCTAAAACACGCAGGAGGGCATCTTTCAGCTTTTCTTCTGACAAAGTCTTTTCTGTTTTTTGAAGGACTGGGAGGATGATACCCGCCATATCGGCAGCTTGGCGGACAGCTTCTATGAAATTCAGGTTGTTCTGATGCTGTAGGAAATCGAAAATGGAGCCGTGGGCACCACACCCGAAGCAATGATAAAAAGCTTTCTGATTGTTTACAGTGAAAGAAGGGGTTTTTTCCTGATGAAAAGGACAACACCCTGAAAATTCATGGCCTTTTTTTCGAAGAGGGACTGTTTTCCCAATTACCTCTGACAAGGTCAGAGAATGTTTGATCTTATCTAGGAGGATGGCTGGATACATAAGCTCAAGATAGATGGCGTTTGATGATGCCGGAGGCTTTACCGAAATCCATTTTGCCGGCGTACTTATCCTTTAGAAGACTCATGACTGCGCCCATGTCTTTAAGGGTTGCGGCCGCAGATTCTTGGATGGCCTCCCCTACGACGGCGTCAATTTCTTCTTCGGTCATCTGTTGGGGCAAAAAGGACTCAATGACCACAATTTCAGCATGCTCTTTAGCGGCGAGATCAGGACGGTTTCCTTTTTCGTACATAGCAATGCTGTCTCGACGCTGTTTAATCATGGTTTGCAAGAGTTGCATGATTTGATCATCGGTGATGTCGCCTTTTCCGCCGGGGCGTGCATCGATATCTTTTTGCTTAAGAGCGGAGGAGAT
>CAZEUR010000017.1:11374-23974 GCA_964515175.1 uncultured Holosporaceae bacterium | reverse complement strand
AGGAGTTATATTTTTGGAGAGCCTTTTTAAGGTCAATCCTTAAGGCGCCAATAGAGTCAGCAGGGATGGCGCCTCTGGCATAGAACTCTTCAAAGATACGGCTTCCCCGCTCAACGCCGCCATTCCGCTGAGGTCTCTTGGGAGGAAGAAGAATCCATTTTGCAAGTTGTTTAAGAACGCGAGAATACCGAAAGCACGTAGCTCGAGAAATGCCAGTTGCATACTGACAGGTCTTATCAGATAACCCTTCCAGCTTCAGATTTTGCCACTTACGAACAGGACTCTCATACTTTTTGCGATGCTCCTCTAATTTTTGTTGTGACAAGGCATAATTGTTTAGTTTATAAATATTCTTGTGTAGACACTTAATCTGCATAAAAAAGACCTCCTAGGACTTGTTGTTAACAAACGTATCCTGAAGGTCTTTTTTCTTATCTGCAAGGGGGATTTCGCTTCGCTATTTATGGCTCCGCTTATCCCCCTCGCTCGGTCTCACATCTATCTGAACTTTTACATCATGAGGTTTTAATTCCGTGGATTGGGTCAAATCTTATTGAAACAAAGACAGGTACCTCTTTTGCAGCCCCTATCATTTCAGGAGCCGCAGCTCTTCTTAAAAGAAAATATCCGCATCTTACCTGTGCAGAAGCGGGTGACATTCTCCTTGAATCCGCGCAAAAGACTTTTTGGACTCCACCTCGTATCTACGATGAAAAAAATAAACGTTATGCAGGATTTGTTTATGATCCCGAAGATTTTGAGGAAGAATCACCTGAGGTATTTTTAAGACAATCTTTCGAAAGTCTTTTTGGAGATTCTTATATTCCAAAAACAGATAAAATTCATCTTTCTTCTAAAGTTCAAGCTATGGCATTTGATAGAAAACTATTTGGTCGAGGGATTCTTGATCTTAGGCGGGCCTTCATCTACGCAGAAGTTAAACAGAAAAACCCAGGTCTTACAAGTTACCAATTAAAACCTCTTTTCAAGGCAGCTCTTAAAGAGAAAGAAAATGCAGCCGCGCGCACCATTCAGCGGGCCTTTAGAGAAGCGAAGAAAAAGAGTGTTTCTTAACTAGATTTTTGAGACTTCTTTAGAACATCCTGCAAAGATCCCACCATATAAAAATCCGATTCAGGGATGTGATCACACTTTCCATCCACAATGGCTTTGAATCCTTCAATCGTTTCTTGAAGAGACACAAATGCTCCCGGACGGCCTGTAAAGGCTTCCGCCACATGAAGGGGTTGAGAGAAGAATTTTTGGATCTTTCGAGCGCGCGCCACAATGAGTTTATCTTCTTCGGAAAGCTCGTCCATTCCCAAAATGGCAATGATATCTTGAAGAGATTTATATGTCTGTAAAACCTCCTGCACCTTGCGGGCCAAACTATAGTGCTCTTCCCCTACAATTCGTGGATCCAAAATACGAGAGGTGGAGTCTAAAGGATCGACCGCAGGAAAAATACCCAGTTCTGCAATCTTCCGGCTTAAGACAGTTGTGGCATCCAAGTGGGCAAAAGAGGCGGCAGGTGCCGGATCTGTGAGGTCGTCAGCGGGGACATAGACTGCCTGAACGCTGGTAATGGACCCTTTGTTTGTGGAGGTGATGCGTTCCTGGAGTTCTCCCATTTCACTACCCAGAGTGGATTGATATCCCACAGCGGATGGAATACGCCCGAGAAGGGCAGAAATTTCAGAACCGGCTTGAGTAAACCGGAAAATGTTATCAATGAAGAGCAGCACATCTTGGTGAGCTTCATCTCGGAAATACTCGGCCACAGTGAGCCCTGTGAGCGCCACACGGGCACGGGCCCCGGGAGATTCATTCATCTGACCATACACAAGGCTGGCTTTCGATCCTTTTTTGTTGAGATCAATAACACCCGAGGCAATCATTTCATGATAGAGATCGTTTCCTTCACGGGTTCTTTCTCCTACGCCTGCAAAAACAGAGTATCCACCATGCGCTTTCGCCACATTGTTGATGAGCTCCATAATCAGAACGGTTTTCCCAACGCCTGCACCACCAAAAAGTCCAATCTTGCCGCCTCGTGGATAGGGAGCCAACAAGTCGATGATTTTAATTCCTGTGACCAGAATTTCTGTTTCAGTGGATTGATCTTCGAAAGAAGGGGCTGCCCGATGGATGGGCATCTTCTTTTTTGCCTTAATGGGGCCTCTGTCATCAATAGGTTCTCCTGTCACATTCATGATGCGCCCCAAGGTTTCATCGCCAACGGGCACCATCACAGGTGCTCCTGTATCGATGACTGCCATTTCTCGACTTAGGCCATCGGTTGATCCCAAAGAAATAGTTCTCACCGTGTTGTTGCCGAGTTGAAGAACAACTTCTAAGACGACGGGGTTTTCTTTACAGCACACCTCTAAGGCATTTAGAATATCTGGAACGCTCGTGGGAAAAAATACATCCACCACAGGACCTACGATCCGAACAATGGTTCCTTTATTAATAATTTTTGTCATTATATGGCCTCAGCTCCAGCTACAATTTCAATAAGCTCTTTCGTAATCCCGTATTGACGGGTTCTATGATACGTGGTCTCGAGTTTTTCCAACATTTCTTTTGCATTTTTTGTCGCATTATCCATAGCCATCATCCGAGCGCTGTGTTCACTGGCCTGGCTTTCTTTTAAGCTAAAATAAAGCTGGGCTTTTATATTTTCAAAAGCGAGCGCTTCTAGAACTTCCTTCATATCAGGTTCCACATCAAACAAAAGGGGGGAATTTTTTTCCTCCGACAAAGGCTTAAATTTTCGGCTGTTTAAAACTATATCCTTTGTGAAAGGAATTAAAGAATGAGTTTCTACGACCGAGCTGATAATGGAGTGGAAGCTTGTATACAGAAGGCTACACTCATCAATTTCTCGTGTCTGAATGCGACTTACAAGTCTCGAGCAGAGCATGCCCACCTTTTCAACCCCATTTATTTCTTTAAAATCAATAAGTTCCTCAACGAGAGGGAGGAAGTCTCTGTGAATGCCTCCCAAACATTTTGTTCCGATGCCAAGAATTTTAACTGTTTTCCCTTGATCCAAAAGTTCGCGAATTCTTTTGTTAGCGTGGCGGCCTATGTTCATATTAAATCCGCCGCAAAGGCCACGGTCTCCTGCAATCAAAATGAGAAGATGGGTGGAACCTTTTCCTCCTAACAAGAGAGGTGTTGTAACCTCTTTAGATTCTTGCAGCCTTAAAACAGCTCCTAAAGCTTGAGCTACCATTTTTGTGTGGGGCTCTGCACTAAGAAGAAGACGTTCTGATTTTTTGAAATAGGAAGAGGCTACCAACTTCATGGCTGACGTTATTTTTTGCGTAGACTTAACGCTTTGAATACGATTTCTAAGAATCTTCAAAGTTGACATTTTGATGCGCCCTCTTTCTAAAGATTAGTATGATTTTAAACGATTTTCCATATAATTAGAGATACCCAAAGAAAGTTCTTTGAGGTGGCCTGTGAAAAAATGATCAGCCCCTTCAATTTTTTGAAAATCAACTTTAACGTTTTTTTGATCTGAAAGACGATTTGCCAATTTAGTTAAGGCATCTATGTTTGCCAATTCATCCACTGTCCCTTGGATTATTTTTCCAGAAACGGGGCATGGGGAGAGAAATGAGAAATCATAAAGTTCTGTGGGAAGGCCCGCCATCACAAATCCCTCTAATTCAGGGCGTCGCATTAAAAGCTGTAGTCCGATCCAGGCTCCAAAAGAAAATCCAGAAATCCAAAAACTGTGAGCACTTTTATTTTCAACCTGTAACCAATCTAAAACAGCCATGGCATCGCTTAATTCCCCCTCACCATTATCAAAAACCCCTTCGGATTTTCCAATGCCTCGAAAGTTAAATCGGATTGTGTTGAAGCCCATTTGAGCAAAGGTTTGATACATGAGATAAGTTACTTTGTTGTTCATGGTCCCACCACTCATCGGGTGGGGATGAAGAACCAGAGCCACTGGGGCGTCTTTTTTGAAACTTCGGTGATACTTTGCTTCGAGGCGCCCGGCTGGGCCTGAAATGGTAACTTCCGCCAATCTAAACTCCTAATGTTGACTATTTTAGTCAGGTATACTATCCTCTACCTCTAACGCGCGGTCGGAGACGGCATTATAGGAAGATTTTTCAAGGATTTCAACTGGTATGAGACTAAGTACTCGAGGAAGATACGCTGTAATGGCGATTGTAGATTTGGCGAAGCTTTCAAAAGAAGGTCCTGTTTCCCTATCTTCTATTTCCGAAAGACAGGAAATTTCTTTGGCCTATTTAGAACAATTATTTAATAAACTTCGACGAGCTGAGCTTGTTAAAAGTGTTCGAGGACCTGCAGGGGGCTATATTCTGACGCGTCCACTTCAGAATATCCGCATTTCTGAAATCGTTCTGGCCGTTGATGAAAAAATTGAAGCAACCCGTTGTTCTACATCGACCCAGGGGGGCTGCATGAGTAAAAAAACACAATGCTTGGTGCACGATCTTTGGGAAGGGCTTGGGGCTCAGGTTTATACCTACTTAGATTCCATTTCTTTGGAAGACGTTGTTTTAGGGAAGGGACTGATCCGATGATATCAGGGTCCTATATCTATTTGGATCACAACGCATCTTCCCCTGTGCGGCCTCAGGCTACAGAAAAGATGTTGGAGGTTTTGGAAATGGGGGCGAACCCTTCCTCTGTTCATCGAGCTGGCCGATATGTTCATGAGAAGATAGATTTGGCGCGCCGAACATTGGCATCTTTCATAGAGGCGCATCCCGATAATATTATTTTTACAAGTGGCGGCACGGAAAGTAACAATATGGCTTTGCAGGGGTTCTTATGGGAAAAAATTTTTATTTCCGCTACAGAACATGAGTCTGTTTATAAAGCAGTCTCTGATCCTCAAATCATCCCTGTCTTAAAAAGCGGACTCCTTGATTTGGAAGTTTTGGATCGTTCTTTAGGTCAGGTATCAAATCCAGAAAAAACTCTTCTGTCCATTCATTGGGCTAACAATGAGACGGGAGTCATTCAACCTTTGGAAGAAATTGTGACAATTGCTCAGAGGCATAAAGTCAAATTGCATGTGGATGCTGTGCAGATATTGGGAAAAATCCCATTTTCTTTTAAAGACTCTGGTGTGGATATGATGAGTTTTTCGGCTCACAAGGTTGGCGGACCTCAAGGTAGCGGAGCCCTTGTTGTCCAAAAAAATGTGTCTATTACACCCCTCTTGAAGGGCGGAGGTCAGGAAAAATTTCGACGGGCGGGCACGGAAAATGTGGCTGGCATCGTAGGATTTGGAGAGGCTCTTAATCATGTAGACTTTGGCTTTCAGAATACCTTAAAAACCTGGCATTCCCAGATGGAAAGAGCTTTGAAAAGACAGGCAGGAGAAATCTTTGGAGATGCAGCCCCCCGTCTTTCCAACACAACGTGTGTTTCCATGGCGGGTATTCCCAATGCCACGCAACTGATTGCCTTTGATCTGGTGGGAATTGCGGTGAGTGCGGGGGCAGCCTGCTCTTCGGGAAAGATCACGGCATCTCGAATCATTCAACAGATGGGATATTCTAAAGAGATCGCCGAAACTGCAATCCGTATTAGTTCTGGGTGGAATACCCGTGAACAAGATTTGCTCTTATTTCAAAAAAACTGGATGTCCATAAAGGTGCCCGCATGAAAAATTCTCTGATTTATCTTGACTATCAAGCCACAACGCCTTGTGACAAACGAGTGGTTGAGGCTATGCTGCCTTATTTTACAGAGGACTTTGGAAACCCCCATTCTCGCAATCATGCTTATGGATGGGAGGCAGAAAAAGCTGTGGACATGGCGCGTACTCAGGTGGCAGAAATTATTGGAGCAGACCCTCGTGAGATTGTCTTCACATCTGGGGCAACGGAGTCTAACAATCTTGCTCTTAAAGGGGTGGCCAATTTTAATAAGGATAAAAAGAATCACATTATTACCTGTAGGACAGAACATAAATGCGTTTTGGATACCTGTCGCCATCTTCAACAGGAAGGCTTTAAAGTGACGTATCTTCCTGTTCAATCTAATGGACTGATTTGTCTTGAGGATCTGGAACAGGCCATAACAGATCAAACGGTTTTGGTATCCATCATGGCCGTAAATAATGAGGTGGGTGTCATTCAACCCTTAAAAGAAATTGGAGCAATCTGTCGTAAGCTTGGTGTTTTGTTTCATACGGATGCGGCGCAAGCGGTGGGTAAAATCCCTCTTGATGTGACAGAAATGAACATCGACTTGCTGAGCATCTCTGGTCATAAGATATATGGACCCAAAGGTATTGGAGCTCTTTATGTAAGGCGCAAACCCCGAGTACGGTTGCAGGCACTTATTCATGGGGGAGATCAAGAGCGTGGTATGAGGTCGGGAACTCTTCCAACTCCTCTGTGCGTGGGGTTGGGTAAAGCCTGTGAGATTGCAAAAATAGAAATGGAAACAGAGTCTGCACGCCTGAAAAAATTCCAAAATATATTTTATGCTCACATCATGAAAGAGCTTCCAGAGGTTTTTCTGAATGGAGATTTGGAGCAACGAATCCCTGGAAACTTGAACCTCAGTTTTGCCTATGTGGAAGGGGAAGGCCTTATGATGGGGATTAAGGATCTCTGTGTATCTTCCGGGTCTGCTTGTACGTCAGCCTCTTTGGAACCATCTTATGTTTTGAAAGCATTAGGTGTTGGAGAAGAGCTGGCCCATACATCTTTGCGCATTGGATTTGGTCGGTTCACCACGGAAGATGAAGTTAAAATGGCGGCGGAAAAAATTGTGAGGGCCGTGCGAAAGCTGCGAGATATGAGTCCTCTGTGGGAATTGGCGAACGCGGGCGTTGATATTAAATCAATCGAATGGGTTGGGCATTAAGGAGAAAATCATGTCATACAGTAAAAAAGTTATCGATCATTACGAGAATCCCCGGAACGTGGGATCTTTTAATCCGGCTGAAAAAAATGTGGGCACAGGCCTTGTGGGAGCCCCTGCTTGTGGAGATGTTATGAAGCTTCAAATCAAGGTAAATGAAGCAGGCATTATCGAAGACGTATGTTTCAAAACTTTTGGGTGCGGATCTGCCATTGCCTCAAGTTCTTTTGCCACCGAAATGTTGAAGGGAAAAACCCTTGAAGAAGCCCAACAAATTAAAAATATGGAAATAGTGGAGGCTCTTGATTTGCCTCCCGTTAAAATCCATTGCTCCATTTTGGCGGAAGATGCCATTAAGGCGGCCATTGCAGATTGGGAAAAGAAGAAGGGTTAAATGCAAATCCTCACTGTTACAGATAGGGCGCTTAAACAGATTCAGACTCTTTTGGAGAGTCGTGGAAAGCCTTCTGTTGGTATTCGCATCGGAGTAAGAACTCGGGGATGTTCGGGTAATGCTTATACTTTAGAATTTGCAGATCAACTCAATCCTTTGGATGAGGTGGTGACCGTGGGGGATATAAAAGTTATTGTTGATCCGAAAGCTATCCTTTTTCTGGTGGGGTCAGAAATGGATTTTGTGGAAGAAAATTTTCAGTCAGGATTTACCTTTAAAAACCCCAACGAGAAGGGTAGATGTGGATGTGGGGAATCCTTCCATGTTTGATGCTTTTCAAATTTTTTCGCTTAAGCCTTCCTATGAAATTAATGTGGAAAATCTAACGCAACTTTATTTTGAGTTGCAGAGTAAAACCCATCCCGATCGATTTATGAATGGATCTCCCCAAGAGAGGGAGCTTGCTGAAAGTAAAGGAGCGGACATTAACAAGGCTTACCTGCTTTTAAAGGACCCCCTAAGCCGAGCTGAGCTTCTTTTGTCTTCTTTTAGAAAGGAGCCTTCGTTTGAGTCTCTTTCAGAGCAAATGGCTTTGCGAGAAGATCTGGAGACTTTAAAGAATCCTATTCAGAGAGAAGCTTTTCGGAAAAAAATTGAAGCGCTTTTTTTGGCAAAAGAAAAAGCTTTAGAGATTTCTTTTCGGGAAGAAAGATTTGAGGAAGCTGCCGAGATTCTTGTGGATCTTAAGTATCTTGAGAAATTAAAGCGAGATATCTAATGCTTCTCCAAATCCATGAGCCCGGGCAAACACCGATTCCCCACTCTGATGAGCTTATCCTGGGCATTGATCTTGGGACCACGAATTCTGTGGTGGGAATTGTGCGAAATGGAAAAACAGAAATCATTCCCATTGAGGGGGCGCGCTTAACACCTTCAATCGTAAGGGGCCAGAAGTCTCTGAAACGGTTTATGGGAGAGGACTCTTTCGCCACAGAAATTTCTGTGGCTCTTTTAAAGCATCTTAAAACGAAAGCGGAAGAGTATGTGAGTGTCCCTCTTACAAAAGCAGTGATCACAGTGCCCGCCTATTTTTCTGAGCGAGCACGATCGGCCACACGGGAAGCAGCGGAACGAGCAGGCCTCACTGTCTTGCGTCTTCTCAATGAGCCCACAGCAGCAGCGCTGGCTTATAATTTAGAGCAAGGAACGGAAGGGCTGTATCTTGTTTATGATCTGGGAGGTGGAACTTTTGATGTGTCTCTTCTTCGGATGGAAAAAGGCATCTTCCAGGTTCTCGCAGTCGGGGGAGATACGCAGTTGGGTGGAGATGATTTTGATGGTCTTATTGCTGAGCATCTTCAAACGGATCTAGACACCGCAAAGGAGATCAAAGAGTATCTTAGTGCCCACGAATTCCACGAAAAATTGACAAGAAAAGATCTTGAAAAACTCCTAGATCCCTTAGTTCAGAAAACCATTCAGATTTGCGAACAAACTTTGGGCAACCACAGAGTTGAAAAAATTATTTTGGTGGGAGGATCCACCCGGCTTCCCCTTATTCAAGAAGAGCTCAAAAAAAAGTTTCAAAAAGAACTTCTTTTGTCCCTTAATCCCGATGAGGTGGTGGCTTTGGGTGCCGCTTATCATGGGCAGGCGCTTTATCAAGGCACAGGAACTCTTTTATTGGATGTGACGCCTTTTTCTCTCGGGCTTGAGACCTTGGGGGGCTTCATGGAAACAATGATTTCCAAAAACACGCCTCTCCCTTGCGTGGCATCTCAAGAATTCACCACTTACCAAGATAATCAAAAGACCATTGCGTTTTCCATATTTCAAGGAGAAGCCGAACAAGTGAAGGACTGCCTTTTCCTAGGGCGATTTATTCTTCAAGGGATTCCAGACTTACCCGCGGGTAAGGCACGTATCAATGTAACATTTACACTGGATGCGGACGGCATTCTTTCTGTGCGCGCCCGCGAACAAACCACCGGAGTCACTTGTGGATTACAGTCTGTTTTAAAATAAGTCTTGCAATCCTTCTTAATGTTCTGATACCGTAAAAGTAACAGGGGGATTTATTCCATGAAAATAAAAAATTATTTACTTTTAAGTGCCACAATTTTAACAACTTCAGCGTTTTCAGGGAATTTCTATGTGGGGGCCGGAGCGGCTTATGTGAATTCTGCGTCTACTATTAAATTGACAAGCACGCACGAAGGCTATCAAGGAACCTCAGTTGTTGCCGATACCACTAACTCCACTGCTCCTCGATTTTTTGCAGGGTATGAAAAAGATAATAACAATTGTTTTGTAGCCGGGGAAATATTTGGTGCTTTTAAGGATATAAATGGGAAAAAAGATCTAGGCGTTTTGTCTGGGTGGAACGGGGACGATACTCAAGAAATGGAATTGCGGGGTTCTGTAAAATATTCTCGAGACTATACAGTTGGAGCTCGTGTGAAGCTTGGTGGATATATAACAGATAAAATGTCTGCCTTTGTGGGGTTAGGGATTATTAATAGCCGTTTTAAAGTGAGCTATGGAGATGAGAATCAGTCCGCACAATCCTTTAAAAAGTCAGTTTTCGGTATAGAGCCAGGAGTGGGAATATCTTACAAGCTTTCACCTAAGTGGCGTTTGGGGTTTGAGTATTTCTATCAACAGTATAGGAGCTTTAATTCAAAAAATTTAAATACACAAGCAGGACATTCAGCAATTGTTGCTTCAAAATTTAAATTCAATACTTTCTTGGCGTCTATTTCTTGGATCATATAACAAAGGAGATACTATCAATGAAGAGCTCACTTTTAAAAAACATTAGCCTGTGTGTATTTCTAAGTTTAGTTTGCTCCACTCCAGTGAGTTTAGAGGCGAGTGTTACAAATACAGAACTCAGAGGAATTAATGCTCGTTTGAGTTCTATGGGAGAAGGAGCCGTAACACCGGCTGAGGAAGGAACCCTCCCTGTGCTTATGCGAGCTAATGGTGCTAGCTATGTAAAAGTAGCCTCTGCAATTATGAGACAAAGACAGGCAGTGGCCGCAGCAGAGCAAAGGAAAGCCGATCAAGACGCCTTAAAGGGGGAGAGAGACGCAGCTGATGGCAGAAGAAAAGCTCTTGAAGCTGCTCTCAATGAGGCTCAAGATAAGAGAGGTCAGGCAGAAGAATTCGGAATTAGGCAGCATGAAATGGCAGAGAAGCAGAAAAAAATCGTAAGCGAATTCTCTGAAAGATCCCGCCAAACTTCAGCCTACATCCAAGAACTTGAAGCGCAAGTCGATGAACTGAAGAAAAATAAATGCGGTGGGCATACTTGCAGTAAAAAAGAGTATGACAGAGCCATACACGATGTTCTTGAAAAAATTTCTCGTCAAATAAAAGAGGCCGAGATTCTTTGGGAGATAGAGACGAAAAAAATGAGAGAAAATGAGCCAGAATCAGATGCCTATAAAAAGGCTGAATTACTCAATGGAAGACAATTGATTAAAATTGTAGAGCTCAAACGCTTACAAAGACAATTAGTCCCATTAAATACTCCCGCGGCTCACCCAAGTGGTACCCTTGAGGACTAAGCAGAAATGCTCAATCTAAAAAGATTGAATAGCAGAAGACTTTAAAGGCCGGTTAGGAACTAGCCTTTTTTTTTTCAAGATAGCGCTCATAGTTCTCAGAAGCCTTTTCAAACTTTGCCTGGATGGCCTGTTGATAGTACAAATCTATTCTCTCATCCATATTTTCTTGGGGTGTGGAATTCTCAAGGAGCCACGCATATAGGTTTTGGGAAGGGGGAAATCCTTGGTCAGCGGCCATTTTGGAAACCTGAATGGCCCCTGGTCTTTGGCCCTCTCGATCCAAGCAGAGAGCCAAGTTGTTCAAAAGGTAGACACTTGCACGGCCTTTCTGAAGGCCTTCTTCATAGGTGCGTATCTTCTTGTCCCGAGAAGATTCTAAAAAGTTGTCTCTTAAAGTTGTGAACTGTTCTTTTACCAATAAACGACCCTTTTCAGCTTCTTCCTCTGTCAACAGGAATCTTCTCAAAGAGTCTCCTATGGTGCTTAAGTCTTTTTCTAAGGAAAAATGAATTTGAACGTCTTTTTTTTCCCAGTATTCAAAAAGATACTCAACTGCCACAGTCTCTCCTCTCAGAACACCTTGAGATGTATGGGAGGGAATTAAATAATAAGGCCTTTCTTGCATTTTTGTAAAAAAGCCCTCTTCTCCTTGAACGCAAAGTCTTCCTTCCCTGAGAGTCCATCCACGGAATATAGGGGTTACAACTATATTCCCATAAGCTTGTTCGAAGGTAACTTTTGGGGAAAATACCTCATATACAGTGAAAGCAAGATCCAAAAGTCTTTTGTGGCTTGCCAAAAATCCTTCTGAGAGGGGAGTGGCGCATTCTATTAAAAAATTTTCTTGGAGCTTTCTAAAGATTTTGGGCTCATAAGTTTTTTTAGATAGGTTTTGTTGCCATAGATCTTGAAAATCAGCGTCCTGTAAGGCCTGAGTTGTCATGCCGTCCACCAACACTAAAGCTTGAAAAGAAGAAGAATGATCTCCTGGGCATAATTCTCCAATCATTCTTGGCATTCCAAAAAAATAATGCCGTGTCCTCATAGCAGAAAAGAGAACCTGCTCTTGAGCCTGGACATTGTTTTCTTTTAAAGATTTTTCTAGAGCCACAGGTAACAAAGGCATGATTTTTTTTGATAACTCTTCAAATTGATTGCTATTAACTGTTCGTCTGTCTTTCTCTAGTTTATCAATTTCTTCAAAAATATTCGCAGAGGCAGAGCTCCAAAGAACTATAAATCCCAACGATTGGGTAAATAGAATAGATATAAAAATCCAATAATTTTTAAAACTCATGTTATTTCCTCTTTATATTTTGAATTATTTATAGGCAGTGTTCTTAAGAAATTCAAGAAAAATATTAAATTGTTTTTTATTCTGATGTTTGATACAATATAGGGAAACAAGGGAGGAGTCTTTCTATGAAAATACGTCATTTTTTACTTTTAGCTGTGGGGGTGTTTCTAATGGTTTCCCAATCTATGGCTGCGGTTTCTCCTACTACAAGAGATACATTGAGCGCTTTGCAGGAACAAAGAGAGGCTATAAAAAAAATGGAAGCAGAGCAAAAACATGCTTTAGAAAAAGAATTAAACGAAGCGCAAGATAGGATTAATTCTTTAGAACAAGAATTAAACGAAGCGCAAGATAGGATTAATTCTTTAGAAAAAGAATTAAAACAAGCGCAACAGCAGTTGATCAGGGCAAGGGCAGATCTTGAACAGAAAGAGAGAGCTGCGGAGGAATTGAGT
>CAZEUR010000017.1:0-11274 GCA_964515175.1 uncultured Holosporaceae bacterium | reverse complement strand
CTTGAACAGAAAGAGAGAGCTGCGGAGGAATTGAGTCAGGCGCACAGCAAAACTCTTAGGGAAAATGAAGAATTAAAAAGAGCGAAATCCCAGTTGACGCAGGTAAAGGAAGAGCTTGCACTCGTAAAGAAAGATGAGGAGGAATTGAGTCAGGCGTACGCAAAAGTTCATAAGGAAAATGCGGTACTTAAAACAAGATTAGCCCGTTTGTTGGAACAAGTACATGGAAACTACGTATCTGGAGATGCCCACCTCACCTCTGACGGAGACTATCAATCAGACTGATTCATTTGGCAGCTTCTTAAGGTTTCTCAACACAAAAAATATTGACTTTTTTTTGACCCCATGATAAACCCGATTTAGCACTCATTAATATTGAGTGCTAAAAGTTTGTAACAGCAAATGAAGGGTAAGCATCATGAAATTCAAACCACTACATGACAGAATCCTGGTCGAAAGGATTGAACAAGAAGCTAAGAGCGCGGGTGGTATTATCATCCCCGATACGGCTAAGGAAAAACCCATTGAAGGAAAAGTTTTGGCCATAGGTGACGGGGCCCGTTCTGAGACAGGCGCCATTCATGCGCTTTCCGTAAAAGTGGGTGACCGCATCTTGTTTGGAAAATGGTCGGGGACAGAGATCAAGATTGATGGCAAAGATCTGGTCATCATGAAAGAGTCCGATATTTTTGGAATCATTGGTTAATTGAAGGAGATAAAAATATGAGTGCTAAGGAAGTAAAGTTTGGAACGGAGGCCCGCAGTAAACTGCTGAAGGGTCTTGATATCTTGGCGGATGCCGTAAAAGTAACATTGGGACCTAAGGGGCGTAATGTTATTTTGGAGAAGTCTTATGGGTCTCCACGCATTACGAAAGATGGCGTGTCTGTGGCAAAAGAAATCAGCCTGAGCGACAAGTTTGAAAATATGGGCGCCCAGATGATCAAGGAAGTGGCCAGCAAGACCAATGACGCTGCAGGAGACGGCACAACAACAGCAACTGTTTTGGCCCAAGCCATTGCGCGGGAAGGCATCAAGGCGGTGACCGCTGGCATGAACCCCATGGACCTGAAGCGGGGCATTGATATGGCGGTGAAGGCTGTCATTGAAGATGTGAAAGGGCGTTCTCGTCCTGTGACCACGGACAAAGAAATTGCGCAGGTGGCCTCCATTTCTGCCAACTCTGAGGTAGAGATCGGAACCATGATCGCAAAAGCCATGGAAAAAGTGGGTAAAGAAGGGGTCATCACCATTGAAGAAGCCAAGTCTATGGAATCTGAATTGGAAGTGGTGGAAGGCATGCAGTTTGATCGGGGATATATTTCTCCCTACTTCGTCACCAACTCTGAGAAGATGACTTGTGAGATGGATGAACCTTTGATTTTGATCCATGACAAGAAGGTTTCCACACTGCAGCCCATTCTGCCTGTGCTTGAGAAAGTGGCGCAGTCCGGACGTTCTCTGCTCATCGTGGCGGAAGATGTGGACGGCGAAGCCCTCGCAACCCTTGTGGTCAACAAGTTGCGAGGTGGCTTAAAAGTAGCCGCTGTAAAGGCGCCAGGATTTGGGGATCGCCGGAAAGCCATGCTCGAGGATTTGGCCATATTGACCGGGGGTCAATTGGTATCTGAGGAAATCGGTATCAAGCTTGAAGGTGTGACAGCTGAAATGCTCGGATCTGCGAAGCGTGTGGTGATTACAAAAGAACTCTGTACGTTTGTGAATGGCAATGGCAACAAAAAGGAAATTGAAGCCCGTTGCAACGAGATCCGCAAGCAGATTGAAGAAACTACATCTGATTACGATAAGGAAAAACTTCAAGAACGCTTGGCCAAACTTTCTGGTGGCGTTGCCGTTATCCGAGTGGGTGGCGTGACCGAGACAGAAGTGAAGGAACGGAAGGATCGGGTGGAAGATGCTCTGAACGCAACCCGTGCGGCGGTCGCCGAAGGGATTGTGGCCGGTGGTGGTGTGGCGTTGCTTCATGCGACAGCCTCTGCCTTTGATAAGCTTAAGCCTGTTAATGATGAGCAACGAGTGGGTATTGATATCGTTCGTCGCGCAATCCAGGCGCCAACGCGTCAGATTGTTGAAAACGCTGGGGAAGAACCCTCTGTTGTTGTGGGCAAAATCTTGGAATCCAAGAGCCATGACTTTGGGTACAATGCGCAAACAAATGAATATGGCGACATGTTCAAGTTTGGTGTGATCGATCCCACGAAAGTGGTGCGGTCAGCGCTTCAAGATGCAGCCTCTGTGGTGGGTCTTTTGATCACAACAGAAGCCATGGTTGCAGAGAAGCCTGAGCCTGCGGCTTCTAAGCCTCAGATGCCTGATATGGGCGGAGGTATGGGATTCTAGAGATATAGATCGCCCTTTCGAGCATGCGTTACTCCTCGCTCGTGTAGCTTTCAGTACACGTTGCTGCGTCGTGCCGTGCTCAAATTAAAAAGTCTTCGCTATAACCTTTAAGAAGCCGCGGAAGGAAACTTCTGCGGCTTTTTTATTTCTCAAGCTGCCTTCTGAGTTGGTTTTCGCGAGCCAGCTGAACAGCTTGCTTCAATTTCTGTTCTAAAATTTCTTTGGGAGGTAATTCTGTCAGATATTGGGCCACATGAATGCCGGTTTTATCCATTTCCAAATATTCAATATCATCTTGATCCTTGCCCGCACAGAGGATGATTCCTAGCGGCTTTTCCTCATGGGAGAGACGTTCATTTTGATCAAGCCAATTAAGGTACCATTCCATTTGTCCTTTGTGGGAAGGATCAAAATCTTCTAGTTTAAGGTCTAGGGCAATCAACCTCTTTAATCTTCGGTTGAAAAAAAGAAGGTCCAGATACCGGTCTTTTCTTTCTGTATTCATTCGCTTTTGGCGTGCTACAAAGCAAAAGTCTGTGCCCAATTCTTGTAAAAAATCTGTAATGTTGTTCAAAATCAAGTTCTCCAGATCTTCCTCCGACTCATAAGTCTTTCCTCCGATGAAATCGATGAAGTAAGGTTCCTTAAAAGTTAAAGCAGGCGTCATCTCATCACCCTCTTGAAGATTTGACAACTGCGCTTGAATGACGCTGGTAGGTTCTTTACTCAGAGAAGTCCTCTCATAGAGCATACTGTCAATCTGCTTTTTAAGAGTACGTACGTTCCAGCGTTGAATGCGGCACATTTCTGTATAGAAGTTGCGTTTCAGTTCTTCGTCAATGGCACCAATTAAAATAAAATGCGATCAGGACAATTGTGTCGACAGTGTTGACACAATTCTCTTATCTGGGAAATATCTCGAAAACTTAAGCATTCGAAACAAGCTACGGCGTCCATACCCTCGTCCATAACGGCTTGAAAGATTTTCTGAAATGGCGTCAATCACGCCTTCGCCATATTCAGCGCGTTGTGACTTCAAAACTTCATCATCAATCCGCCTACCAATGAGTCAACAGAGTTGGACATGTGCCGAGTTATATTCCCGCGCAACATGGGACCTTGCTTCTTCAATTAGCTGACTGATATCCTTCAGCAAGAGTTCGGGGCTGTCCAACAATTCGAGATCTTGGGTTTGGTCTAAATGGTTTTTGTTGTCCATGTTTCATCCCTAGAAAGATTTTTATCCTCCAACACAATAACAAAAAGATAATCTTTCTTGTAGATAGAACCATCTTAAAAATGACAGAGGAATTCCCAGCAAAACATCAAACAGAAATCTATAAGAATTTTAGAGTGGTTTAAGTCCTGGCCCCATCATCCCTTCGTATTTGATCTCTTCTGAGTATTTTCCTTTTGTGAAAGTAGAAATAGTTTTACGCCAAAAGGCCAAGGCCTTAACATTTTCAGGAATAACAGAGACCTCCCAAAGACCGGGGTATAATTTCCATATAGCATGGGATACCTGCTGGGCAATGCTCTTACCTTAAAACTTCCCTAAGATGAAGAATTCTCCCATATTCTGAATAATGAGAGAATCTTTGAGGAGGGCTGGAATGATGTCTACCATGGTTTAAATCTCCTGCAGCTTCCATAGTTTACTATACAAACTTTTCTTATTTCGAATCAGTTGATCGTGCGTGCCTTCTTCTACCACTTTTCCCTTATCCAACACAATGATGCGGTCCATGTGTTTGAGGGTGGAGAGGCGGTGGGCGATCGCAATGACCGTATTCTTTTTATCTTTCAAAAAGAAGTTTAATCCTTCTTGGATATACTTTTCCGTTTGGCTATCGAGGGCGGATGTAGCCTCATCCAAAATCAGAATAGGCGCATGCTTTAGAATAGCTCGGGCAATAGCAATGCGTTGACGCTGTCCCCCCGACAGTTTAATGCCTCTTTCTCCCACATAGGCATTATATTTTTCTGGGAGGCCCATGATGAAGTCATGAATATGAGCCTTTTTACAAGCGGCTATAACTTGAGCTTCGGTTGCATTTGGGTTGCCATAACGGATATTCTCCATCAGAGTCCGATGAAACAGCATAGTATCTTGAGGAATCACCGCAATATTTTCCCGTAAGGAATCCTGTGTCACATTATTGATATTCTTCCCACCGATGAGGATTTCTCCTTTTTGGCTTTCGAAGTAGCGAAGGAGGAGGTTAATAAGAGAAGACTTTCCCGCTCCAGATTCTCCCACCAGCCCTACGTTCTCACCGGGCTTGATGGTGAGATTGAGATTTTTGAAAACTTCTTCTCCCCCTTTGTAAGTGAAACTGAAGTTTTTAAATTCGATTTCTGGGGTTTTGATTTTGAGAGGTTTTGCATTAGGAATATCGAGATTCTCTTGGGGAATATTAAGAAGGGCAAGAGAACTTTTAAAGTCTCCCATGGATCTTGAAAAGTCTTGAAGGGAGAGGGTTGCCTCATAGATATCTCTCATTACACTTAAGATCATTCCAAAAACGAAAGCAAAATCTCCAATAGAGACAACTCCCTCTCTTTTTAAGTGGATCATATAAAAGAGAACAAATCCTATCATAAGGATGTATAAGAAGTCTGCCGTCAGCTGAATCTTGAAATCATACTTATAGGTCCTAATTTGCTTTGGAATAAAATCCCGCATCATTTGCTGATTTAAACTTTCTTTTTCTTTTTTGCGGGAGGCAAAAGAAAAGAGAGAAATGATATTGGTAATTTTATCTGAGACCTGACCGATAAGGCTATGCCGGCTTTCTGTTTCTATAAAAGAAAGTTGGTTTAACTTCAAAGAAAACCAATACATTAAAGATCCATAGATCAAGCTCCAAACAGAGATAAACAAACCAAGCGTGAGATTCACGAAACAGAGAGAAGCAAGGCCCACAATGCTTTTTAGAATGGAGATCATAAGTCCATGGTGCATTTCTGCCCAAAACTTATCATATCCATCGAGCAACCCTTTTATCTTGCTGCTAATGGCGCCTGTGAAATTGTTTTGAAAGAACGTGTAAGAGTGATGCTGTACATAATCATAGGATTTTATGAGAATTGACTGACGCACATAGGGTTCAGATTTCCATTCAGCGATATTACTGAAGCGCCATATCCAATCATTAAATAGTTGTGCTCCAAGGAAAAGAAAGATAGGGAGTAGAATGCTGTGGTAGGGCAGCGTGCTATCTTGCGTCATCGTATCTAAAAATAGCTTAATGGAGTAGTTGTAGATAAGGGGATAAAAGGCACTTGTGAGAGGCGCCATAAGCATCACCGCATAAAACCACTTATACGGTTTAATATGGTGCCAGAAAAAGACAAAGACGGAGTTATAGCGCATGTAATTAGCCTCTAAGTTTTTTCGGACAAGAGGAAGCTTTTACTTCGCGACACTCACCATAGCTGGGCGTAGCAAACGATCCTGAATCTTGTATCCTGTCTGCAAGACAGCCACCACCATGCCTTTGGCATGATCGGCAGATTCTACCTCTAAAACTGCTTGGTGATAGTTATGGTCAAACTTTTCACCCACAGGGTTGATGGGGACAATGTGATAATGGGTGAAAACTTTGAGCAACTCATCCCGTGTCAAAGAAACACCGTCAAAAATGGTTTTCAAAAGCCCATCCTTTTTGCGATCTTCCTCAGGCACACTTTCAAGGGCTCGGTCGAGGGTATCCCGTATTACCAGGAGATCCTTGGCGAAGTTGCTGATGGCATATTTCTTGGCATCATCCCGTTCCTTCGCAGCGCGTTTTTGAGTATTATCCAATTCTGCCATGGTGCGAAGCAACTGGTCTTTAATCTGTTCCAGTTCTTGGACTTCAGCCTTTACTTCTTGGCTTGTTTCGTTTTCTGTATTTTCTGGTTGATCTGATTCTTTTTTCATTTTCTTCTCTTACTTTATCAAACGACTCACAATTTTTGCGGTGTAATCTACTACCGGAATAATATGACCATAATTAATGCGGGTGGGTCCGATGATGCCGATGGCTCCTACGATCTTCCCGCTGGAATTTTCGTAAGGGGACAAGACGAGGGAACACCCCACATGCTGAAACCATTCGTTTTCAGCGCCGATGAAGATCTGTATTCCGTCTCCTTTCATAACGCCATCTAGTAAATTTATCAAGACTTCTTTGCGATCTAAAAGGGAGAAAATACTCTTAATGGCATTCAAATCTTCCATGTGCTCCACCTTTTTAAGGAGGTTCGATTGTCCTTGAATGATGAGGGACGGATCCTTTGTGGATCCCGACCAAACACCAAGCCCTGCCTTTATCAGATGCTCGGCCACTTCATCAAGATGGGCTCGGTGGGAAGAAAGCTCATGGATGATTCTATTTTTTGCTTCTTCTAAAGTTTTTCCCGCCAAATGCGCGTTCAGATAATTCCCAGCCTCTATTAAAGAAGCAGGAGGAATGCCTAGGGGAATTTCAATGATGCGATTTTCAACAGAGCCTTCCTTTGAGACCATAATAACGAGGGCTTTCCCGGGATCTAAAGGAATGAATTCAATGTGCTTCAGAATGGCTTCATCTTTAGGTGCAATCACAATGCCGGCACAAGAAGAGAGTCCTGATAGAATAGTGCTTGCTTGATTTAAAAGGCCATTCATATCAAGCCCCAAGGCCGTGCATTGACCTTCAATTTTTCTTTTTTCTTCCAAAGAAAGTTCTCGAGTTTCCAAGAATCCCTGTACAAAAAATCGGAGGCCTGCTTCCGTGGGTAAGCGTCCGGCTGAGGTGTGGGGAGAGTACAGAAGCCCCATCTCTTCAAGACGCGCCATAATGTTCCGGATGGTGGCGGACGAAAGACTCATATCCAGGCGGTGGGCCACAGTTAAAGAACCAATGGGCTCGCCTGTTTCCACATAGGCTTCCACAATGTGCCGTAAAATTTCTAATGATCGTGTGTTTAAGGGTTCCATGCGTCTACTTTACATTCATTTTGGTTATAGCTAAAGTGTTTCTCATCGAGATTTTCATAATTTATAAAGGATTTCACTAGAATGGAAAGACCTTCCGGTAGGAAAGTAGATAAACTCAGACCCCTCTCCTTAGAAACCAACGTTTCCAAGCATGCGGAAGGATCTTGTTTGATAAAATTGGGCGATACCCATGTTTTGTGTACGGCCACCATCGACGAAAAAGTCCCTTCTTTTTTAAAGAATACGGGAAAGGGTTGGGTTACAGCCGAATATGGCATGTTGCCTCGTTCTACAAAGGATCGAATGGACCGGGAAGCGGCTCGTGGAAAACAAGTTGGTCGCACCCATGAGATTCAAAGGCTCATTGGAAGGTCTCTGCGGGCAGTGGTAGATCTTAAGGCCTTGGGAGAGCGACAAATTAAAATTGATTGCGATGTATTGCAGGCTGATGGAGGGACCCGAACAGCCTCTATTACAGGGGCGTATGTGGCTTTAAATATGGCGCTTAGATCTTTGGTGGCGAGAAACATTTTGACGGAATTGCCGCTAACAGATTCTGTGGCAGCTGTTTCTTGTGGTATTTACCAAGGAACGCCCGTTTTAGATTTGGATTATGAGGAAGACAGTTTGGCGGAAGTGGATGCTAATTTTGTTTTGACGGGCAAAGGGGATTTGATTGAAATTCAGGCTACTGCCGAACAAAAACCTTTTCAAGAGGAAGAATTTGGTCAATTATTAAAACTGGCTCGAATGGGAGCTAAAGAAATAGGGACGGCACAACTGAAGGTGCTTATGCATAAAAAATGACATTAAAGTTATCTCGGGGACAAAAGATTGTTCTCGCAACGTCTAATCCAGATAAAATCAAGGAATTGAGAGATCTTCTAGCGCCATATGATATCAAAACAGTGACGCTTGAGGACCTTGGTCTGAAGGATACGGAAGAATCGGGAGCTAGTTTTGAGGCCAATGCTATTTTAAAAGCAAAGGCAGTCGCGATTGCAGCAAAGCTTCCAGCGCTTGCGGATGATTCGGGTCTTTCCGTTCGGGCATTAGGAGGTCAACCGGGTGTTTTTACCGCTCGGTGGGCTGGTCCTCAAAAAGATTACAGCCATGCCATGAAGAAAATCCAGGATGAGCTTGATCGTATGGAGGGACATCCCGATCGTCGGGCCAGTTTTGTATGTTGCTTGGCGCTTAGTTCTCCCGAAGGGGACGTTCAAACTTTTGAAGATAAAGTGGATGGAGAGTTGGTATGGCCCATTCGTGGTACCAACAACATGGGGTTTGATCCCATGTTTGTGCCAATGGGTCATCGGAAAACTTTTGGAGAGATGAGTCTTGAAGAAAAACAGAATATTAGTCACCGAAAACAAGCATTTCTAAAATTTGTTGAGAATTGTCTTGAGCAGTAGCTTCGGGGTCTATGTTCATTGGCCCTTTTGTGTCTCCAAATGCCCCTACTGTGATTTTAACAGCCATGTGCGCGAATCCATTGAGGAAGATCGGTGGCAAAAAGCGCTTCTTCAGGATCTTCAGTCTTTTAAAAAACACAACCAAAAAAAAGTGACGAGTATTTTCTTTGGAGGCGGCACGCCTTCTTTGATGGCTCCAAAGACAGTTGAAAAAATCATCCAAGAAGTGGACCTTCTGTGGGGGCTCGATGAACACGCAGAAATCACTTTAGAGGCCAACCCCAATTCGGCGGAAGCGACTAAATTTAAGGATTTGGCGGCCGCGGGCATTAACCGTGTTTCTTTAGGCATCCAAGCCCTTAACCAAAAAGATTTGACTTTTTTGGGGCGGAAACATTCTTTGTCTGAATCCTATCAAGCGCTAGAGTGGGCAGCCCAATACTTTGATCGATTTTCCTTTGATTTGATTTATGCACGCCCTACCCAGACACTATCAGAGTGGGAAAAAGAATTGGAGGAAGCTCTTAAATTGGCCAAAGGGCATCTGTCTCTCTATCAGTTAACCATTGAAGAAGGGACTCCTTTTTATCTGAGTTATCATCGCGGTGATTTCAAAATGCCCACGGACGAAGAAAGTGCCATTTTTTATGAATATACGAATCAGAAAATGGCCGAACAAAATTTTGAAGCCTATGAGATTTCCAACTATGCGGTGCCGGGCCAAGAATCACGCCATAACCTGACCTATTGGCGGTATGAAGATTATATAGGAGTGGGGCCGGGGGCTCATAGCCGTGTGCCTGTGGAGGGCGTAAAATGTGCCGTGCGACGACATCGCTCTCCGGAGCTTTGGATGAAGCAGGTTGAAGAGACGGGGAACGGAACCCATGAGGTAAAACTCCTTTCAGAAAAAGACAAAATTGCAGAATTTCTCATGATGGGACTGCGCCTGAAAGAAGGCATTTCGCGCGCGGACTTTGAATCAGAAACAGGGCACCATATTTTAAATGTGATTTCTCCTAAAAAATGGCAAGCTCTAAAAGAAGAGGGACTCCTTTACATAGATGACAAAAAATTTGGCCTTACCCCAGAGGGGCGGCAGAAATTGAATTCCGTGCTGGGGTTTATTGTTTAGGTTTTTCCTCCTTTAAGGATTGGAATGAGGTGACCCGCTAAAACTGGACAGTTGGCTAAGTGAGATTTTTGGTAGAAAGTGCAACCAAAGAAGGAGCTTAAAAAATGAGTCGAGTGAGGAAGAAATATAGCAAGAGCCTGAAGTTTCAGGCAGCCCTGGCGATGATCAAAGGGGAGAAGACGGCAGCTGAGATCTCATCAGAGTTCAAGGTTCATCCTGGCGTCTTGCAGAGATGGAAGAAGGAATTTCTGAGCAAGGGGCCAGATATTTTTGAGATGAAGGATAAACGCGACTCCGAGGATGAGACAGTGGGAGATCTGCAGAAGAAGATTGGCCCGCTAACCATGGAGATCGATTTTTTAAAAAAAGTGTCCAAGCACTTAACGTAGGCATTCGCGTTAAGCTGGCTAAGGCGGGAGGGGGCTTAAGTGTATCCCGATGCTGTTCTTTGTTGGGAGTTGCTCGATCTACGGCTTATTACAAAGGCCCTATAGTTTTAGAGGACACGGATCTCTGTAACCACATCTATGAGGTGTATCTGGAGCATCCCTGTTACGGATACCGGAAGATCAGGGCTGTCTTGAGGCACGAAGGATTAGCTGTTAACGGGAAGCGGATTCAGAGAATCATGCAGGAGATAGGGCTTCGGGCCATTTACCCGGGGCCTCGCACTTCTCTGAGGAATCGAGAGGACAGTGTTTATTCTTATCTGCTGAGAGGGCTTAATATTACGCGTCCCAACCACGTATGGGCCGTGGATATAACCTACATCCGGCTTCTCACGGGGATGGTCTATTTGTTTGCCCTAATCGACTGGGCAAGTCGGTTCATTGTGGGTTGGACACTGGCCAACTCTATGACGGCAGACCATGGGGTAGAGACTTTACAAAAGGCCTTAATCTATGGAATCCCCGAGATCTGCAATACAGACCAAGGCTCACAATTTACAAGCACTGAGTGGATTCAGGCATTGCAAGAACTCAACATCCAGATCAGTCATGATGGGGTGGGAAGATGCATCGATAACGTCAGGATTGAACGGTTCTGGAGAACCATCAAATAGGAAGACATCCACCTCAAACAATACCAAACTCTAAAAGAAGCACGGATTGGGATTGGGGACTTTATCAACCACTACAATTACCAAAGACCCCATCAGGCCCTGAACTATGCGCGACCTGCAGATGTATATTTTGCAAAAGAAGCCCCGGATCAACTCTTCGAGTTACCCACAGGGTTCACAAACCCGTCTCCCTGCTTAGCTTTTAGGGAAGCTGCCGGGAGAGCTGTGTGAACTTGTGGATAAACCCTAAAGCGGACATTTCTAAATTGCTCACTCAAAAAAATCTTCTGCTTGACAACTTCCCCTAAAATCGGGTTATTACACCCAGAACTAG
>CAZEUR010000016.1:0-26956 GCA_964515175.1 uncultured Holosporaceae bacterium | reverse complement strand
GATTTCGCTTCGCTATTTATGGCTCCGCTTATCCCCCTCGCTCAGTCTCACATCTGTTTGAACTTTTACACAGCCTTATTAAATAAAATTTTCAAAAATTTAACCTCTTTTTTCAAAAACACCTTGGCCGTTGGCATGACATACGATATAACTAAGATATAGCTAAAATATATGGAATTAAGAGAACAGCATGTCATTCTTATCAAAAGTTTTTCGATATATCTCCTCGGATATGGCCATCGATTTAGGAACCGCCAATACATTAGTATATGTAAAGGGAAAAGGCATCGTTTTGGATGAACCTTCCGTTGTGGCTGTGTCCACCATTGGGGGGAAAAGACAGGTTCTGGCTGTTGGAGAAGAAGCAAAACTCATGGTGGGAAGAACGCCGGGGCATATTCAAGCGATTCGTCCCTTGCAGGATGGGGTGATTGCTGATTTTGATGTGGCGGAAGAAATGATTAAGCACTTCATTAAAAAGATTCATAATCGGGTTATGCTGGCCCGTCCTCAGATTATTATTTGTGTGCCCTCGGGCTCAACGGCTGTGGAGCGTCGAGCCATCCAAGAGTCTGCGGAAAGTGCGGGGGCTCGGTCTGTTTTCCTGATTGAAGAAAGTATGGCAGCAGCCATTGGGGCAGGTCTTCCGGTGACAGAACCTACAGGATCCATGGTTGTGGATATTGGGGGAGGGACAACAGAGGTTGCGATTCTTTCTCTGGGAGGCATTGTTTATTCTCGGTCCATCCGTGTGGGGGGAGATAAGATGGATGAAGCTATTATCTCTTACGTGCGGCGTAATTATAATCTTTTAATTGGAGAATCCAGTGCGGAACGCATTAAGAAAGAGATTGGATCCGCATCACCCAAGCCGTCCGAAGATAAAGAAATGAAAGTCAAAGGACGAGATCTGACCAATGGTATTCCAAAGGAAATCAGCATTCGATCTCGGGATGTGGCTGAAAGTTTAGCAGAGCCTGTGGCAGCTATTGTGGAAGCGGTTAAAATGGCCCTTGAAAATACACCCCCTGAATTGTCGGCGGATATCGTAGATAAAGGGATTATGTTAACGGGCGGTGGGGCCCTTCTTCGGGATTTGGATCAAGTGCTCCGCAATGCAACACATTTGCCCGTATCGACAGCGGAAGACCCGCTGTCTTGTGTCGTGTTAGGGACAGGATATGCCTTAGAGCATATGGGTACATTAAAAGATGTTTTGATTTCCCAAGTATAAGGGAAACCTAGAGGAGGTATTTTGGAAAACAGAGGTTCTTCGCGATTTCATGTTCGGAGGCCTTTTCTAAAAAAAATCAATGCCACCTTTCATAATTACCGAAATTTAATTCTCTTAGCTTTTTTCTCGTTCCTATCAGTTTTTTCTTTGGTGGTGAGCTACACAGATTTTGAAACGTCTCGGAAGATTCGAGTCTTTGTTATGGACGCAACGAGTACTCTTGCGGAAGCCATGGGGGCTCCAAATCGTTTGGCAGACCAAGTTATTCAAGGGGCACAAGATTGGGCCTTTGCCTACCAGAGAGTCCAGGAACTTTCTCGAGAGAACAAACAGTTGCGTGATTATTTGGCGCGCATGCGAATTCTTCGCGAAGAAAATAAAAATCTTAAAAAATTATTGAAAGTGACGGAAAGGTACCCTCGAAAAATAGTGGGAGGTAAGGTCATTATCTATCCCGGACGTCCTTTCGTAAAAAGTATTTTGATCGATTCTGGGTCGGTGGAAGGGATGGAAACTCATTTGCCCGTTATTACGGAAGAAGGTTTAGTTGGGCGTACTTTAGAGGTTGCAGATCATGCAACCAGAATCCTGCTCCTTACAGATTTGAACTCCAAGATCCCCGTCATTGTGAAGCCAATTAATGAGCAAGCCATTCTTGTGGGGGATAATACTGATATGCCACGGTTGAAATACCTACCCTATGAATCGAAAATACAGCCAGGACATGTGATTGAAACTTCAGGACGGGGAGGCATTTTTCCAGCAGGGGTTTTAGTGGGAGTTGTAGAGTCTGTTAGTGATGGAAAAGTTAGAATCAAAACAGCTGTAGACTTGGAAGCGTTATCTTTTGTAACGGCGGTTTCTTCTTCCCTTGATCCTCAATTGATGCAAAGTGGCTAGATCCCTATGAGACTCGCTTCTTCCTTTTCCATCAACAAACAAGTTCCTCAATTCAAAATTTGGGCCACTTTGTTTGGGGCTATTCTGTTGGATCAATTTCATGTGTTTCGATTTTTGCCAGTGGAGCCCCTTTTCGCCATGCCAGTCCTCTATTTTTGGAGTCTTTATGCACGAGATTCTTTTCCAATTTATGGGGTCTTTTTAGCCGGTATCTTTGATGATGCCTTGAGTGGTGCTCTTTTTGGGCAATCTGCTTTAAAGTTTCTTCTTTTGTATGCCATTGTCACCAATCAACGTAAGCTCATCTTATTTGGACGGAATACGGTCTGGGCAATGTTTTTCATTTTGATGATGGCAGTGACCCTTTTAGAATGGTTAACTCTTTCTTTATTTTATGGGCACTGGGTTGGAATTGCAGATCCTTTTATCGGCATTCTTATTTCAGGATTGATGTATCCCCTGATTCAAAGAGGGCTTCGCTGGCTTAACCAGCTAAATTTTTGAGGAACAATCATGGCCCAACACAATCAGTCCTCATTTCTGCAGCGGCTTCTCTGGGTGGCCTTCTTCCAGGGAGTTGTTCTGCTTATTATTGTGGGTCGTTTGTTTGCTTTGCAGGTGTTTTATTCCGAGCGCTATAAAAATTTAGCAGAAGAAAACAGAACGCGACTTCGTATTCAATTTGCCCAAAGAGGTCATATTTTGGATCGCTGGGGGGAACCTGTTGTGAAAAACAGAGAAACTTTTCGAGCCGTGATTTTGCAAGAAAACTCAACACAGACAAAAGAGCTCATTAATGCTGTACGGCCCATTTTAGGATTGGGGGATGAGGAGGTGCAAAAGATCTTGAAAGAGATCAAAAAAAGGCCTCGTTTCATGCCGATCATTTTGAAAAACAATATTACCTGGGACCAAATTTCGAAAATAGAAATACATGCTCTCGATTGGCCAGGGCTCTATACGGAAGAAATCCGGGCACGTGATTATATTTTAAAGGATTCAGCAGCTCATCTCATTGGATATATTTCAACTCCTAGCATTGAGGAGGCAAAGGCGGATAAACTCCTTTCAATCCCGGGCGCCAAAATTGGCAAAAATGGAATTGAGGGATTTTATGAAGAGTCAATAAAAGGGATTAATGGACAGAAATCCGTTGAGGTAAATGCCCGGGGGCGGGTGATCCGAGAGTTGGAAACCATAGACTCAAGACCTGGACAAGATTTCAAACTTACCATAGATAAAGATCTTCAAGAATACGCTGGAAAATTACTGGCACCCTATAAGAGCACAGCCGCCGCTGTTATCGATATTGAAACAGGAGAGGTTCTCTGTTTGATCTCGAATCCAAGTTATGATCCTCATATATTTTTCAACGGCATCCGAAGTCAGGATTGGAAAGAATTGATGGGAAATTCTTTGGCGCCCATGATTAACAAAGTGATCTCTGGTCAATATAGTCCCGGGTCCTCTTTTAAAATTGTCATGGCGTTGGCGGCATTGAAAGCAGGCGTGTCTGCGGATGAAAAAATACATTGCCCTGGATTCATGATGCTGGGAAAACATAAATTCCATTGCTGGCGTCATGAAGGGCACGGGCACGTGAATATGGCAGAGGCTCTCTATCGATCCTGTGACGTTTATTTTTACCAAATTGCACGACGGATTGGGGCGGAAGCTATTATTGATATGGCGCGTAAACTCGGAATTGGTCAGAAGACAGGGATTGATCTTCCAGGAGAGAAAACCGGGTTTATTGCAGATCCTGAGTGGAAAAAGCGGGTGCGTCATGAAGAGTGGCGTGTGGGAGATACAGTGCTCACAGCCATTGGACAAGCTTATGTTCTGATGACACCTCTGCAGCAGGCAGTTATGATGGGCGAGATCGCCAATGGGGGATATAAAATTACCCCCCGTCTGAAGTTAGAAAAGGGGAAAATTCCCAATAACCCGTCCCTAGGAATCAATCCAGATCATATTAAGTTTGTCGCTGAAAGTTTGGGAAAAACGGTCACAGATCCAACGGGTACGGCTTACGGATCGCGCATTAAGAACCCAGAGCACCAAATGGGAGGAAAAACGTCAACTGCCCAGGTAAAACGTATTTCTATGCAAGAGCGTTTGTCAGGTGTCCGAGAAAGTCACCAATTACCATGGCATTTGAGAGATACGGCTGAATTTATAGGTTTTGCACCCCTTCAGAAGCCTCGCTACGCAGCGGTTGTTGTGGGAGAGCATGAAGGGTGGGGAAGCAGTTTTGCTGCGCCGAAGGTACGCGATCTTTTAGCAAAAACCCAGGAGCTTATGGAACAGAAATCAAAAAAGAAGGAGGGAGACGCGTGAAATATGGTGACTATCTAACACCCACAGAGCGGCTCAGGGCTTTAAACCGTCCTTTGATTGGACTTATTTTTGCGTTAGCCGTTATTGGATTTGTCGTGCTCTATTCTGCAGCAGGAGGCGCTTTTTTCCCATGGGCTTTGCCTCAAATGATTCGCTTTGTCATTGGATTTGGCCTGATGATTGGGATTGCATCTATGGATATTCAATGGTGGTTCAAATGGGCTTATGTTTTTTACTTTATCTCTTTTATCCTTTTGATTTTGGTTGCTGTCATGGGGAAAGTAGGCATGGGCGCCCAAAGGTGGCTGGATCTCTATATCTTTAAACTTCAGCCCTCTGAGCTGGCTAAAATCTCGCTAGTTTTAGCGCTTGCCGCCTATTTTCACCGTCTGAATACGGATGATATTTATAAGCCCCAACACCTGATTGTCCCTCTTTTGTTGATTGCAGCGCCAGCTGTCTTGGTAATGAAACAGCCAGATTTGGGGACAATGCTTTTGCTTGTGATGATAGGATTCAGCATGTTGCTTATGGCAGGGGTTAGGGTCTATTACTTTGTGGGGGTTGCGGTTGCAACCGTTGCCGCCATTCCAATTGTCTGGAATGTCTTGTTAAAAGACTATCAAAAAAACCGAGTTCTTACATTTTTGGATCCCATGACAGATCCGCAGGGCAGTGGCTACCATATTCTCCAATCAAAAATAGCTATTGGGTCTGGAGGTTTTTTTGGAAAAGGGTATTTCCATGGAACTCAGGGTTACCTAAATTTTCTGCCTGAAAAACAAACGGATTTTATTTTTACGCTTTTTTGCGAAGAATTTGGTTTTATTGGAGCTATCCTGTTGATATTTCTCTATGTATGCCTTCTTATGCAGGCCTTTAAAATTGTTTTGAAAAATAGAAGTAAATTTGGACAGCTTCTTGGTTTTGGAATTATGATTACGCTCTTTATTTATTTGGGTATCAACATGAGTATGGTCATGGGGCTTGTTCCCGTGGTGGGAGTTCCTCTGCCGATGATCTCTTATGGAGGAACCTCTATGCTGACGTTGATGATAGGGTTTGGCTTATTACTAAACGTAGATGTGAATCACCGCATGAAGGTGTCGAAGTATTAGCTACCTCTTCACTCTAAGCAACAGCAAAACTCCTAAGAAAACAATGGCAAAGCTCATGAGATAAAAGCTGGGAACGAGGAAGTTATGAGTGTGGTGCATCAAAAGTGTCAGCAAAATGGGCGTAATACCCCCAATGAAGCCAATGCCTAAACTATAGCTAAATGAAATGCCTGTGTATCGCTCTTGAGGCGGGAAGAGAGACAGGGAAAACAGAGGCTGTACACCGATCAAGGATGCCACCAAAAGTCCCAAAGAAACATGTCCTCCTAGAATTCCCCACCAACTATGAGAGCTGAGGGCCATAAATGTTGGAATGCTAAGGCCGAGGATCAGAAGAGTTGCAATGACAAGAGTCTCTTTGGCGCCAAATTTATCAGCATAATATCCAAACAGGGGGCATCCGAGCATGCAGGCCCAAAGCCCTGCAAAATTATGGAGGGCTGCATGAGTTGGAGAAATTTCTAAATAAGTGGTGAGGTAAATAGGAAGAAAAGCGACCAGGGTATAGGTTAAAGCGCCATCAAAGGCAGCAATTGAAAAAACCATCAAGCAAGAGCGCCAATAAGTGGTGACAGCGCTTTTTAAAGGCGTTCTTTGAAGGCGGCGTTGCTCCGAGATCTGCCGAAAAACAGGACTTTCGCTTAGGCTGCGACGCATGTAAATTCCAAAAAAGCTAAAAAGGCCTCCAATCAAGAACGTAAGGCGCCATGACCAGCTGGGAAATTGGGGCATCATAAAAAGAGTGGAGATGCCCGTTGCCATCATGGATCCTAAGAGGCAAGATCCCACAATCAGCCCACCGGTAAATCCAGGCACCTTACGGCCCAAGTGCTCGAGGGCAAAAATGGTGGCGCCATTGAACTCGCCTCCTGCACACAGACCTTGAACAAGTCGACAAAGAATGAGGATGGCGGGAGCGAAGACCCCAATATCATTATAGGTGGGAAGAATCGTAATAATGAGAGTTGGCATGCCCATGGCTAAAATGGAGAGGCTAAGTGCTTTTTTTCGTCCAAAGCGATCGCCGATATACCCAAAGAAAATAGCACCTAAAGGCCTTACCAGGAAAGCCGCGGCAAATGTGCCCAAACTGGCGATGAGGGAGAGGGCTCTGTTAGAGGAAGGGAAGAAAAGCTCAGCAAAGAGGCTGGCAAAGACACCGTAGAGCGTTAAATTATAAAATTCCAAGGCGTTGCCGAGGATGCTTGCAGAGATGATCTTTATATACGACATGTGATGCCTTTTAAAATTAGGAAGAAACAGTAGGACTATTGTATTCCTTTTTAATAGGTGCATCAACACGTAGATGTAATTCTTTCAATTGGTGAGCAGAAGCCAGGGCTGGTGCTCCCATCAACAAATCTTCCGCTTGTTGTGTCATGGGAAATGCGATGACTTCCCGAATATTGGGTTCGTCTGCGATCAACATGATCATGCGGTCAATGCCGGGGGCGCATCCACCATGGGGAGGGGCGCCTAATCGGAGGGCGCGGAGCATACCCCCAAAACGATTTTCAAGATCATTAGAGGTATATCCTGCAATAGAAAATGCACGCTCCATCACTTCTGGCAAATGATTGCGGATAGCACCACTGCATAGTTCGATACCATTGCACACGATATCGTACTGATGTGCTTTGATTGTAAGAGGATCTTGGTTGGTGAGGGCCGCCAAGCCACCTTGGGGCATAGAAAAAGGATTGTGGCTGAATTGAATCTGACCAGTCTTATCATCTAGTTCAAAGAGAGGGAAGTCCACGACCCAGCAGAACTCAAAAGCATGTCTTTTGATGAGATCCAATTCCTCACCAATCTTAGTACGCACAAGGCCTGAGAATTTTGTGGCATCTGACAAAGACCCGCACACAAAAAATACAGAATCACCCTCTTTTGATCCGGTTAAGGAGCGGAGATTTTTGAGGCGATCAGTAGACAAAAACTTCGCTAGAGGTCCCTTGGCATCTCCTTCTGCAAAAGTGATATATCCAAGCCCAGGAAGTCCCAATTCTTGGGCCCATGTGTTGAGCTTCTCAAAGAAACTGCGAGGATATCCAGCAGCGCCGGGGCCTGGGATCGCTCGCACCACTTGGCCATTTTTAATGTTATTTGCAAAGATAGCAAAATCAGAGCCTGCAAAAATAGACGTGGCATCTTGAATCAGGATAGGGTTCCGCAGATCAGGTTTGTCAGATCCGTAATGCAACATAGCTTCATCAAAGGGGATGCGTTTGAATGGCATGGGAGAAACGCTGCGTCCCTTAGAAAACTCTTCAAAGATTCCATGAAGCACAGGTTCAATGGCATTAAACACGTCTTCCTGTGTTACGAAGGACATTTCCATATCCAACTGATAAAATTCACCAGGAGAGCGGTCTGCCCGCGCGTCTTCATCCCGGAAACAGGGGGCGATCTGAAAATACTTATCAAAACCCGCAATCATGAGAAGCTGCTTGAACTGTTGAGGGGCCTGAGGCAGGGCGTAAAACTTGCCCGGGTACAAACGGCTGGGCACCAAATAATCCCGTGCGCCCTCGGGGGAGCTAGCAGTGAGGATGGGGGTCTGGAATTCCATAAACCCTTGTTCAATCATACGGCGACGAATGCTGGAGATGACCTGGCTTCGCAGGATAATATTTTCATGAATTTTTTCCCGACGGAGGTCCAGGAACCGGTATTTCAGACGGGTTTCCTCAGGGAATTCCCCATTGCTGTTGACCTGTAAGGGGAGAGGTTGAGCATGAGATTCCACATGAAGGCTTTGAATCTGTATTTCAATCTCCCCTGTTTTCAGAGACGTGTTAAGAGTATCATTAGGTCTTGCAACAACGATACCTGTAAGGGTGAGCACGCTTTCAAGGCTGGCCTTCTCTGCCACATTAAAAAAGGGATTGGATGTATCCATCACGCACTGGGTTAGGCCATAATGATCCCGAAGATCAATAAAGAGCAAATTTCCATGGTCTCGCTTACGGTGAACCCACCCAGACAGACGAACGGTCTGGTTTACATGGGTGCGGCGAAGATCCCCGCAGGTATGGGTCCGATAGGCGTGCATAAAAAGTCCCTCAACTGTGCTTAAATTCAAGCTCGGAGTCTAATCCAGGCGTCAAAACAAGGCAAGTTAAATTTGTTGATTTGCTTTAATCTGACAATTGAAAGAGAGTACTTAATAGTGTACTTAATAGAAATAAAAGCAGTCACCATGAAAGAAACCATATCTTCCACCGCCACTGCTGGGAGTGCCTCGGCCGCATTTGATGCCATCGATTTCACCTACGATGATCCCGCAAAAACAAGAATTGTTGCAAATGGGAACACCATATCCATCACACAGGGTGATGAAAGCCTTTCTTTCACCGTTGGTACCGGAAAATTGTTCGCAAGCAATGGGGAAAGCGTTGAGGAGTTTGAGGGCTTGGCAACAGATGGAAATGCGGTGCGTAGATGGGCTCTTTCTTATATCGATCCAGGAGTTGCATCGCTAGCCCACTTGCATATAACTCTGGTTGAGGACTATTTCGTCTTGCAGGGCAAAGGAACTTTAAGGCTTGGCAATGGAGCCATTGAGCTTAGTCCCCGAGTTTATGTGGCGGTCCCAATAAACACTGTCCACGGCGTGATGAACTCTAAGGATAACGGTCCCCTAATCTTGATAGCTAAGTGTGCCCCCTCTTGGGTATTCACAGATCACAATTTGATCACAGAATAAATAAGATTCGGGAAAAGAAAGACGTCTGGAAATCTTATGACAAAATGGCCCATTGGTTTGACGACCATAGATCACGGGATCTTTTTGAAAAACCTTATCTTGATAAAGCAACCTCCTATCTTAAGCCTGGAGCTAAGATTCTCGATGTGGGGTGCGGCATGGGAGAGCCCATTGCTCAGTATCTAATCTCTCGAGGTTTTCAAGTAACGGGTATTGATGGGAGTCAAAAGCAAATTGAACTAGCAAAAAAGAAGTGTCCAAAAGGAACCTTTTTTGTGGCTGACATGAGAGCTCTTAACTTGAAAGAGAAATTTGATTGTGTGATTGTTTGGCATAGTCTTTTTCATTTATCTTCTGAGGATCAACAATCCATGTTCCAGATATTTGAGGACCATCTAAATCCACAAGGTATGTTGCTTTTTACCTCGAATTCTGATGTGGGCGAAATATGGAGCGATAATGGAGGTGAGGATTTGTATCATGCTTCCCTCTCCCTAGAAGAGTATAGAAAACTCCTGGAGGACCATCATTTTACCATTATCGTCCATACCGTAGAAGATAAAGACTGCGGCGATGCTACTGTTTGGTTGGTGCGGTATAGGTAGGCAAAGCTAGGTTCGCATCCCTATTCTTCATCCTGAGGAGGATCTACGTCGGCCTTTCAGGCTTCTTCTGGGCGACCAAATTATATTGGGCGGCTATAGAAAAAAGCCGCTTAAGTATTTACGAATCCTCTCCAAATATGCTAGTGTGGGAAGACTTAAAATTCACTTATGAAAGAGGAATCCCATGACCACCATGACGTCAGATAAAAGCAAAGCATTAGAAGCCGCCTTAAAGCAAATAGAAAGAGCTTTTGGTAAGGGATCCATTATGAAATTAGGGGATCAAAACCATGCGGCAGAGGTGGAGGCGATTCCAACTGGGTCTTTGGGATTAGATCTGGCATTAGGAATTGGTGGATTGCCGGTGGGCAGAATCGTCGAAATCTATGGGCCAGAAAGTTCTGGAAAGACAACACTTACCCTTCATGTGATTGCAGAGGCTCAAAAAATGGGCAAGGCTTGTGCGTTCATTGATGCAGAGCATGCCTTAGATCCTGTTTATGCTCGGAAGCTTGGGGTGGATACAAACAGTCTCATTATTTCGCAGCCGGATACGGGTGAACAAGCCCTTGAAATTGTGGATACGCTTGTGCGGTCAGGTGCTATTGATGTGCTTATTGTGGACAGCGTGGCCGCTCTTGTGCCAAAGGCAGAGTTGGAAGGCGAGATGGGGGATTCCCATATGGGTCTTCAAGCACGCCTTATGAGTCAGGCTTTGCGCAAGTTAACAGCCTCCATCTCCAAGTCTAAGTGTATGTTGATCTTCATCAATCAGATTCGCCAAAAAATTGGTGTCATGTTTGGGAATCCAGAAACCACAACAGGCGGAAATGCTTTGAAGTTTTATGCCTCTGTTCGGTTGGATATCCGCCGCATTGGGGCCATCAAAGATAAGGAAGATGTGGTGGGCAACTTGACGCGCGTTAAAGTGGTAAAGAACAAAGTGGCGCCGCCCTTCAAGACTGTTGAATTTGACATTATGTATGGAGAAGGTATTTCCAAGACGGGTGAGCTGATTGATTTGGGCGTTAAAGCAGAAATTGTCGAGAAAGCAGGGTCTTGGTATTCTTGGAATGGAAAGCAGCTGGGTCAAGGAAAAGAGGCAACGCGCCAATACCTAAAGAGTAACCCAGAGGTGGCAGCTGCCTTGGAAGAAGCGCTTCGGGCGAAGCAGGATGTGGTTGTAAAAGCCTTAGAGCAAGGGGTTGAATCAACCATTGAATAAAGAACAGCCCTTGATTCTGGGGATTGAAACCTCCGGAGAATTGTGTTCCGTAGCTTTAGGCACGAAAGGGGCTTTCCTCGCTTCAAAAAGTGAAAACCTTCCCTACGGGCAACCAAAACATCTCATGGGGTTTATTGAGACTGTTATGAAAGAGTCAGGTGTTTCTTTCAAGCAGTTGACCCACTTAGCGGTGAATCGAGGCCCCGGATCTTTTACGGGTCTTAGAGTCGGGCTTGCGGTTGTGAATGGATTCTGCTTGGCGGGTAATATTCCAATTTTGGGGCTCACGGGTTTTCAGATCTGGCGCTCTTTAGTAAAAGACCAATCGCTTCTTGTGGCTCTGGATACAAGGCGGGGTGATTTTTTTACAGCCCTCTTTAAAGAAACAGATCTTCAGCCATCTATTGTGGAGATTATGACTACACCCCAGATACATGAATTTTTGCATAATCATGAGGGTGTAGAATTACGAGGAGATAAACTTGAAGCTTTTTCTAAGCCCTCAAAAACCCTTGATGCGCTGGATTTGCTGAAAGCAACCTTTGAGAATCTTTCAACAGAGGGGGGTTTTTCTTCTGAACCTTTCTATTTTAGGCAGCCCTCCATTCATGGAAATTAGACCCATTACCCTGAGCGACACGCGGATAGTTCATGTCCTTCATGAGGAAGGATTTCCAGAGGCTAAGTGGGGTTATCAAGGGCTCTATGATCTTCTGGCCTTGAACACCACTTCTGGATGGGGAGCTTTTTCTGAAGAGGCGTGTTTGGGGTTTATTATTGCGCAGGTTGTAGAGGAGGAATCTGAAATTCTTACCTTCTTAGTGCAGCAAAAAATGAGGGAAAAAGGCTTGGGCCAAAGCCTTTATAACACACTCGAAACATATCTGAAGAATAGGCAAGTTTTAAAAATATTTTTGGAAGTAGAAAAGGATAATTTAACTGCCATAAAATTTTATTCAAAAAACGGGTTCCTCAAAATCTCCTATCGTAAGGGCTATTATCGAAAGAGTGGGATCTCTGCTGGAGATGCCATTTCTATGCAGAAAAAAATATCCTAAAATTTTTTACACAGAAAGATAACTTCTCGGTTGCTTTTTATTTGTGAAGAGGGTATACAGTTCCCAAAAGTGTAACAGATAGTTGCTTTATTAATGAAAAATACTAAGAAATTAAGGGGATAACATGAGTGAAAAATTAAACGTCGAACATATTCTATCATTAACATCAAACATCGTATCAGCTCACATTTCAAATAATGTTGTGCCCACAGCTGATCTACCATCTTTGATCCAACAGGTGTATGGAACATTGACCAGTGTGAAGGAAGGTCAAGCGGTGCGTGGTAGTAGTAGTCTTGTGCCAGCGGTTTCCATTAAAAAATCCGTAACGCCTGATTATTTGGTGTGTTTGGAAGATGGAAAGAAATTAAAAATGCTGAAGCGCCATTTACGGTCAGCTTATGGTATGTCTATTCAAGATTATCGGATTCGTTGGGGGCTTTCCTCTGACTACCCAACAGTTGCCCCTAATTATGCAAAGAAGCGGAGCATGCTTGCTAAAAATATCGGCTTGGGAAGCTCCAATAGAAAAACTAGGAAAGACTTGGGCGTACAGAGCGCTTAAGGCTTGTTAGTCCTTACGGAAGGGGGGAGGCTCTGGGCCTCCTTTTTTTCTGAATGTAGGATACTATGGCGAGTACGATTTAAGTTGGTCATGCTTTACAATAAGGTTATTTTTTTCTATTGTGGCTCTTCAAGAAATTTTATGTAAAGGAGATTATTTATGTCAGAGCGTACACTTTCAATTATTAAGCCCGATGCCACCCGTCGTAACTTAACCGGTGAAATTAATGCATGCTTCGAAAAAGCAGGGCTTCGGATTGTTGCTCAGAAGAGGATACGTTTAACAAAAGAACAGGCTCAGAAGTTTTATGCTGTTCATTCAGAGCGTCCTTTTTACAATGATCTGTGTGAGTCGATGTTGTCTGGACCTGTGGTGGTTCAAGTTTTAGAAGGTAGGGGCGCTGTTCTGAAGAACCGTGAAATTATGGGAGCTACCAATCCAGCGAATGCAGAGCCTGGAACGATCCGGAAACTTTTCGCAGAATCTATCCAAGAAAACTCCGTTCATGGATCTGACTCTGCTGAGAACGCAAAGATTGAAGTTAGTTTTTTCTTCAGTGAATCTGAAATCGTTGGCTGAGCCAAGTTTCTGTAATCATTTGTCATAATTATTGCATGGGAATCTCTGGCGTAAGTCAGAGATTTCCCGTATTCTAAGGGTATGAAAAAACATTCCTTTTCTTCAGTTATTTTAGCGGCCGGGCAGGGCAGTCGCATGAAGTCGGCTGTTCCTAAGGTTTTGCATTCGGTTGGTGGTCAATCTTTAATCGATCATGTTTTAGGGGCTCTTAAGGAATTGAATTGTCAACACATTACTTTGGTGACAGCTCCTTCCATGGAAGAAACACGAGAGCACTTCCCAAAAATCCATCATGCCATTCAGAAAAAAGCACAAGGCACCGCGGATGCTCTTCTGAGTGCAGAAAAGAATTTTCATAACCAAGATGTTTTGGTTTTGTATGGGGATACCCCTTTAGTCCAGGCATCGACTCTCCAAAAGGCTCTGGACGCCCGTCAAGAGGCTCAGATTGTGGTTCTTGGTATGCGTCCCCAGGATCCCGCCCAATATGGTCGAATTTTTGCGGATGATACTGGTTGTATCAGCAGAATTGTGGAATATAAAGAGGCAACTCTGTCTGAGCGAGAAAATAATCTCTGCAATTCCGGCATGATGCTCATTGGAAAAGAAGCGCTACCGCTGCTCAAAAAAATCAGCAATAAAAATGCTAATGGGGAATTTTATCTTACTGATCTTGTGCGGCTTGCCAATGAGCACGGGTTGAAGGCGCAAGTTATTGAGGCACCTTTCTCAGAACTTCAAGGGATTAATACGCGGGCTGATCTTGCAGAGGTTGAGTATTCATTCCAGCAGAGAAAGCGCTTCCAGATGATGGAGTCCGGGGTGACTCTTGTGGATCCGTCCACTGTATGTTTTAGTTTTGATACGGAAATAGGACAGGATAGTTACATTGAGCCCAATGTTTTTTTTGGACGCAACGTAAAGCTTGCTAATAATGTTCATATTCGCGCAAATTCTTATATTGAAGGAGCGGCCATCGGAGCTGGCTCAGTCATTGGTCCTTTTGCGCGCATCCGACCTGAAACAAAAATTGGATCCCAAGTTAAGGTAGGAAATTTTGTGGAAATCAAAAAATCCACACTCGAACAGGGTAGTAAGGTTTCTCATCTCAGCTATATAGGGGATTCCCATTTAGAGGAAGATGTAAATGTGGGAGCTGGGGCAATTACCGCTAACTATGACGGCTTCAATAAATATAAAACCAAAATTGAAAAAGGGGCTTCCATTGGTGTTAATGTCTCTCTTGTAGCCCCTCTGACTATTGGAAAAAATGCAATCATTGGGGCTGGAAGTGTGGTGACGGAAGATGTTCCCTTGGACGCTCTTGCTCTGACGCGTCCCCCTCAAAATAATATTAAGGACGCCGCAAAACGGTTTCGAGAGAAACGGACAAAGAAATAGGATTTCCTCATGTGTGGCATCATTGGCATTCTTGGTAAAGAGAATATCGTTCCTCGCCTTGTTGAAGGGCTCAAGAGACTTGAGTACAGGGGGTACGATTCCGCAGGTATTGCTGTCCTTGAAAACGGTGAAATTGAACGCTGCCGGACTGTAGGAAAGATTGCTGAACTTGAGAAGGCTTTAAAATCCCACCGATTAAAAGGCACAATTGGTATTGGGCATACGCGATGGGCCACTCATGGGGTGCCTAATGAAAAGAACGCCCATCCTCATGCAACCGACAAGGTGGTCCTGGTTCACAATGGAATCATCGAAAATTTTCTAGAACTACGTCAAGAGCTCGAGAGGCAGGGCCATACATTTCAAAGTGATACGGATACAGAAGTTATTGTTCATTTGGTGAGTCATTTTTTGGAAGAAGGGAATGACCCTCAGAGAGCTGCTTCTCTTGCCCTTAAAAGACTCCATGGGGCTTTTGCGATCGCCATGCTCTTTGCCCATGAGGAAAACCTCCTAATTTGTGCCCGCCGGGGAAGCCCTTTGGCGGTAGGATTTGGAGACGGAGAAATGTTTGTGGGATCTGATGCTTTAGCATTAGCTCCTTTTACTCAAACTATTTGTTATTTAGAAGAAGGGGATCTAGGCGTGGTTCGTCGAGGATCTCTCCAGATTTATGATGAATCGGATCGTCCTGTTGATCGGGTTTCTAAGAAAACGGCCTTGACGGGGGCCCTCATGGGCAAAGGGGAATATCCCCACTTTATGCTGAAAGAAATTTTTGAGCAGCCAGGTGTTATGGGGGATATTCTCCAGGCCTATTTTAATCCTGTAAAACAAGAAGTAAACCTAGGGATCGACGTAGAATGGGATAAAGTTCCCCTCATTAATGTCGTGGCTTGCGGGACTTCCTTTTACTCTGCCATGGTTTCTAAGAATTGGATTGAGCGCATTTCTAAGATTAATGTGCAGGTAGATATTGCATCTGAGTTTCGCTATCGGAAGCCACCTCTTCCAAAAGGAGGTGTCGTACTCGCCATTTCTCAGTCTGGAGAAACGGCAGATACCCTGGCAGCCCTCCGATATGCAAAAGAAGTTGGCCAAAAGGTCATTGGTATTGTGAACGTTTCAGAGAGTTCCATTGCTCGAGAATCGGATGCGTTTTTGGAACTTCATGCAGGACCTGAAATTGGAGTTGCGTCCACCAAGGCTTTCACAGCACAACTGATGGTATTGGCCTGCTTAGCACTCTTCATGGCGCGACAAAAAAGATCTATTAAGGCTGAAGAAGAGAGAGAATTAATCCAAGCTCTTCTCGAGGTGCCGGCGCAGATGGGAAAAATTTTAACAGAGATTACCAAGATTCGAGATATGGCAACCCAGATCAAAAATTCCCATTCCGTTCTCTATCTAGGACGAGGGCCTCAGTATGCCATAGCCTTAGAAGGCGCTTTGAAGCTCAAGGAACTTTCTTATATTCATGCAGAAGGGTTTGCGTCAGGTGAGTTGAAGCATGGGCCTATAGCTTTGATTGATGATAAAACGCCATTGGTATACTTAATTCCTCATGATGATTTATATGAGAAAAATATTTCTAATTTGGAAGAAGTTATCTCTCGAAAAGGTCGGGTTCTCTTGTTTGCAGAAGCGGGGTGTATTGAGCGTTTTGAGAAGAAGATAAAATCTGCCTTCCTTATGCCCTCTGTGCAAAACTTTGCGGCTCCTTTGGTCTATGCACTCCCTCTGCAGCTGCTCGCCTACTATACCGCAGTTGCCAAAGGAACGGATGTGGATCAGCCCCGGAACTTAGCAAAATCTGTGACGGTGGAATAAACAAGCTAATCCAGGTGTCAATTGGGGATTGATAAGAGCTCTGAAGGAAGGCTGGCATCGGTCCGGGATCGCTACAAAGTGTTAACCCTTTTGTTGCACTTTGTTCTTCCCTCATCTACCATAGATTTTGAGAGGATTCTATGGCATTTCGATATATCTGTATGGCGGTTTTAATCGCTCTTATTTTTGGATTTAATGCTGTTGTTGTTAAGTTGGGAGTTCAAAATATCAATCCCTTCATGTATGCAGCTTGGCGGTATATGTTGGTATGGCCGCTTCTGTTGTTTGTCCCGCGACCCAAAACTTCTTGGAAAAATGTGGTTTTGGCTAGCGGAACTGTTGGGGTGACGGTAACACTGGCCGCCGTTATTCTGTATCTGGGCGTGGGGGCGGGGCTTTCTTCCGTTGTGATGCAAACGCAGGTTTTTATAACGGCTTTATTGGCCATCTGGCTCTGGAAAGAATGGCCCACACGATACGGGTGGATTGGTATGACAGTGGCTTTTGTCGGAGTCATTTTTATTGCTCTTCGGATGGGAGGAGAGGTGTCCTCTTTGGGACTCTTCCTCATGTTCTGTGCGGCCTTGTCTTGGGCTTCCAATAATATTGCTTTTAGATATGTGCGAGGTGCAAATATCATTCATATGATGGTGTGGGGGAGTCTTGTGATGCCTGTGCCCCTCATGATTCTTTCTGTCATTTTCTATGGGCCCTTGAGTGTCATTCAAAATCCTTTGAATTTTTCAAATCTAAGCATCTTCTCAATTCTTTTTTCAGGATTTGTGTCGGGTTTGGGAGGCAGTATTTTGACAGGAATCTTGTTGAAGCATAATTTGCCAACTGTGGTGGCTCCCTATATGTTGTTAATCCCTATCTCCAGTCTGATCTTTGCTTATTGTATTTTGGGAGAAACACTGACGCTATTGAGCGCTGCGGGATGTTGTTTGGTTTTAGTGGGGCTTGCCATCAACCAATATAGTCAACGAGACAAAGATGCGCGGGCCTTAGTTGAAGTCGAGGCAGAATAGATATTTTTACAATATGCATCCATAGTTATCTTTAGATAAGCTAACAAGTCTTCATAGCGAGCATTTTTTTGGATGAATTCTTGGGCGTTTGATGCAATCATCTTCATTTCGTCATCATGGGTTTGGGCGTAAGCATAAACTTTTTCAAGATCTCTCAAATCATTTTCAAGAGGTAGGTAGTGAACATAGGGCTTCAAAGCACCATAGTACCATTGGATATGAGAGGACTCTTGTTTAAGAGTTAAGGAGTTTGAGGCAAGCTTCCAAAGAAGACCAGGCCAAGTTGAGCTGACACCATCCAAAGAGATGAGATATTTATAACGAATTTGTTCCTCAGGGATGGCATAAGCAGCATTTCTCCCTGATGTGAGTCGGGCGTCTATAAAAGGGATGTTTTTGCTTAAGGTAACAAAAGCTGATCGGATGGGGTTTGTGTTGCTGCCTCGCCAATAAATTTTGTCTACCTTTTTATCCCAGGGAAAGGCATTGCTCGCAAACTGAATGGTTGGAATGATAGACCCCCATTTAGACATATTAATCCCATCTGGAATTAAAATAATATTTCTGTGTGCAGAAAGAGCCATGTTTTTGGAAAAGGCAAAGAGAGGGACTTGACCTGTGTATTGAGGACCTACTAGGTCGGAAATACTAAGCAAGAACTCACAAGGATGCAGAAGGCCCAATTTGTGTAGGATTTTCAGACCTCCTATAATGGAACGCCGACGGCCATCAAAGTAGGGAAGTTTTTCCGGAAAAGTCCGGACGCCTTTCTGATCGATGATTACTTTCACCAGCTGATAGACATTTTGGCGTTCTGTTTCTGGGATGGAGAAAAAAATGAATCCAAGTCTTTGGACGATACAATTTTTTGAGAAGTCAAATCTTTTTGAATTTGATCGACCATCCAGAAGGGGGGGTCTCTATTTTGTGAAGTAGAGAAGATCGATTGTAATTCGCAACAACGTGATCTTTTAGGCGGAAAAAAGAGCCATAAGTATCAAATCGAAAAAAATCGACCCTCTCAAATATCCCATAAGGAAAAAATCGTAAGAAAGAAAATACAAGAACGAGAACTCCCAAAAAAACCGCACCAAATGACTTCGTGCTAGTTTTTTTAAAATTGGGGAAAAGGTCCACCGGACATCTCAATCTTTAAGAGTCGCGTTCTGCTTTTTTACGCATCAACTTGCGGAATCGGCGAACAGCTTCGGCCTTCTCACGGGTCTTACGAATTGACGGCTTTTCATAGCTGCGTCGCATCTTCATTTCCCGGAAAACGCCTTCTCGCTGCAACTTCTTCTTTAATACGCGAAGAGCTTGCTCAAGATTGTTTTCGTGAACGATAACTTGCAAAAAACTCACATCCTTTCTTGTTTCTAGACACCATATATAACGTCTTTTCAAGAAAAAGAAAAGAGGAAATTGAAAATATCTTAAGAATTTAGGTTTTGAAGTAGGACGCGGCCGGGCCTAAAAACGGGAGTGTGGTGAGATTCTATATGGATTTTCTCTCCATTGCGAGGATCAACCCCCAATCTCTCAGTGCGTTTTTTAACGAAAAAAGAGCCAAATCCTCGGAGCTCAATGCGATGACCTTTTTCTAGGGCCTGAGAAATTTCTTCAAAAAGAGCGGCTACTATTCTCTCTATTTCATGACTAGATCGATCAGGCATTTTGGAAGAGAGGCGACTTACAAGTTCCGCACGTGTCATTCAGATTCACCCTAAATATTTTCATTTTGTCCAGAAATTTAGCATTTCTTGATTTGGAGTGTCAACCAAGAGACAAAAGATCCCTATATAGGGGCAGTTTTTTAAATAGAGCTGAGTCTCTTTGCCCTATCTGGCCAATAGTCCGGAGGGTGTGGTATTATACTGAAATTATAGATGAACATTCCATGGGGTAAGACCCATGGCAAAAACCCTTGACATTTTTCGCCAAAACATTGATGTTTGGCATGTAGAATGATTGAAGTTACGCTTACAAACGGTCAACAGAAGACGTTCCCTTGTGCCATAACGGCTGGGGACATTGCTCTCTCTATTAGTGAACGATTGCTGAAGGAGGCGGTAGTTGCTAAAGTTGACGGTGAACTTGTAGACCTTAATGCCCCCATTTCCAAGGATTCAAAGGTAGAAATCCTCACACGATCCCACCCGGAAGTTCTTGAGGTGATTCGCCATGATACGGCACACCTATTGGCTGAAGCCGCCAAAGAGCTTTATGGGGACTCTATTCAAATTACTATCGGCCCTGCCATTGAGAGTGGTTTTTACTATGATATTGCGCGTGATGAACCCTTTACCCCCGCGGATCTGGAAAAACTGGAAGACCGCATGCGGGAAATTGTAGATCGGGATGAAGCCATTGTCCGAGAAGAATGGGACCGAGATGAAGCCATCAAGTTTTTCAAGGGAATTGGAGAACACTATAAGGCGGAAATTATTGAGAACATCCCTGCAGGGGAGGTGGTGTCCCTTTATCGGCAGGGGAAGTTCATAGACCTTTGTCGAGGACCTCATTTCCCGTCCACAGGAAAGATTGGGAAAGCCTTTAAGCTGACTAAATTGGCAGGGGCTTACTGGAGGGGGGACTCCAAGAACCCCATGCTGCAGCGGATTTATGGAACTGCGTGGGCCAGTGAAAAAGATCTGAAAGAACATCTGTTCCGCATAGAAGAGGCAGAAAAGAGGGACCATCGAAAACTGGGCCGCGAAATGGATCTGTTTCATCTTCAGGAAGAAGCGATGGGCAGCACCTTTTGGCATCCGAAAGGGTGGACACTCTATCGGACTCTCCAGAATTACGTCCGAAGCAAGCTTGAAAAAACGGGATATGTAGAGGTGAATACGCCCTTGCTTTTGGACAAGAAACTGTGGGAAGCCTCCGGTCATTGGGATAAATTCCGGCAAAATATGTTTACTTTTTCTGATGGAGAAACCACAGAGGTTGCCTTAAAGCCTATGAATTGTCCAGCGCATATCCAGATTTTTAAACAAGGCTCAAAAAGCTATAGAGATCTTCCTCTGCGCATGGCGGAGTTTGGCTGTTGCCATCGTAATGAGCCTTCTGGGGCTCTCCACGGAATCATGAGGGTCCGAAACTTCATCCAAGATGATGCACATATTTTTTGTCGAGAAGATCAAATTGGAGCAGAAGTAAAGAAATTTTACGAGCTTCTACAAGCTGTCTATGAGGATTTGGGCTTTTCTGAATGCAAGGTGAAATTCTCTGATCGTCCCGAAATTCGAGCGGGTAGTGATGATATGTGGGATAGGGCAGAAGAGGGGCTCAAGACAGCTTTGGAGAGCCAGAATATTCCCTATGTTATGAATCCAGGGGAAGGGGCCTTTTATGGCCCTAAGGTTGAATTCGTTCTGCGGGATGCGTTGGGGCGGGATTGGCAGTGCGGAACCTTGCAGGTGGATTATGTTCTGCCTGAAAGACTGGATGCGAGTTATATGGGAGAAGATGGTCAAAAATATCGTCCCGTCATGTTGCATCGAGCGGTTTTGGGATCTTTGGAGCGGTTTATTGGCATATTGATAGAGCATCATGGAGGGAAATTCCCCGTATGGTTGGCGCCCGTCCAAGTGGTTGTGGCATCCATTACGTCAGATGCAAATGAATATGGAGCCCTTGTGGCGCAAAAACTCAAAGAAATCGGAATTCGTCTAGAAGAGGACTTCCGTAACGAGAAAATTAGTTATAAAATTCGAGAGCATAGCTTGAAGAAAGTGCCGTATTTGTTTGTTGTTGGAAAAAAAGAAGAAGAGCAGCAAACGGTTTCTATCCGAAAGTTGGGAGGAGAAACGCAAGAGGTGCTTGCGCTTTCAGCGGCACTTGATAAATTAGAGAACGAAGGAAAGATGCCTTCAGAAACAATTAGGAGACTGTCAGATAAGTAAATTTATGTTGCCGCAAGCGCCGGTTGGCGATGGACCTCGTGTCAACGAGGATATTCGATCCCCTAAAATTAGATTGATTGATGAAAACGGAGAGATGATTGGAGTTGTCTCTGTGGGAGAAGGCTTAGAGCGAGCCCAGGCCGCGGGTCTTGATCTCGTGGAAGTATCTCCTACTGCGGAGCCTCCCGTTTGTAAGATTCTTGATTATGGCAAGTATAAGTATGAGCTTCAAAAGAAAAAGAATGAAGCAAAGAAAAAGCAAAAGATCATAGAAATAAAAGAAATAAAAATGCGCCCTGTCATTGGTGAGAATGACTATCAAATCAAGCTCAAGCATATGCGGCGTTTTCTGGAGGATGAAAATAAAGTTAAAGTCAGTATGCGATTCCGGGGCCGTGAAATGGCGCACCAAGATATCGGAATGCGTATTTTTGAGCGAGTTCAGGCAGATATTGCGGACCTTGCAAAACCAGAATTTGGACCCAAGAGGGAAGGATCTCAGATTGTGATGATGCTTGCCCCGTTGAAGAATTAACTGAGTCTTTATTTTGTCTTTATGAAAGCCGCTTGGACCCTCTGTAAAATCCCTTCGACGCTCAAAGATGCGATAAAGTTTCACTCTTATCTTGAACTCTTTGTTTTGGGAGGCTTCCTGGGCGCCGTTCATTTGCCTATTCTGGGCATTCAGGTTCTAATTCCTTTCATTTTTTTGAAATTCATTTTGTCATTTTCTCTGAAGGAGTCTTTCAAGCGAGCTGGTCTTAAGATGGGAAGCTTTTGTTGGGGATATTTTGTTGTGAGCCTCTATTGGGTTTCCAATAGCCTTTTTTTTGAAATAGAACATTTTTGGTGGCTTCTTCCTTTTTGCTTTTTAGGGCTTCCACTGTTTATGTCCGGTATTATGGTAATGGCTGGATATTTGATTCCTTGGTGGTGGGAGCCTAGACTTACAGGACTTTTGTGGATGATTCTCTGGTGGGTTGGAGGGGAGACGCTCCTTTCTTTTATGGCACCGCAATTTCCGTGGCCTCTTCTTGGGTATACATGGATGGCGTATCCAAAAATCGCCCAGCTAGCTTCCTTTGTGGGGGTTTATGGAATGAGTGCCTTTACTCTTCTTTTTGGATTTTGGGCCTATATTTTCATGAGGAACTCTAAAACAAAAGCGTTGTTTTTTGCTTTTCTGATGGGGCCGGCTTTGTTGCTTCTTGGGCTCTGGAACTTTGGGGAAGAACGCATGGTGCAACCTTATAAAGCGTCAACAAACATTAGGCTCGTGCAACCCAATATTCCTCAGGCTAAAAAATGGGATGTGCAGGAGCAGATGCACAATATAAATCAGCTGATTCAACTGAGCCAAACGTTAAATCCAGGATTTGTGCCACAAGTTCTTATTTGGCCAGAATCGGGTATAAATTTTTATTTGGAAGAAAGTCCTGTGCTGAGAGAGAGACTGGCAGCTTTGCTTGTTCCGGGAAGCTATTTGGTTTCAGGAGTGCCGCGTTGGAGCGCAGAGGAAAGGAAAATTTGGAACAGTATTGCCGTTATAGATCATCAAGGCAGCATCAGAGCTATGTATGACAAACATCATCTAGTCCCTTTTGGAGAGTATTTTCCTTTTAGAGATGCCTTGGAGATGGTTTTTCCAAAGGGATCTATCCGAAAAGTGACGGCAGGTCTGCTGGACTTTTCTGCGGGTCCTGGACCCGTGACACTTAACATGCCGTTAATCCCCAGTTTTTCGCCTTTAGTCTGTTATGAGATTATTTTTTCAGGACAAGTGCGAGCCCTAGGAGAGCGGCCCAAATGGCTTTTGAATCTAACAAACAACATCTGGTTTGGGAATAGCGCTGGGCCTTATCAATATTTTCGTATGGCGCAAATGAGAGCCGTAGAAGAAGGACTTCCTGTGGTGATCGTTGCAAACACAGGAACTTCAGCCCTCATTGATCCCTATGGACGTATTCTGAATAGCTTGGGCATGAACGAAACAGGGGTGATTGATTGCCAGATCCCTGATCCTTTACCGCCCACGGTGTTCAGTAGGGTAGGGGCCTATCAAAAGATCGGTCTGATTTGGCTGTTGGTTCTCTCTTCTCTGGGGATGTGGACCTTAAATCCCAATTTGATTATACGAAAGAAACTCAATGATTTATGGACGAAGACAAGGAAGAAAGCTTAGCCCATCCCGGAAAAGTTTGTTGCAGGATGTGCTTCCAAAATTTCAGATTCAAGTGGAAGAGGGGAAACCTTATCTTCCAGAGCCTGCTGCTGATGTGTGGATGGAGATAGGCTTTGGCACGGGTGATCACTTGATGCTGCAGGCAGAAACCTATCCAAATATTCTTATGATTGGGTGCGAACCTTTTGTGAACGGTGTGGGGAGCTTGTTGGGTAAGATGGCAGAGGCAGACACCCAAAATATTCGTATTTTTTCGGATGATGCACGGGTTTTGTTGAATGCGTTGCCAGATGAGAGTTTGGGGAAAGTATTTTTGCTCTTTCCTGATCCTTGGCCCAAGAAAGGACATCACAAGAGACGGTTTGTGAGTCAAAAGGCTTTGAGTTTGCTCTGGAAGAAGCTGAAGGTTGGAGGGACGCTTTTGATGGCGACGGACCATCCGGGGTATAAGGAATGGATCCAGGAACACTTGGAGAATTTTTCAGGGTTTGAGATGGTTTGGGAAGGGGCAGGGCCACCAGAACTATGGGTCATGACGCGGTTTCAAGAGAAAGCGGCGCATGAGGGACGTGCGGCGTGGTTTGTGGAGTTGAAAAAGACATAAGGGGTTGTTAGAGTGAAGCAGGAGGGCTACATGTATAAAAAACTCACTGGTATTTTGTTCTTGATTGTTTTAGGCAGCATTCATTTGTCTCAGGGCACGGTAACAAATTTTGAAACACTTCTCCGAACGCAAAAAAAAGAAATTTGGAAAGATCTTGAGGGATGTGATTTTTATCATCTAGATCCCGGGTCTGAACTTTGTAGTCTTATTGCTCGTTATAATTCTATTGAAAAAACAGATAAGAAAAAGGCTCCTGACCGTATTAAACTTTTAAAACAAATTTCAAGCATTGCTCAACGGGAAGATTCTGCCACGGGTCAGCTGATTCATCAAACAGCGGAAAATAAGTCTTATTATTTGGAGCAACTTTTAAAATTAAGAGAAAAAGCCGTGGAGCGGGCATTCCGAGTCATAGATACGCCCCAAGGCAAGAAGATGGGACGAGGAGTTCAGATTAAATATAGTCATGGGTGGGCTTTTGATCTGGATCCAGCTTTTCGAGACAATGGGCTCTCAGAAGAATTTTCAAAATGGGAAAATCTTTTAGAGTCCAACCCGCATTTGCCCGATTTTTATTTCTGGTTAGAAGGGCAACCCTCTAACTTTTCTGTAGAACAGTCTTATGCGAGATCAGCATCCAAAGAGCCCCATTTCTTGCAAGATCAGTTGGTGGTTTTTGATGAGACTGGCAAAGCCTATACCATTCAAAATGGTAACAGACGTGGCACACCTCTCGTTCTTGATGGAAAGACTTATTATCCCGTCACTCCAAGGGGAGGAGAAGATACAGAAAGTGGATATTTATATAATATTGACCGAGCAGGGAGGCTTTATATCTCTCAAACAGGTCCTCATAGTATAATTTTACGAGGAGATATCTTGCTATCAGCCGGGTGGATCAATTTTGATAGAGATAGCTTTATCTCCTATCTGAGTACAGCAAGCGGTCATTATACACCCTCGGCATCTCATTTGAAGCGAGCCCTCGAAATGATGCGTCTGCATTATAAAAATGACAACATTTTCAAACAAATGAAATCTTATATGATTGAAGGCGGACCCCAAGGTCGTACCACAACGCCTTTCGAGGGGATTGAAGAGATTCCAAATATGTTTGGGAGTCAAGTCCATATGTCTTTTGTTCAACTGTACGAAAAAAGAAAGCATATCCCGGAAGATCTTTGGCAAGAAATCTGGTTATGCTATCAAAAATATGACCCTCTTTCCAATGATGATGTCGAGGCCCGACAAACCTTGGGAGATTTTTTTAGTGACATGGGAAAAATAGATTGGGCAAGAGAGAAGGAACTAGAGAAAGAGGTTGATCGCCAATTTGACTATTTGAACGAAATGGCGCGTGTGCAGGCGAAGCTTACACAAAAAAGCCAGGAGGAAGTTCGTCATCTTTTGTTTACGGAACTCGATTTAAAGCCCTATTTAGGCAGGGCTTATAAACAGGGAGTTTTTTCTGAAGATCCAAAAACCTCTTCATGGTTTGAGAGAATCTCGTATGGTTGGGATCCAAGCAGAAACCCTCAGCACGCGAGACTTTTGAAAGAAATTCAAGACTTACCCCATCAGAAAGGCCTTCAGGCCCTTATGGAAATAGGGTCACTTTACTTGGATATTCAAGGTGATCGCAGAATGTCTTATCAGACGCCTTGGGAGAATTGGCTCGTATCTGAATTAGTCGATTTACCTTATGAAGTGCGGAGGTTGAACAAGAAATTTTCAGAGTCTGATACTTTTCTGAAATGGAAAGAATTTGATGATGATCTTGAAAAAATATTCCCACAGAACAAAGCAGTGTTGGAGTTAGAATTCGAAACGGAGGGGCATTTGAAAATCGTGCCAATTACCTATCAGAAAGAGCTGGATGATTATAGGACACAAGCCTTGAAATTGAGTCGAGAACAAGGGAGATTTCAGAAAATGTCTTATTCACGAGAATGGAAACAGGTTTCACCTGCAGAATGGAAAGAATTTTCTTACGGGAGGGGAGTACTAAGTTACCAAGTTATTTATACGGCTCCTCCAGGAAAGGACTTCTCTAGTTTATTGAATGTTCCAGTCAGGCAGAAAGCTCAAAAAATTTGGGCGGCCAATGTTATTAAAAGATCTTTTAGAGCCAAGAAAAACAGAGAAGATCCTCTTCTACACTAGCCTTTCTGCCTTTTTTGAATCTTGGTTTGTGGAGGTTCGAAAAAAATAAGTGGCCTAATACTTGAGAAATGAAATATAAGCTCTTACATATAAAGGGTTTTAAGGAGATTTATGTAATGAAAAATACATTTTTTAAAGGACTATTAATAGACCTCCTGCGTAAGTGAGGAGGGAGGAGGAAAAGCTTGAAGATTTAAGGGAGATCTGAGAGAAAGGTGGGAACCAACCATAAGCTATTAAAGTAGGTTCCCATGAGAAAGTACACAAGACTACGCAAACGTCCAAGAACTTTTTTAAGATTATTCGGCGTGAGGCCTGAGGAGGTAGATTTTATCCTATCTCGAGCGCAGCCTTTATGGGAGAAGAAAGTTTTGGGAGCTTACAAGCGGCCTGGACGGTATTTCAAACTTGAGCTGGAAGACATGGTATTGATGGTGCTTTTGTACTATCGAAGTTACACTACCCAGCTATTTGTGGGAGTCTTGTTTGGAATTGATGAGTCTCGAG
>CAZEUR010000015.1:0-27322 GCA_964515175.1 uncultured Holosporaceae bacterium | reverse complement strand
ATCCAAATACACTCTTCAATATCTTATCTGCTATTTAGATGCGTCCGCCCTGATGTTTTACACTTGCAGCATAGTGAATTAATTGCTATATATGCAAAACATATGTTGGTTAAGGAGTTTAAATAATGCAGAAAATTTTTGTTGGAATTACATTTGTTTGTTGGGCTATAGGCTCCTTTGCTGCGACGGGTAATGAGATGTCTGCTTTTTTTGAGGGTTTAATGAGAAATCAAAAAACTGTCACAGGTCTTACCGATAAGCCAGCCCTATTTGAAAAAAATAAGAAAAATACTATTCCGCAATACAGAGAAGAAACGGCTCTCATCTGCGCTTGGACGGCCCCTATTTCTAGGCTCACACAACTCGCATGGGATATTATAGATAATCACAACACCTGTATTGGAACAATCCTGGTGCAATATTACCCCGAGGGCGATTGTACTGGGTATCCACAGGGCACTCCTCTAATCCGCTTGCGTAATATTACTATTACAGATTTGAGCCAACAGAGAAAAGGCCATGGATCTCGCGCCCTTGAAACATTGTTCACTGTCTTACGTGGCAACAAATCTTTTCCTGAAGAAACGCTTATCGGCCTTGAATACTCCACTCTAGCCCCTCACCTAGGCCCCTGGTATGAAAAATTTGGGTTTAAAAAGATTGGTGGAGCGGCCTCTTGGTCAGATGTGAGCCTCGCTACAGTTCCCCTGCGGAAGATAAAATTTCCTTATTATAAGGCCCTAAAATTACAAGGCCCTAAAAAAACTGAGAAGGCCTAGTGATTAAACACACGCAATCTTTCGAAACTCGTCTGCTTGCAAGGAAGCGCCGCCTACCAAAACACCTCCCACTTCAGAGATAGAAAGAATCTCTGAGGCGTTTTTAGCGTTCACAGATCCCCCATAAAGAATAGGATATTTGTGGTGTGTAAGGCTTTGGATAAATTGGTGCGTTTCTGTAATATACTCCAAAGACGCCACAAGGCCTGTACCAATGGCCCAAACGGGCTCGTAAGCCAGAATAATTTCCTGATCTGTTTTAGGCAGAGACTTTTCCAGCTGACTTCTTAAGACGTCTTGGGTCCCCCCCCCTTCATAGGCTTCTCGCGTTTCGCCTATGCAAATAATGGGAACCAGTCCCACGTCCAATGCTCTGCTTACCTTTTGACACACAAGCTCATCCGTCTCATGACGATGTGTGCGGGCCTCTGAGTGCCCCAAAATCACATGGGAGCATCCATTGTTCCGAATCATGGAAGCGCTGACTTCTCCCGTATAACTACCGTCCAAATGGGAAGCACAATCCTGTGCGCCTACCTTTAGAGAGGACTTTTGAACCAGCTGCGTCACTTCACGTAAAATTGTATAGGGGGGACAAATGACAACATTTCCCTTCAGATTTAGGAGGTCTTGGGCAAGCTGAAGGCCAGCTTCATCCCCCTTGTTCATTTTCCAATTACCGACGATTAATTTCCCCATAGCACCCAACGAAATAATGTGATATCTATAGAGGACACTTATGGCACAAAATGTCATGGGGGTCTAACAATTTTTAGGGATTTAATATGCTACAATTTTTAAGAACTCATTCTTCTTCGTGGATTGCCAAGATTTTGCTGGGGCTTCTGATTCTCAGTTTTGGTTTATTTTGGGGAATCTCAGAGTTCTTTCGAGGGAAAGACACGAGCCATGTTGTTGCCTCTGTTGGTAAAATTGATATTTCTAAAGCACAGCTTCAAAATGCCGTTCAAGAAGACCTTAAGCGCTTGAATGCAGAATTAAAAACAAAATCTATCTCCTTCAAACAAGCTTTGCAGCTAGGGCTCGTCAATCAAGTCTTGGATCGACTGGTCAATGAAATATTGATCGACCTCTTCATTCGAGACTCAAAACTAACGGCCACAGACCGTTTGATTGCCACGTCAATTAACCTGGATCCTATGTTTAAAAATGCTCAAGGACAGTTTGATCGAGAAAAGTTTGACATGATTTTACGAGCTAACAATCTTACTGAGCGCGCTTTTTTTCAAAGCCGCCAGCGTGCCTTCACCAGAACCCAACTTTTGTCTGGGATTGGTGCTGGAAACTATGTTCCAGCATCTCTTGCTTTGGGAACATTTAAGGCGCTCAATGAGAAAAGATCTTTTAAGGTTTTAAAATTTGATCCAGCGAAAATGAGCTTGAACACAAGGCCTACACTCGAAGCTCTCCACTCTTATTATGACACTCATAAATCTGAGTATGTTATTCCTGGAAAAAGGCAATTCTCTCTAATCCTCTTAGATCCAGCCGTCATAGGACGAAAGTATACCCTCCAAGAAAGGGAACTTCAGGAAGCTTACCAGCAACAGTCTGAAACTTTCTTGACTCCTGAAAAAAGAACGTTTGTTGTGGTTAAGGGAGCAACTTCAGAAGAGGTGGCTCAATATCAAGAATTACTAAAAGCAGGGAAAGAGACGCCCGTCACAGCAACGGTTTCTCTGGAAAATGTTGCAGAAACTGAGCTAAATCGATCTTTGTCCAAGATTGTTTTCACGACCCCTGCAAAAAAAGTCTCAAATCCCATTAAACTTGGGAATGATTATGTGGTCGTTTATGTGAAAAATATTACCCCGTCAAAACTCTCTCCTTTCTCTCAGGTTCGCCCCCAGGTTGAAGCCGAGCTTCGCCGACAGAAAGCCTTGGAAGAAATTGCTGACTTATCTAAAAAGATCGAAGAAAAAATAAATAGTGGTATGAGTCTTAAAGAGATTTCAAAAGCGCTTAGATTGCCTTTGGTGCAAACTACCCTACAAGAGAGAGCCCCAACCCCACCTAACCTATCTGAAGAGATCTTAAAAGACGTCAATAATCTGCCCGAAGGAGGAGAAACTCCAATCACAGATCTACCTGACGGTGTTGCCTATATTTTGAGGGTTGATCAAGTGACAACCGAAAAGCCTCTCTCTTTCGACGAAGTTAAAGACAAAATCACTGTAAAATGCCAAGAGGAACAGAAATCAGATCTTGCCGCTTCTTTAGCGTCTAAAGCTCTTCAAGCCTTACAGCAGGGCAAAGCTCCAGAAAGCCTTCAAGGGTCTGGGGCAACTCTGGATCAAATCAATGCTGTCTCTCTTATGGAGCTTCCTAAGAATCTTAAAGTTCCCCCTTTTATCCTTGCGAAAGGATTTAAAGGAAAGGAGAAAGAACCCATCCTCGTGCCTAGTATAGCCCCCTTTACGCCCACCTATATATTAATTACAGCTGAGATTACGCCTATTAATATTGAGAAGAGTGTAGGGTTCTATAAAGCCTTCAAAGAAGGGCTTTCAGAAGCTCTTCAACAAGATATTTATCTTCAATTTTTCATGGCTCTTAAGGATAAATACCAGGTAAAAATTCATCAGCCCGCCATCAATAGTCTGGCAGAGTAGGACCATCTCCTCTCTAGCTAGACCTTTGTTTCAAGGAATTTTCTTGCTATTTTGTCTGTTTTTCATATAGAATGCTCCTAGATGATGTTAAGTGTGGCTAAGAGACAATAAAATGACAGATATCACCGACTCTCCATCCAGCGATTCTAAGAACCTCTATTGTTCTTTCTGTGGAAAGGATCAACAAGAGGTTAAAAAGCTTATTGCTGGTCCCTCCGTATTCATTTGCAATGAGTGCGTATCCTTGTGTTCAGACATTATCCGGGAAGAAACAAAAGATAGTTTTATTTCTAATGAAGAAGATATTCCCACCCCTTCCGCTATTTATAGCATCTTGGACGACTATGTGATCGGCCAGGAACGCGCCAAGAGATCTTTGGCTGTTGCCGTCCACAACCATTACAAAAGACTTCTCCACGAAGCTGACAAAGAAAAAGAAGTGGAGCTTCAAAAGTCTAACATTTTGATCATTGGACCTACCGGGTGTGGAAAGACTTTGTTAGCTCAGACTTTAGCTCGTATTCTAGATGTGCCTTTCGCCATGGCTGATGCCACTACTTTGACAGAAGCTGGATATGTGGGAGAGGATGTAGAGAATATTATTTTAAAACTTTTACAAGCCGCCGATTACGATGTGGAACGAGCACAACGAGGAATTATCTATATTGATGAGGTTGATAAAATCAGCCGCAAGTCAGAAAATCCTTCTATTACGCGTGATGTTTCCGGAGAAGGCGTTCAGCAGGCTCTACTCAAAATGATGGAAGGAACAGTTGCCTCTATCCCGCCTCAAGGAGGCAGGAAGCATCCGCAACAGGAATTCTTGCAAGTAGATACAACAAACATCCTATTTATTTGTGGAGGAGCTTTTTCTGGTCTTGAGAAAATTATAGCTGCCCGGGGAGAAAGCTCTTCCATAGGATTCGGTGCAGATCTGAGAAAAGAAAATGATGCAAAGGCATCTGATTTATTGAAGGATGTAGAGCCAGAGGATTTGCTGAAGTATGGGCTTATCCCAGAATTTATCGGACGTCTTCCCGTGCTTGCTACTTTAGAAGACCTAGACGAGGAAGCTCTTGTTCGCATTTTGACCGAACCTAAAAATGCTTTAGTAAAACAATATGAAACTCTCTTTAATATGGAAGAGGTGAAATTGGAGTTTACAGAGGAAGCACTAAAAGCGATCGCAAAGAAAGCTGTTCAGCGAAAAACGGGAGCGCGAGGACTAAGATCCATCATGGAAAATCTTTTGCTAGACTCTATGTTTGATATTCCCGATAAAAAGTCCACTGATTCTCTTGTGATTACGAAGGAAATGGTTAATGGTGCCGTCATTCGTCCAAAGCCTCGAGTTGTGGAATCTTCGACATTAAAAGGGCATTCGCTAAAAAAAGAAGTTAGTGCGCGATAAAAACTTAAAGGTAGTTTTCTGTGACAACTGAGATCGACATTCATCCTCTACTGCCTTTACGGGATATTGTTGTCTTGCCCCATATGGTGGTAACCCTGTTTGTGGGCCGAGAAAAATCTATTGCTGCCTTAAAGAAAGCCATTTCAACGGATGGGAAAATCGCCCTTGTTTATCAAAAAGATGCGTCCGTAGATGCCCCCTCTTCTCTCGATGACTTATACTCAGTAGGAACACTTGGGGAGGTGATTCAGCTCATTAATTTACCGGAGGGGTCCATAAAAGTTTTGGTGGAGGGCCGTCACCGCATCAGAATTCATAGTGTCCAAGATGGAAAAGAAGGATTAACGGCTGAAATATCCCCCCGAATCATAGAGCCAACATCTGAAGAAACAACCGAAGTCTTGAACCGAATCCTTCTCACAGAGTTTGAAGACTATGCGAAATATAATAAAAAGATTACTACAGAAGTTCTTGAAAATATTCAAACTCTTGGCGATGACGAAGCCGTTTTCGATTCTATTAGCACACATCTTGCTCTCAGCATGGATGAGCGTCAACTTTTGCTAGAGGCAGAAACGTTTAAAGATCGCACTGAACTCCTTTTATTTTATATGCGTCGTGAGACGGAAGCGCTTAAAACTGAAGAAACAATTCGGGAAAAACTTAAATCTCAATTAACAAAAAACCATCGGGATTACTATCTTCAAGAGCAGTTAAAAGCTATCCAAAAAGAGCTCTATAACGAAGACGGAAAAGATGATCTAACCCAACTCGCCGATCGCATTAAAAAGGCTAACCTCAGCAAAGAAGCGTCTGAAAAAGCAGAAAGTGAATTAAAGAAGCTGCGCCATATGAATCCCATGGCAGCAGAGGCATCCGTCATTAGAAACTACCTCGATTGTCTTGTGGACCTTCCTTGGAAGAAACAAAAATGGAAGACCATTGATCTAAAAAAAGCTCAAGATATTTTGGATGGGGATCACTATGGCTTAGAAAAAGTCAAAGAGCGTATCATTGAATTTCTAGCCGTTCAGCAACGTTTGAAAAATTCTAAAGGCCAAGTGCTTTGCTTGGTGGGACCTCCAGGAGTTGGAAAAACTTCCTTGGCACGATCCATTGCAACTGTGACACAGCGGCCCTTTGTTCGAATGGCTTTGGGTGGTGTGCGTGACGAAGCGGAAATTCGAGGTCATCGCCGTACCTATATTGGGGCCATGCCTGGTAAAATTTTACAAAACATGAAGAAAGCAAAGGCAACAAATCCGTTATTTCTTTTGGATGAGCTCGACAAAATGGGAGCTGATTGGCGGGGAGACCCTGCCTCTGCCATGTTAGAAGTTCTCGATTCTGAGCAAAACTCTGAATTTAATGATCATTATCTAGAAATAGGGTACGATCTCTCTCATATTATGTTCATTGCTACGGCAAACACTTTGGATTTGCCACGCCCTCTTTTAGATCGATTGGAAGTTATTCGAATCGAGGGATACACGGAAGAAGAAAAAGTACAAATATCTCTACGGCACTTGCTGGAAAAGCAGAAAAAGGGACATGGTCTCGCCTCAAAAGAGGTCTCTGTGACAGAAGATGCCCTGCGCGACATCATCCGTCATTACACTCGAGAAGCAGGCGTCCGCAATCTAGAGCGTCAGATTGGGAAACTTATGCGCAAAGCAGTGAGGGAACTTTCTCAGGGTTCTGAAAAAAGCATCTTCATTGATAAAGAGGATTTGGAAAAGTATTTGGGGGCCCCTAGATATCAGTTCTCTCAGGCAGATGAATTGCCACAAATTGGCGTCACCACAGGGTTGGCTTGGACAGAGTTGGGAGGAGACCTTCTTTCCATCGAAACCGTGAGAATCCCCGGAAAAGGAAAAATCAGCATTACAGGAAAACTTGGTGAAGTGATGCAAGAGTCTGTTCAAACGGCTTTCAGCTACATTAAATCTCGGGCCAAAGAATTTGGCATTGATCCTGATCTTTTATTGAAATCCGATATTCATTTACACGTGCCAGAAGGCGCCACGCCGAAAGATGGACCATCTGCTGGAATTGCCATTTGCACCTCCATTGTATCCCTTTTAGCAGGACGTCCTGTGGATTCAAGTGTTGCCATGACTGGTGAAATTACTCTTCGCGGAAGAGTTTTAGCCATTGGAGGATTAAAAGAGAAACTTCTAGCGGCTCAAAGAGGTGGAATCAAGACTGTCCTCATCCCACAAGAAAATACGAAAGATCTGGCAGAAATAGCAGGTCTTATAAAAAAAGACCTGAACATTATTCCCGTTAAGATGATTGATGAGGTTTTGGAGAAGGCTTTGCTTCCTTTTCCCAAGCAAGAAGAGTCTTTAGAAATCCCGGCCCTTTCTGTTCAAGAACAGCAAGATATTGCAATTCAATAGGCCTGTTCCCGTTCAAAGGGCTAATTGTTTAGCCCCTTGAATGTCTCTATAGGCACCATTACTTAGAGGGACTAAACACCTAGAGCTTGTATCCTACAGATACCATGAAGGTATGATAGAGGGGGGATATTTTGGTCCGGACTCCTGTTGATGGCTCAATCCAAGGATACGGACAAACAGCACCTTCTAAAGTTTTATAGATCTCGCAAGAATATTCAAAACGAATAGGCATCCTTTCAAATTCATTCCAGATCAGGCCCACTCCTGGCGCAATGCCCAGTTCTTTTACTGATTTGGAAGAAGCCACCCCCTTCGATAGAGTTATTGAATCTTTTATAAAGGACTAGATTCGTCTTAATAGAAAATCTAGAGATCAGTAGGCCCAAGCTTGCAAATCCACTCCACTTAGAAGATTCAAAATTTTTTCCAATTTTTGCAGAAATCCCCACCGTGTATTTTCTTTGAACACTTACCGTTGTTGTCTCCTGCTGTTCTGGTGTGATTAAACTTGAACTCCCTTTAATTGCACTCTCAGGAGCTCTCAAAAAGCCTTCTGCCATAAGAAATGCCGATTGGAAATTCTTAACATATCCTCCTTGTATTTGCCCCACCAAGTTCAATCTGGAATTAGATGTGCACCAAGAATTCTGTAGTGAATCCCCCCCCCAAATTATTAACGGCTGTCATCTGACTGTAACTCGACCCAAGGCCTAATCCCACGTAACCATAATCAGAATGACCCTGCGCCCCTCCCATAAAGGAAATCCCAATTAGTCCTAGAATAATTTTTTTCATCTTCAGGGTTATCCCCTTCTATTTTTATAACGTTTATTTCTTATTTCTCTTTTTGCTAACAGATTTCTTCGCCACACTCTTCTTAGCCTTAGGCGCAGAAGAAGTTACCCCTGTGGAAATATTCAGTTTCTTCAGAATCTCTTGTGCCTTCTGCTGAGACCATTCTTCCTTTATAAAAGGAAGTTTTTCTCGCAAATCATGGCTCTTTGAGTAATAAATGGGACTAATAATATGAAGCCTGGATGCTTTCAGGAAAAGAACAATGCCCCATATCAGGATAACCCAGATGGGCCAAAAATACCCACCTCCCGACAAAAGCCAGACAATAAGGCTGATGGTCACTACCAAAATATAGGAAGAAAGCTCCCCATAGAAATTTTTTAGATTTGATACATATTTCTGGACATCATGCTCATTGCGAAGTGCGTGGATCATCTTGTTTTCCTCCTGTTTCTTCTATGGTATCACAGAGCCTTTTTGAGTTAAATAGTTTTTGCTATTCCCTTTAAAAAGTCTTCTGCTTCTCTGAACGTTTCTTCATGATGAAACCCTAGCTGATCCAAGGATTTCTTGATGTGGGGAGATATCTCTGCCTTCAAAAAAAGGTACCCCTTAGGCTGAGGAATAAGAAGAGCATAGGCATGTAGATGGAGTTTTTTAGGGAATCCCTCCCACAAAACCTCTTTGCCTCCATATTTTCCATCACCTAAAATAGGGCTTCCGAGCGACTCCAAATGCACGCGAAGCTGATGAGTACGTCCCGTTAAAGGCGCAAGCGCCATAAGAGAAGCTACCCTCCCAGCCTGTTGAATAACTTTATAATGGGTAATAGCACGATCCCCTTCTTTAGAAATACGCATTTTTTCTTTTCCTATACCCCCCTCTTTCTTCAAGGGTTTATCTATTTTCCCCTCAAATGGGTGCGGCACTTTTGTGGCGATCGCCAAGTATAACTTATAGATTGTATGCTGCTTAAACGCTTCTCCTAACCGTCGAGCGGCAGTTTCATTTTTAGCGATCAGGATAATTCCGCTCGTATCTTTATCTAATCGATGAACCAAATGGGGTGTAAATCCTTTGTGTTCTCCCCACACCTGCAAAACACCATCCAAATGCTTTTTGATATTAGTTCCTCCCTGAACAGCAAACCCTGCGGGCTTGTTAAGGGCCACAAAATCCTTGTCTTCATATATAATCCAAGACTCTAGATTTTTTATGTCCGCACTTGAGGCATCTTTCTGTCTTTGGCCTGGAGGTGGCAAAACGGAGGCGTCTTGTAAGACACTTTTAGGAGGCAACCTCACCACTTGGCCTGCTTGAAGCCTTTCATTTCCCTTGACTCGTTTGCCATCCACACGGATCTGGCCCTTCCTGCAAGCCTTCGCCCAATACCCATAGGGCACTTGAGGGTAAAGCTTTTGCAGCCAATGATCGAGACGACCGCCCTCGTTTTCTGGAACTATGGGAATTAAATGGCTCATGTGAGATAAGGCAGGCTTTTTTCACCCATCCTCTGAATAGACTTAAACAAGGGGTTTCCAAAAAACTCTTTAATGGGAACCCATATCAAGCTTAAAGACTCTATCTCTTGTTGAACTAAGTTTGCATTTTTTGGAGCCTGAAACAAAAAGCGGATGTCGTAGTGATAATGAGCAGGTTCTTCTAGGCGCCCCGGAACTTCATGAACATCCACGTCAAAAATATCAGGTAAAAGCAATTTCAACCCCTCAATTCCGGACTCTTCCTTAGCTTCCCGCAGAGACGCTTCCATAATATCTTCCCCTTCATCCACATGCCCTCCAAGCTGGAGCCACTTATCAAGTTTTTTATGATGGTGAAGCAAAAATGCGTCTCTTTCCTCATTTAGAATCCAGGCAGACCCCGTCAGATGACCCAAAGGATTATTCCGAGACATAAATTCTTGGTTCTCTTCCACAAACGATCGTATTTTTCCTGACTCATTTTCTTCAAAAACATTCCAGCTGAATCGGGCCTGATAAACAGAAAGACTGTCTAGAAACTTCTTTTGGGACGATAATAGCATCATGGACATAAGATGACAGTTTTAAGTCCACTATTCAAGGATGCCGCTGAAGAAAAAAGTTTCTTTTTTCTAATTAAAAAAGATCCTAGTCTCCAAAGACCGAATTGAGGGGATCAATGGAGACTAAGGAATCAAAAAAGATATGCCCACAATCTTAGGGAATTGCGGGTGTGTTAATTTATTTCTTCAATAGTTTCGTGCTTGTTGCGGCAAGATACAAAGCGCCCACACCAACCAGACCATAAACAACATTAGAAATGGTGCTCCCATCTCCAAATATTGTCGTCACAAGATTGAATCCGAATGCGCCAATAAGCCCCCAATTGAGCCCCCCGACGATCACAAGAATCAGAGCAACCAAATCAAAAATTTTACCTTTACTCATTTTATTTTCCTCCGTTGTTGTATGTGTGCCAACTTTTTGCTGACTTCCTAGGTATCGTATCATGATCAAATTTGTTTTTCTATAGTTTTTTAACGTTGCCCATGTGACTCATAAAAGCGCCCTCCAAATCTTGATTTATCCATATTGGCAAAATCTTTTTGAGGGGTTCAGGCCGAAAATCAAGGGTCTCCAATTCAACTAAAGGGACCCAAGTCAATTTGATATGGGACTCTAGTTGAGGGATTTCTTCACAAATATCCAAAGGGCCTATCGTCACTTCGAAGTACAAATTATACTCATGAGAATGACACTTGCCCCGATTTGGATCAAAGCTATGCTCAAGACACCCTAAAAATCTTTTAACAGTTCCCCTAAGCCCCCCCTCTTCTCGAAGCTCTCGAATAACAGCCGCCTCAGCACTTTCCCCCACCTCCACATGACCTCCTGGTAAAAAATAATAATTAGGCGCCATGTCTTGGGTGCTGCATACTAAAATATGACGCCCTTGAATGATGACAGCGCGCGCTAATACGTGAATGGTATCTTTGGTTTTCATAAGATGCTCCTTAGTTTTGCCTCATTCTAATAACATCAATTGAAAGCTCTAGAGAGGAGTGATAGACTATAAAGAAATAAATAATAAATTCAACAGGGTACTTCTAGGAGCATGACAAGAAAAAAATCGAATTTTATAGGGATTCTCTCATTTTTCATTTTTGGGGTTGTGGGATGCACTTCAGCAACAGTAGAAGCACTATGGACAGGAAACACTGGGGCTTGGAACAACAATGGGAGTTGGTCTCCTGAGGTCGTTCCAGAAGCAGGCAGTCTGGTTGTTTTTCCAGCCGGACCAGCACCTAATTATCAAATAGCCTTTGCAGGGAACGTCCCTGGCGGTAATAGTCTTGCTGGCATTCAATTTAACGATGGAGCCCCCTCATATGTTATCCGCTTCAATGTTTATACTTTAAGTCTAAATGCTGGAAATGATACATCCTTCATGATTAAGAACTTGTCAGGACAATCTCAAATTTTCGTTGTGGGAACAGGAACTTTTAATCTTTGGAATGGGACCTTAGAGACAACAAATGTTCAGGTTATCAATAACTATGGAGGATCCACTGTTTTCAATACTTCCGCTTCGATGACGAATGGGACTATTAATAATATAGGCGGATTTACCCGCACTGTTGCGGGCACAGTAACAATGACCGATGTAACCATCAATAATAATGGTGACGATGAGAATGCCGGCCATCAGGGCAATTTTGCGATTGGGTCGGGAATAATAGCTAGCGGCACAATTATTAATAATCAGGCTGATAGTGACGGCACCCAAGGATTTACTAAATTTTACGATGACACAAGCATGACGTATGGTACCATTCACAACATCGGCGGGAAGACTCAACTGGGAAACACATCTGTGGGTACAGTAACCTTAACAAACACAACCATTACTAACAGCCCAAATGAATCTCTTTCAGTTGGTTTTACAGAAGTTGTGGGCAGTGTATCGGCCCCAGGAACCACCATTACTAACTCTTCAAACACTTCTACAAATCGTGGGTATACGTTGGTTTCTAAAAGTCTATCTGGAGCAATCATCACCAACGCAGGAGGATTTACCCTGGCAGCCTCAGCAGGCACTTTGGCCTCCCCTGTTCGCAACAAAATTAATGAAGATGGCGTTCCTGGATATTTATCTGTCCAGGGAGCAGGAACCACGTGGACCCTTAACCGCAACACTCCTTTAGGCATTGACATTAACAGCACAACAAATGGATTTGTGTTCTTCCATAACAACCACTCCCAAGATGTAAGCAACGGCGTTTTAAACCTTTATTTGGATACTAACTCAGTTTACAATAACGTCACCCGCTCTTTAATTTACAAGGATACAGGAGGGGACGAATCTTCTCTCACCGGTGAATTTCCGACTGTTACCTGGTACGATACAAATGGGAACCCTATCAATGTTGGGGCTAGTTTCAACTACAGTCCCCTTCAAACCGGTCAGACAGCGCCCGCTGGTCTCCCTGCTGATGGCGGGTCCGTTATCCCCCTTCTCCAAGTAACATTTACCTATCCACCCACCCTTACCGGCACAAACCAAGGTCAAGTTAGATCCTTTGCCACGCACAACCGGGAAATGTCCAGACATCTTGGATTGGCAAACCAACATATTGCAAGAGCTGTGATGGCCTCCAGTGAAAAGAACACATCCTCTTCTCTCTATGTGCCTTTTTTGTCCATGACAGGCAATGGTTTGCAAGACCAGGTCGCCGACAATCTCCAAAAATTCTCCCCTCACCGGTCAGGAAATACGGGAGTTTGGATGCAGCCCTTTGGCCGCCTGATCTCACAAGGAGACCAGGGTGGAATTACGGGCTATAAGAGCAGAATGTCAGGACTCCTTATAGGAGGAGATCATAAAATTAATCCCCGCACAATCGTTGGAGCTTCCCTCGGATATGCTCTGTCCACATCAGAGCTTAATGGCAATACAGGAAAAAGTCAGATTAAGAATAAACTTTTCACGACCTTTGCAAAGTATAATGCAGACTCTTGGTACGTGGAGGGAATACTGACCCTGAACAAAAATAAGTTTAGATCAGGGAGAGTGATAAATCCAACAACCGTTGCAACAAGTACGCACGATGGAATTGAAGCAATCCCTTCCCTAGGATTTGGGTATAAAACAAAAATAGCAGAACTGGATCTGATCCCCTATTTAACCACCACATTCTTGTGGGACCAGGAAGATAGCTACGTAGAAAACGGAGCTGGAGCCGATAATCTAACGATAAAAAAACGGATAGCCAGCCAACTTCAAGGAGAAGTAGGCGTCAATGCAACGAAAATCCACAATTATGACTTTGGACAAGTAACCTATGGCGCAAACCTAGGCGTATTGGTAAGCACCCCCTTGAAAAAAGGACCCATTACCGGAACTGTTTTAGGAACTGGATTTGGAGTTGAAAGCAATGACTCGTCTCACACCTATGGGATTGCAAAACTCTCCAGTTTATTTGCTTTAGAAGAAAATTGGTACGTATCCGCTACTTTGGCGGGCGAGTTTGGAACACGCTATCAAGCCTATGAAGGAGGAATTACTTTCAGAAAGGTAATTTGATTTGACTTCTTTCTAAGATTTCTTTATAAGAAGGTCTACAGTTTTTTGGAGACTTGAAAGTGAAAAGAACATACCAACCAAGTAAGCTTGTTCGCAAGCGCCGTCATGGTTTCAGAGCCCGCATGGCAACCGTAGGAGGTCGTCGGGTCCTCAGCAATCGTCGTTCTCAGGGACGGGCGAAGCTATCTGCTTAGTTTTTTTTAAACTAAAGCGCCCCGGATCATGACAATTTTGTGGATAAAAAAACGCAAAGACTTCGTACGGGCTACCCATTACGGTACTAAGATTATTGCAAAATCTCTTATTTTCCAGGCCGTTGAGCCTTCTCCTCCTCTGGCCACACCAACACCTCGCTTCGGTATTACGGTGACTAAGAAAATTGGCAATGCCGTCCAGCGCAATCGTGCCCGCCGCAGACTGAAGGCCGCCCTGCGCAATCATCTCAAAATCAATTCAGTTCTCCCTCTTGATTATGTGACTGTGGCCCGACAGAACACTTTAACGGATCCTTTCACAGAGCTCGAAAAAACTATTGCTTGGGTTTTTAAAAAACACCGCAAAATTCTGGATGGGGTCGCATGAGGAGAAAAAAGAGCAACTTTATTGCCAAAATCCTTCAAGTTCCTGTACTGGCTTATAGGTATTTTATCTCTCCTCTTCTGCCTCAAAGATGCCGCTATACGCCCAGCTGTTCTTTGTATATGATGGAATCCCTCGAGGTGCATGGGGCCTTTCAAGGTGCTCTCTTGGGAATAAAGCGTTTTTTTCGGTGTCATCCCTGGAGCACTTGCTCGCATCATGACCCAGTGCCCCTCTTAAATAAGCGAAAGGACTAAAATGAATACGGAAAACAAAAATCTTCTTCTAGCCACAATTGCCTGCGTTTTGATCTTTGTTGGATTCCATTTTTTCTATGAAAAACCTCGAATGGAACAACTCCAACAACAAGTGGCAGCTCAAAGCCCTTCTTCAGCTATTCCGGAGCTTACAGCATCTCCTATATCCACACCTCTCACGAATGACCAAGCACTAAAGTCTTCCCCTCGTGTTAGCATTAAGACATCTCTGCTTAAAGGGTCCATTTCGTTGAAAGGCGCTCGTATTGATGATCTGATCCTCACCAAATACCATGAGACCACAAATCCTGATAGTTCTGATGTGCCTTTGCTAGCCCCTGCAGGAACAGAGCATTCTTATTACCTAGAGTCAGGATGGATTTTGAACACACCCAACATTCAGCTCCCTGATTCACAAACTGTGTGGAGCACCTCTCAATCTCTTCTGACACCCGAAACACCCATTACACTCTCTTGGACGAATAGCCAAGGTGTGACCTTCGAGAAAATCATTTCTGTAGATGATAAGTATATGTTCACCGTCAAAGAGCGTATTCGCAATAATTCTAACACCCCTCTTGTGGCAAGCCCCTACGGGTTAATTTCCCGCAAGAATCCTGAAGTTTCCTCTGCATCTTATGCCTTACACGAAGGCGCTGTTGGATATCTTGATAACAAGCTCCAAGAAGTTAAATATAAATCTCTCGATGATGATAAAAAAGAAACCTATTCAAATACCAAAGGGTGGCTTGGACTTACGGATAAATATTGGTTAACAGCCCTCATTCCAGATCAAGCTCAAAATGTAACGGCGGCCTTTAGGTCAACGGATGCAGGAGCTCCCCGTTATCAAGCGGACTTCCTGTCTTCAGGTCTTATGGTTCCCACAAAAGGCACCGCCGAAAACTCTTACCGATTCTTTGCTGGCGCCAAGGCCGTTGAGCTTTTAGATGCTTACGAAAAAGATCTTGGTATCCCTCATTTTGATTTGGCCGTGGACTTTGGCTGGTTCTATTTCATTACAAAGCCTCTATTCTTTGTCTTAGAATGGCTGCATGGGTTCCTTGGAAACTTTGGGCTTGCGATTATTGCGCTTACCATCATCATTCGCACCCTTCTCTTCCCTCTTGCCAATAAGTCTTTCAAATCCATGGCCAAAATGCGTGCTCTTCAGCCAGAACTGAATCGCATGAAGGAGCAATGTGGTGATGATAAAGTCAGATTTAACCAGGAAATGATGGCCTTCTACAAGAAGAACAAAGTAAACCCCGTCTCTGGGTGCCTGCCTATGGTCCTACAGATCCCGGTTCTCTTTGCCATTTATAAAGTGCTGCTCATTAGCATTGAGATGCGCCACGCACCTTTCTATGGATGGATCCATGACCTTTCGGCCCCAGACCCCACCACTCTCTTTAACTTGTTTGGGCTGATTCCTTGGACACCGCCTTCCTTCTTGATGATTGGCGCCCTACCCATTTTGATGGGAGGAACCATGTTCTTGCAGCAAAAGATGAGCCCTCAATCCTTGGATCCTATCCAAGCGAAGATGTTCCTCATCATGCCGATTCTCTTTACCTACATGTTGGGTCAATTCCCAGCAGGTGTAGTCCTCTACTGGACCTGCACTAACCTACTGGCCATTCTACAGCAATGGGGAATGACGAAGCTTTCGGAAGGGCAACTCGCTAAATGACGATACCCCTCCCCCTTAATCCTTGGGAAGATGCTGCCTGGATTAAGACGGGAGAATGGCTCTTCGCCCAAAGATGTGACTTTGTTGCGGCAAGCAATCGTATTGAGAATTTACCTGTGGAGTCCTTGGGAGAAGTTGCCTTTGCTGGACGCTCCAATGTGGGCAAGTCTTCTCTTATTAATGCCCTCACCAATCAGCTTAAACTCGCTCGCACCTCCAATACCCCGGGCCGCACCCAAGAAATCAACTTCTTTAACCTTTCAAATCATGGCCTTTTGGTGGATTTGCCAGGATATGGCTATGCTGCGGCCTCCAAAGAAAAGATCCTCAATTGGAATCATTTGATTCACGCCTACCTAAAAGGTCGGACAACCCTACGTCGAGTTTATGTTTTGATAGATAGTCGCCATGGCCTAAAGCCTACAGACGAAGAAATTTTTGATCTTTTAGACAAGTCAGCCGTGTCTTATCAGGCGATTCTCACAAAAGCCGATAAACTAAAACCTGCGGAAGTAACCCTTATCAAAGAACAAACCCTCGAAAAACTCAAAAAACATGTGGCGGCCCATCCAGAGATTATTGTCACCTCATCGGAGGTCAAACTGGGCATCTCAGAGCTACGCGCTGAAATTGCGGCGTTATTCTTGAAAGAGCCTCGGGGATAGTTCCCATGAAGCGGAAATTTTTACTTTTCGTTATCCTGATCATCACAAAAGGAATGGGAGCCAAAACAATGACCACTCACACCATGAATGACGTTAAAGCCCACGTAGAAAAAGCTCTGGAAACCACGAACCCTGGGGATATCTTGGTGGCCTTTGATATCGATATGACCCTAATTCAATCTACGCATCCAGCGACTTCTTACCCCACGCTCAAAAAACATGGGGCCGTTTATAAGAAAATTTTTGAGCGGCTCTCTTCAGAAGTCAAAGACGTAACTTTAAACCTTCCTGCTCAATTTCCTTCAAAACTCGTGGAAGAAGGCACCCCTCAAATCATTGGAACCCTCCAAACTCAGGGAGTAAAAGTCATTGCCCTCACTGCCGCCCTTACCGGCTATCTGCGACAAGCCCTTGGAGAAGCCCGCATAGAAGAACTCCGCCACAGTGCTCTTGATGACCTTGGAATCAACTTTGAGAATACCTTTGATTTTAAAGAAGTAATCTTCAAAACTATTCCACCCTATCGGAGCAATCATCCCACTTTCTTTAAGGGTCTTTTGTTTTCTAATGGAGAACAGGGAGCCCATAACAAAGGTACGGTTCTGGTCACTTTTCTAAAGCACGCTAATTTTACCCCCAAAATAGTCATTTTTGTGGATGATCGAAAAAAGAATATTGAAAGTGTAAAGCACGCTCTCAAAGAGAATTACCCTGGCACTCAATTTATAGGAATTGAGTATTTAGGGGCCTTTGATTCCCCCACAGAAGATATCTCTGAATCCGATTTTCATGCCTTCTGGCATAGTCTTGTGGAACGAGCAAAGTCTCTCTAGTAACAAAGTGAAACAAATGTTGATTTCCCAGAAAGCCCTGTCCAGGGTAGTCTGAAGATAGATATATATTTGTGGAAAGTGGAATATGTTCCAAAAAACAATTGCGAAAACTGTACGATGTCAGGGTATTGGTGTCCATACAGGTAAAAGTATTTCTTTGACACTCCATCCGGCACCCGACAATTTTGGTATTTGGTTCAAAAGAACCGATCTAGCAGCAGATACGGCTTTAATTCCTGCCTTGTGGAATCATGTGACCGATACAAATTTTTGCTCTGTCTTGCGCTCTGAAGATGGACATACCGTTTCCACTGTTGAACATCTTATGGCAGCTTTAGCGGCTCTTAAAGTTGACAATCTTCTTGTGGAAGTAAATGGTCCGGAACTCCCAATTATGGATGGAAGCTCTGCCCCTTTTGTTACGCTGATCGAAAAGGTTGGCACCCTTTCTTCATTAACTCCACGCAAATTTTTAAAGATTCTCAAAAAAGTAACTGTTTATCAAGGTGATTCTTGGGCCAGTTTAGAGCCAGCTCATGGATTCTCCCTCACTTATGATTTTGAATTACGACATAAGAAGGACACTCTGGATACTTTCAAAACACCAGATGTTCACGCCTCTTTTAAAAAGGCTCTTTCTTCAGCGAGAACCTTTGGGTTTATGGAGGATGCAGAACCTCTCCGGGCAAAAGGCTTGGCCCAGGGCGCGTCTTTAGAAAATACCGTAGTATTCGAAGATGGAAAGGTTTTAAATGAAGATGGCCTCCGGTTTCCAGATGAGTGTGCTCGACATAAGGCTTTAGACGCTGTCGGCGATCTTTACTTGGCGGGAGCCCCAATTCTGGGGCATTTCCATGGACATCTTTCCGGCCACAAAGTAAACAACATCCTCCTCCGGGCCATTTTTGCAGATCCCACTGCCTGGACTTTGGCGACAGAAAAAGATTTACAGGAGACTCCTGTTACCCAAAAGCGCCGCTCTGCAGTTTAAACCAAAGCTTTTTTCTTAAACATTTCTAAAGCAGTTCGAGCAGATTCTTGTAGATTCTTAAGCTTATCCATCGCTTCAAAATCTCCCATCTCTGCAGCCAAAATAATTTCATCCATACGCTCTGCTGTCAGAACACCCATGATGAGATGTATCTTTCTAACAGTCTCTGGCGTAAGCGTCTGAAAAATATTTACGGATAGAGACTCCCCACCACAGGCTGCAGGAAGCGTTTCAGAAACAAATCCCTTCAGATGATTATCCTGGTCAAAAATGGGGGATCCGCTAAAACCACCTATGAATGGTCCAAAAAGAATAGGATCTTTAACCGTTGGGTTATAAACTAAGCTCGGGGCCAACTGAAAACTCTCATTATTTTCTGGATCTTCCTTTACAAACAAACTAAAGAGTTTAGGCTTACCTGGGATACCATAAACACTTTGGGTATAAACCTGTTTGAAAATATTTTGAGAAAAAACCCCTTTCTCTTGTTTCACAAAAGAAGGACTTTGGATATTTGGAATTTTTCTTTTTGCCAATTCTGGAGTTTCCCCCTGAAAAAATTTCTCTCCCGTAGAAAAACTCCAGGCCTGGATAAACCCCATTCCATAAACGGACGTGGCCTCCTCAGAATTTAAAGAGGGAACCAAATAAAAAGGAGGCACCCCTTTTAAAGGATTCCTCAACTCCAGAAGGACTAAGTCACAATCAGTCCTAATACGAGTCTCAGCATCCACAGATGTACAAAATTTGTGTTTAGAAAGCGCTTTTTGCATAAGCTTTATAAATTCAGCTTTCTTCCCTGCTGTTCTGGAACACAGATAGTCCGGTATTTTCTCGTATTCCACGTATGACAAGGAATGGACTGTTTGTACTTCTTGAGCTCGTCCTTCTTTAAATAAAAGAGGGAAATTTGTTTTAAAATCTGGAAATCCTGTTTTGCCGAACGTCAGATCAGACTCCGAATTCATCACAAAGATTTTAGACTTAGGATCGGAAATTTCCTTAGAATGAGCCGAAGTTAAAAGAAATTTTCCACTCACAAGGAACCCTCCGCAAATATGAGTTTGACCATCCGGACCTGTACAAATAACAACCCCGACATTATCCTTTGGAAAATTAGGTCGAGACTTTATAAAAGCCTGAGAAGCTTGTTGAGCCTCGTAGGGATCTACAAAAGAAGCAACACCAGAAACACTCCAAAAAATCTGCGAAAGTAAAACGTATATTTTTTTCATTTAAATTTCCTTTAAAAAACAATTTTCATATTATATATAGTAACTATCTCTAAAAAATTCAACCAGCAGACCTTTTTTCAGCCATCCTGCCCATCACACCCTGGGACTAAACACCTAGCTTGTTATACAATACCCTGCATTATGCCTTTAAAAATTTTCTGATTTATGCGCAATTGTTTGAGAGAAGCACGTTTGATAATAGCAATTTCATAGGAGCATTTTCATGGACAGTTTTCAGGGCATAAGATTAATAATACCCTTCTCCGGGCTCTTTTTGCAGATCCGGTAGCCTGGGCGCTTACGATTGGGAAAACCTTTCAGGATCAGCCGTCTCTAGGAAAACGTCGGTCTGCCCTTTAAAGCTATTTTATTAACGAATCGCCGTAAAGAATCGTCTAAATCTGATGATCTCTGGCCACTCCCAAACCTTATAAAGATCCAAGATGCCAGAATCAATGGAAAAAAGAATATCTTGAGCACGACCCATCAGATAGTCTCTGTGAACAAAGCTTAGACCTTCCCGGCTATCGCCAGAGTTGTTACGATTATCTCCCATCATAAAGAAATGATCTGCTGGAACAGTGAACTCAGCCGTGTTGTCAGAACGCCCCTCCCCTGCCAAAGATTCTCTCAAAATTTTGTGCTCTAATCCATTGGGTAAAGTTTCAATAAATTGGGGTACATCTCTGTATCTTCCAGAGGCTGTCTTTTCCTTAAAGTCCTCGATACGACGCAGGGGTAAAGGTTTTCCATTGATATAGAGGACGCCTCTCCTGACTTGGAGGCGATCTCCCGGAAGACCCACTATACGTTTGATCCAAAAGGAATCGAGCGTCATGGCATCAGAGAAGCTTAAGATTCCCTTCACATCATCCACAAGACGCGCTAAGCGTGGCATTTCAGCCCCTCGAGGATAGCGGAATACTACCACATCTCCAAGCTTTGGTTCCTTATAAAGGATTCTTCCAGAAAGCAGCGGCAGACTATAGGGAAAAGAGTGTTTGCTGTGACCGTAAGCCCCCGTGAATACCCACAGGTAGTCTCCGATCAACATGGTGGGATACATGGATTCGGAAGGAATCTTAAAGGGCTGAAAAATAAAACTACGGATAATAACAGCGATGATGACGGCGACGGCAATTTCTTTAATATCTTTTAAAAGTTTCTTATTCATTTTCTCTCAATAGCTTGAAATAATTACAAAGGCTTGAGCCATAGGATACTCATCCGTTAGGCTTAAATCAATCTTTATGGAGGATTTCCCAAAAATTTCCTCCGTTTTTTTACGGAGTCGAGGACTTAATAGAACCCTGGGTTTCCCTGTAATCTCCTTGTCTACAGAAATGTCCAGAAATGTGACCTGCTCTGTAAACCCACAACCAAGTGCTTTCACAAATGCTTCTTTGGCTGCAAATCTTTTGGCAAAATAACTTGCTCGCTGTTGATTATGGGTAATTATAGCGGCCGCTTCCTGTTCGGATTTTACATAGGTCATAGACAGAAATTTTTCTCCATGCGTCTCAAGGATTTTTTCAATGCGCCGAATATCTACCAAATCTGTCCCAATTCCTAAAATCATTCAAACTCTCTCTGCTGTATTGACGATGCCACAAGCCCGAAGAGAGGCTAAGATATTCTGCAAATGTTCCAAATCCCGAACATTAATATCAATAATCATGTCAAAGAAATCATAATGTCTGCGCGTTATTTTTAAATTGATGATATTGCCTTCATTTTTTCCAATGAGGGTAGTAAGCGTTCCTAAGCTGCCTGCCTTGTTTGACAACATCACAAAAAGACGGCCCACATGTTCTGTACCTGAAGAGAGGCCCCAAGCCACATCAATAAGTCTTTTGGGTTCTTTTTCAAACTGATCTAAAAGTTCACAGGCACTTGTATGAATTGTGATTCCCTTGCCCGTATTCACAACGCCGGTAATTGCTTCTCCAGGCAGGGGATGACAACACCCGGCGAAATGAACCGCCATACCGGGAATAAGCCCTTGAATCTCAAGAGCTTCTTTAGATCTTGAGGATTTAACGGATAGCACTTGGGAAATAGCCTCTCCCTCTTCAACCCCTTGATTCTTTTGTTTTGATCGAGCAATCTTTATAACTTCCCCAGCGTTTAAAAGACCTTCTCCCACACGGGCATAAATCTCCTCTAAAGTTTTAACCTCAAAATGCTCTGAAACTTTTTTTAGGTGAACTTCTAAAACCTCTTCTGAATCTTTAATTTCTCGAAGCAATAAAGATTTTCCTAACGTTACAAATTGAGAAAACTTCCGAGCCCTTATGAAACGGCGAATATGGGCTTTAGCACGACCTGTAACCACAAAACGCTCCCAAGTGGGCGATGGTGTTTGCTGAGGCGATGACAAAATCTCTATCTGATCTCCATTCCGCAACTCAGTTCGAAGTGGCATTAATTTGCCATTAATCTTGGCCCCCCGACATTTATCCCCTAACTCAGAGTGTACTGCATAGGCAAAGTCCACAGGCGTTGACTTTCTGGGCAAAGAAATTAAATCTCCCCGTGGCGTAAAACAAAACACCTGATCTTGGAACATTTCCAGTTTTGTGTTTTCAAGAAATTCATCCGCTTCTGACGCATTTTTCAGAATATCCAGCAATCCCCGAATCCAGGGATATTGGGTGCCTTTTTTGCTGGAAAGCCCTTGTTTATATTTCCAATGAGCTGCAACCCCATATTCGGAAGTTTTTTGCATATCCCAAGTCCGAATTTGAATTTCAATTTGATGCTGATTTGGCCCGATTACATGGGTATGCAAAGATCGATAATTATTCGGTTTAGGCGTAGAAATATAATCTTTAAAGCGCCCCGGAATCACAAAGTATTCGCTATGAATAAGCCCCAAACATTGATAACAGTCGGCCACTGAGTCCACCAAGATCCGAAAAGCAATGACGTCAGACAGCTGTTCAAAGGTCACATTCTTCCGCTGCATTTTTTTCCAAATGGAATAGGGTCTTTTTTCTCGACCCAAAACTTCCGCATGAATGCCCTCTTTTTTAAGGATGTATTCCAAATCCTTGATCAGAAGGGCGGTGGTGTTTTTATCTAACTGGTGCAGATGCTGAATACGCTCCACAATGGACTGATAAGCGTCAGGATTAAGCTGCGCAAAAGAAAGATCCTGCAACTCCTCCTGCAAAGAATTCATGCCCATACGCTCCGCAAGAGGCGCATAAATTTCTAAAGTTTCCAAAGAAATTCGACGTCGAGTCCCCTCCATAGGCAAATGCTCTATGGTGCGCATGTTATGAAGGCGATCACAAAGCTTAATCAATAGGACCCGTATATCATCGGACATGGCCAACACCAGTTTCCGAAAATTTTCTGCCTGTTGGGAAACATTAGATTGAACCTCGATGCGGGCAAGTTTTGTGACTCCCTGCACAAGGGTTTCAATTTCTTTGCCAAACTCTTTGCGAATATCTTCAAGCGTTGCAGAGGTATCTTCAATGGTATCATGCAGTAACCCCGTAATAATAGAGGGAACATCGAGCTTAAACGATGCCAAGATTTCCGCCACAGCCAAGGGATGGGTAATATAGGGTTCTCCTGAAGATCTTTTTTGGTCTCCATGATGTTGTTCTGCAAAATCATAGGCTTTGCGAATAAGCGCCACATCCGCCTTAGGCGCATACGCTACAACAGAGTTAATTAAATTGTTGAGCCGCTCTTTCATGAATAAAAAAGGGCCCACCCGGGCCCTCCTCTTCTCAAAAACTGCAAATCTTGCTTAAATTTCGTCTTCAGTCGAATCGTCAATATCTGCGCTTTCTATATCGTTGACAATAGTAAGGTTATCCTCGATAACTTCTTCCTTCATATTAGCATCCTCTGCCCCTTGAAGCCATCCCTTTTCTTCAGAGAGGACATCTAAAACTGTCTGTTCTTCCTCATCCATTTCTCTGTAGTTTTGGAAATGACGAATGACTTCTTCTTTGAGGTGGGCCGTGGAAACGGTACCCTCTGCAATTTCCCTCAAAGAGATTACAGAATTCTTATCGTTATCCCGATCAACGGTGAGAGGGGCTCCAAGAGAAATCTCCGACACCCTTTGGGCCGCCAGCAAGACCAACTCAAAACGATTTTTAACTTTTAAAATACAATCTTCTACGGTTACGCGAGCCATTCTGTTCTCCTAAATCCTCTCGCAGTATACACGAAACTTTTGTGAAGTCTAGGGTTTATGTGTTTTTGTGCACAGCCCCACACCATATGAAACACGAGAAAACACCTGCACAAATGGTAAAAATTGTGTATGATTATTAAAAAGATATGGCAGGATGGTATGAAATTAAGAATTTTTATAAGTTGTCTTCTCCTTTGTTTTCCGGGCCTTCCTCTTCACGCACGTTCTAATCTTACGGTTCAGGACATCCAAGTGGGGTTTGTGGAAAACAAAACGAAAATCGAATTTGAGCTCAGCAAGCCCATGCCTCTTACCGTAAAAGAAAATTCGACAATCAACCAAATCATCATAGGGGGACCGGAGGATACGTTTTGGCAAATTCCTGGGTCTCGAGTTTCCGCCTATGGAGGATTTAAGAAATATACAATTAAAAAGAATAAAGAGGGGTGGCGTCAATGTGTTATTTCCCTTCAGCCCAACACACGCGTTGTGGGAAAAAATCTGATAAAAAAATCAAAAAGCACTCGGTTCGTTATTGATCTTATAACCGAGAATCCCACCCCTCCGCCTGCCCCTGAACCTGAAGAAGCGGCCCCTTTGGAAGAACCCCGCATCATTGTACCAGAACCTGCTCCCCAGCCTCTGGTTCAAATCAAACAAGAAATAAATACGGCGATTCATGCGAACAAGATTAAGCAGATCAAAGTTATTCCCAAAGAAGGGGGTACCACTTGGCTTGTTATTAGATCGGAAAAAGAGGAATATTTTGACTTCCAATCCATCCCCTCTGATCAATTGCTCTTGGTATATTTGCCGAAAACAAATTGGCCCCCCATGCCTAATCGGGATCTTGGAGATTATAACATCGCAAGCTATCGATTGGATGAAACTAACCCCAACTTCTCAATTCTCCATATCAAAACCACCAAAGAATGTAGTGCTGTAGACCAGTTCATGTCCCCTAACGCAGATGGTACCAACAATTTCGTTTTGGTATTAGCAGATCGTGCAGCGACCCCCATAGAAACTCAAAGACTGATCGAAAAAAAGATGGAAGCACAGGCAAGATTTCTCGATCGTAGCAAATATTCTGTGGAAGCTGTCGTAGGCAAGCCTCAAATAACAGAATCTACAATGGCTCCCCAAGAACCCTCCGAAGAAGTGGTTTCTGACATTGAAAATCAAGCCGGCTCTGCAGATCCTTTTGCAACAGGCTCTTCTTCGGGCCTAAGAATTCCTAATATGCCTGAGATGCCCTCCCCTACAGCAACATCTGAGGTTGTCTCTCAAATTGAAAATCAAGGAGGGGCCCCAGACCCTTTCCAAGACCTTCCGTCACCTCCTACAGAAGCAGAACCTGAAGTCGCAGAACAATCTTCTGGCCCCCTGTTTGATGACCCCCCTCCTCCGGCAGATGTATCCTCTGAAGACAGCGCCCCTGAATGGGTTAGTAAGGCAAAGGAACTTATCGAGAAAAATGAAGCCCTGAAGAGTGCTGACGAACCCAAAGCTTTTTAACATCTAGTATAAGTCGTGTGGCCAGCTGGATCATCACATGGCGGTCCTTGGTTTTCAAAAACAGAAGTGCTTCAAAAAAAAGAGCTTTCCCTATATGATCTGCTGAAAGGACTTGCAATTTCTAATAGAACACGTATTGAAGAGTTCTTAGGAAAAAACCCTGTGAGTGATCAATGGTAATGAGCTGTAAAAAAATTCAATTTTTCGTTTTGTGTGCCACAATAGTCGGAACTTTTTTTGCCTGCCATTCCTCACCAGGCAGAGATGAATCTCCTCCAAAAAGACTTAGACCTGCTTGCCCTCCTCCCGTTTTTGAAACTCCAGAAAGGGGGCATCAAATGCTCTCAAAGGAGCTCAAAAAAGCTATTGAAATTGGTATTCGTGCCAAACTTTTGGCAAATGTTTATTTAGGAGATGATGATAGCAAAGCCAATATATTTGTCCCGGTTATCAGCCTTCATTTCAAAAAACCCGATGGAACTCTTGAAGAAGAAACCCATTTTGTTCGATCAGATAAGAAAAAAATTTGTCTTTTTGCAAGCGGTGGTGGCGAGCGTGGACATGTTTGGGAAAAAGGAATTCATCAAATATACCCTCTTCTTTTTGGAGAACGCATAAAAGTTATTCGGGCAGGCTGGTTGGCAAAACATTTGCTTAGGGATTTTGAACTCCCAAATACTGCCGATAAATCTCCGGAAGATTTACATTCAGAAATTTTTTGGAAAACCTATGTCCATTATTTTTTGCCTGTACAATTATCTCCCCTAATGGCAGGACGGCATCTTGATCATATGGAGGTGCACGCTTTTAGTTGGTGGGATGTGTGCGATGGCTGTCACGCGCAGCTTCCTTATGAGTATGCTGGTGTTCCACTTTTCTACAAAATTGTGTCTTCTCGACCTTATGAAAAACATTATAAAAGAACACCAGAATTTCAATTTTCTTTTTTGAAGGGAATAAAACAAGAAAGAAAAGAAGTCTTAAAAGATACTTTTGATCGTATCATGGGCCTTGCTCAACTCTATGATGATCAGCCGAAAAAAGAGAAAAAAGCTTTTTGGACAACATACCCGGGTGTGGAAGCCGCTAAGTGGTTGGGGCATACATTTCACAGAGAAAATCCTCTTTTGAAAGAGTATCTCGGGAGTATCCCAGAATCTTCTGTAAAATCCCTGGAGGATCTCCTCTCATATTTAAAAAAAGAGAATTGGGAATTATCTTGTTATCAGAAGAAACCCCGCACCTTTAGCATACAAAAAGCTTGGGAAAGCCATTGGGGTCAACGAGTAATTCCCCATTTTGGATGGACCTCTGTGGCCGAAACTCTCTTGGAAGAACGCAATGGAGTCTGTGAAATGTGTGGCAAAGAAGGGCTTGCAGATATTTCTTTCGTGTATCATTCCAAGCATAGAGGAACTGCCCCCACCACAACAGGTGGAGAAGAGCAAGGGGATGGGTCAGGAGATGATGAACTTGATATTTTTATAAGAGAATCAAGAATTGACTTCTCGGAAAAAAATGCTCGCCGCAAAAAATCCTTAACGGTAGGGTCTGAATGCGTCAAATATATGACAGTCACAAAAACAAAGGTTATGGACCAGAGAAAAAAGCAGAAAGAAAATGCCAAAAAGATGAACTCTTTGAAGGAAGAGCTTGGGGACTAAAAAAGCAGTCCTTCTTTTTGGGAAAAATCGGGGTCTTGACCTCAATCCGTTAGGCCTGTTTTTGTTTGTTTTTTCTTTTTTTCCACCTTTTTTGGTTTAGTTAAGAGTTCCTGAACGTGCTTGAAGGGTAGAGCTGAGCC